>CAZRQS010000035.1:0-15857 GCA_964602255.1 uncultured bacterium | reverse complement strand
ACTAATGCGCGGGCATGTTCGAATTCATCCACGCCGTGCCGTCGGTATAGTGAACGGCGAGAGGAACGCACGAAGCAGGCTCCGCGCTCGAGGATCCGCCCGTATCTCTAATACCGTACGCGTGCATAACGCTCGCGTTCGGTGCAAACGTTCCGACATCGCGAACCATCGCGACGATTCTCCCGTTCTCCACTAAGCCGAATTCAACCGAACTTATCGACTTTTGGGATGTATTTGCAAAGTCGATCATCAGCACTGGAGGAATTCCCGGCTGTGTCACGTTCGTTCCAAAGCTGGTGAGCCAAGTCTGTGAATGAGTCGCTGCGGTCGCGACGCATCCGTTCACTTTTATTGCTTGCGATGTCGTCTCGGCTGAAGCTATTGCTGGAAAAAGGCCGCTAAATAAGACCGCCGCACTCGCGGCAAATCGCCAAAATCTCGTTTTCATTCGTATTGTCTCCTACGTCGTCACCTGGGTACGCCAATTGAACGCCACGAGACCGCTCGCAGATGACTTCTCTTACGGATAGACTTCAAAGCATAAAAGCCCGCGGCGCACCACGGGCTTTTTTGCATGCCGCGCCGGCACGCCGCAGCGTAGGAGGAGCTAAACCGCGGGGCGCACCGGTTTGGCCGGGTTTCGGTTCGCTTCCGACGGCGAGCCGATCGCTTCTAGAACCTTGAGTGCCTCCATAAGAATCGCCGGATCGTCGGCGCTCGTAAGGATGTGACGCAGCACCGGTCTGGTAAGCGTAGAATCGAAGAAACGCAAATACTGTATGAGATCGCGTGACATGGCGGAAGACGCGCGCACGAGCCTGAGAATGGGCGTCGCAAGCGTATCGCGCTCCTCTTCGACCAATTCCTGAAGCTTTGCCGGCGGCCAATCCGAATGCTTGATCATCAACGCGACAAACGTTCGCGCGAAGTTGCGGTCGATTCTCAGCAGTGCGCGTGCCGCCGCAAATGAAACTACCGGATTTGAAGAATCAACAAACGCGCGAACCTCCGGCGCTGCGGAGCGGTCGCCGAGATCTCTCAGCGTTTCAAAGGCGGCCAGTTGTGCCTCAATATCGCGTTGATGAATCAGCTTGAGCGCAGCGGCATCCAGGCCCAAGCGTTTTGCAATTGTATAAAGAAAGGCACGTCGCTCGCCGCCGTTCAGGTACGCCGCATTCCACATGACGAGGAGTGTGAGCGCGTCCTTTTCGTGTACGCGCGGCAGCTCCGAATAGTGTTCGGGTGAGGCGAGGATAGGTGCCCACACTGTGCGCACCTCGTCGGCTCGATTTTTATGCGTTCGCTCCACCCACTGCGTCAATATTCCTTGCACTACGATGTTTGTAGCAAGATAGCATGCGTTTACTGGGAACGTTGTAGAGTGAATCGGGAAGAGTCCGGGAAGAAGCCGCGTAGGCGGTGCCGCGCCTTAGTGCAAAAGGCCCACCGCAAAAAATCCGAGCCCTACCAACGTGGCGCCCCCGGCAATCCATAGCAGCACGTTGCTGCGCATCAATGCCGTAATCGAAATGAGCACGATGGAGACTTCGAACAGCGTCGCCGCGACCTCGTGATTTTCATACGAGTTCATAAATTGCTCTGAGCGTTCGATATGGTCCGCGGACTGCGCCTCGAGCGCTTTGGCCTTCTTCAGTATAACGTTCGCTTCGCCGTTCTCTTTGTTTATGCGGCCTAACATCGCTTGATGCCCCGCCGATCCGCTTGCGACAATTCCGGAATCAATCAGGCTTTGATTGAGCTGCGCCTTGATACGTTTCGATTCGAAATAGTTGTACTGATCGGCGGCCTTCGCCTGATACAGAATCGCTTCGTTTTTCTGCGCAAGGGCCGAGGTTGAGCTGTGATGTGCAAAAAGCGTCGCCAGCGCGGCTAAAACCGCAACAATGGCTGCAGATACCGGAACGATCTTCCCGCCGGATGCCACCTGCTCATGACGTTCCGAGGCCTCATGCATAGCATGCGCCGCATTGAAATCAGACATACGCGGACTAGTATACGACGGAAATTATGCGCAGCGGAAGATTTCCGGCTGGGCGCTGCCAGACGACGCGGTCGCCGGCATGATGCTCCAGAAGCGCTCGCGCTAACGGCGAGAGCCAGCTAATGGTGCCTTGCAACGGATCTGCTTCGTCTTCACCGACAATGCGGTATGTCTGCTGGTTGCGATCGGGCTGCTCTACCGTGACGCTGGCACCGAACTTGATGACGTCCTTGGGCTGCTCGCGCGGGTCGATGACCGTAGCGGCCTCCAGGCGCGCTTGAAGATCCTCGACGTCGCGCGCGTTATCGGCGGCCTGCGCTTGCGCGAGGCGCTTTTGGAGTTCTTCGTAGCCCGCAGGCGTCACGTAGTACGGATGCTGCCGCTGCGGCCGAGGGGTGACGACTTCATTATCGCCGTCGTCCTCTTTTGTAAAAGCACGGCTCACGGTAAGGTATCGTATACCCGCTTTTCACGGAAAGATGACGGCTGAGCCGTTTACTTTATCGCGCCGCACCGCCTCTAGCGCGTCGGCGCCCTCCTCGAGCGAAAACGCCGTGCTGCGTGGACGGATTGCATACTGGGCGACGGCCGCAAGGAAGTCGTGCGCGTCGGCGCGTGTCATGTTGGTTACGCTGCGAATCTGGCGCTCGCCCCAAAGTAGCGTGTCGTAGTCGAAGGCAGGCATACGGTCCAAGTGGATCGCATTGATGGCGACGATTCCGCCCTTGCGCAGCACCGACAACGCCGAGATTACGACGTCGCCGGAGGGCGCAAATGTCACAGCACGATCGAGCTGCACCGGTGGCTTTTCGTTTTCTGCGCCGGTCCACACGGCGCCAAATTCCTGGGCCAACTGCCGGTGGCTCTCGCCGCGCGTTGCGACGAAAACCTCGCAATTCCAAGCGCGCAAGAGTTGCAACGCCAAATGCGCCGACGAGCCGAACCCGTACAACCCTACACGCTCGCCCGGCTTCACGCCCGCTACACGCAGTGCGCGAAAGCCGATGATTCCAGCGCACAGCAGCGGAGCCGCTTGCGCGTCTGTAAGCGAATCAGGGATTGGAATCGCGAAATCTTCGCGCACGACCGCGTACTCCGCGTAACCGCCATCGCGATCGTAACCGGTAAACGTCGGCGCATCGCACAGATTTTCCGCGCCGCTGCGGCAAAATGGACACGTGCCGTCAACGCCGCCGAGCCATGAGACGCCGACACGCCGCTCCTGGCCGGCCACTTCACCGACGATCTGATGACCCGGAACGATGCTGTCGTGCTTTGGTGGAAGCTCTTCATCGACGATGTGCAAGTCCGTGCGGCACACGCCACATGCGCGTACGCGCAAAATCAGCTCGCCAGGCCGTGCGCTCGGCATCGGGCGTTCCTCCAGCGTAAGTTCGCCGCGACGCCCGGCATGATGTACCAGCGCTCTCATCGCACCGCAAAATCTATACCGCAGGTGAGCGCTTTTTACACGGCGCAGGAGGCAATGTGGACGTCGAACTAGCCGACGCGTACCACGCGCGGCATAAACCGCAAGCATTGCTGATACAACACGCCGGTGAGACGCTTTTTGAAGCGTACGGCGACGGATTTACGGCTGACAGCCCTCACGCATTGTACAGCGGCACAAAGAGCTTTTGGGGGATTACCGCCGTCACCGCCGAGCGTGAGCGCTTGCTGTCGCTCGATGAACCCGTTTGGCGCGGCGCGAGTATTCGCGAACTCCTCAATCTCACCGCCGGTGTTCCGTTCGGCGGCTTAGGCGCGTCGGTCCCCACCTATGAAAAGGCGCTCGCCACCGAACCGCGCGACGCGCCGGGTTCAAGATTCACCTACAGCGGTATTCCGTTGCAAATCTTTGGCGCCGTGTTTGCAAAAAGACTGCACCCGTTCGGCCTTACACCCCACGAATATTTGCACGACCGCGTTTTATCGCGTAGCGGCACCACTGTCAGTTCGTGGCGCTCGCTCAAAGACGGCACGTGCCCGCTTCCGACCGGTGCGTTTCTCACTGCGAAAAACTGGGCGACTTTCGGAGCCTTCGTTGCGAAAAATGCTTCGGAATTCGCCCAGTGTTTTGAAGGTTCGAAAGCCAATCCGCGCTACGGTTTGTGCTGGTGGCTTGCCCCGCCGCAGGCTCCTGCGGATCTCATCTACGCTAGCGGCTCAGGCGGCCAAGCGATGTACGTGGTGCCGTCGCAGGACGCCGTCATCGTGCGCTTTGGAAACGGCGGTTCCTATAACCACCAAACATTTCTCAAGCGTCTGTTCGGCTAATTATTTGCTGCACGTCAGATCGACGCGCAAACTTGGTGTCGCCGTCGTATATTTTGGACCACTGGATGCCGCTTTCTTCGGATCGACCTCGATGAGCAGCTTCGCCGGCTTTGGTGGCGTTGCCACGGCACTATCCATGTAGTAATTGAGCGTGTGCGTAAAACCTGCACTCTGCGGCAAGTCTTTGAAAGAGTCGTTATGCCATGAGATGGTCGAATCGGTGTCCTGTTGGAGCACCGTTCCGTCATCGAGAATCAGTGACGGATCGGAAACGCCGGTATACGCCCAAGACGCGGTTTGATGCGATCCGTTGCGCGACTGGATCGTCACCGCATAGCCGGGATAGTTCACGCCGGCTTTCGTGATAGGCGCTATGTTCGTAACGCGCACACGCCAGACGCCGTTGAAGACCCATTGATTCGCGCAGCCGCTAAGCGCGTTCTGTTGATACGACCCACCTGGCGCTGCCGTCGGAGACGCACCGGCGAGCAGAGTGCCGGCTAAGAGTAGTGCAACGGCCGAGGAGAACTGCATGAGATTGCGCATGATACCCTCCCGTTTCAAGACGCTTCAATACTAGCACGAACCCCGGTGTGAGCTAAGTACCGGCCAGTTCTTCGAGCGCGAGGTTGTTTGTGCGCATACCGAAACCGCCGATGGCGATGGCGACGACGATCATTGCGAGCGCTATAACGGCGAACACGCCCGTGGTTCCGTACGCACGCAGCACCGCGGCGATGAGGAAACCGACGAAGATCGAACTGAAACGGCTCCACGAATAGACGAATCCGACGGCTTGCGAGCGGATGCGCGTCGGATAGAGCTCCGCCTGATAAGCGTGAAATGCACAGGAAAACCACGCGTTGGCAAGCGTGACGATCGTGCCGAGAACGAGAATGAGCGCCGGGGTTCGCGCTTGCGAGAATGCGAGTCCCGCGACCGCAATGGTTAGCGAAAGGCACACGATTTGCCATTTACGTTCAATGCGATCGGCCATGCGCATTGCGAGCAGTGGACCCAACGGGTTTACGACCGCGATGATGAACGAGTACTCGAGCGATTTAGTAAAGCCCACACCATGCGATGCCAAAAAGATCGGAACCCACGCGGTGAACCCGTAAAAGCCGACGGTTTGCATGAGGTTGAACACGACGAGCATGGTCGTACGAGACCGGTAGGTCGCGTTCCAGATCGTGCTCCAAGCTCGGGCGATTCCCGCAGGTTCTTTGGAACGGGCCTCAACCCAGCGCGACGATTCGGGTAATCCTCGACGCAAGAACCAGACCACAACGCCACCGAGCGAACCGATGAGCGCAACGTAACGCCAACCCGCCAGCCCTGCAATAGTATGCGGCACGAGCAGATATGCTGCAAAGGCGGCGACCGGTATTGCGAGATACCCGATGAATTGCGAGAAAGCGATCCAATACCCGCGCTGTTCCTTCGGAGCAATTTCGGATATGTACGAGTCAATCGTAATCAGTTGCACGCCGATTCCGATGCCCGCGATAAAACGCCACAGGTCAATCGCTTGCGCGCTGTGACAAAACGCCATGACGAACGTTGCGGCGGAGTACCACACCAGCGAATACGTAAACGTCGCTCTGCGGCCGAAGCGATCGGATATCCAACCGAAGAGCAGCGTGCCGATGAACATCCCGGCAAATCCGGCGGCGACGAAACTCGCGAATCCGCGCAGCGCGAACGCCGAGGGCGCGGTGGCAACGAATAGGCCTTCGCGAACGAGGCCTAGCGAGATATACGCCGTCATGAAGAGGTCGTAGAGCTCGAACCAACCGCCGGCGGAGATGCGCAGCACCGCGGCGCGCACGTTATCCGTGTGCTGCATGCACCGCGTCGTGGAACGCGCGCTCGCCGCGCGTGAGCGCCTGGTACAGCGCGATAGCGGAGGATTGCGCGAGTGTCTGGTGCCGGAACCACGGCGACGGATCGATCTCGGCAAGTTTCGGTACCACTTCGCGAACGGCGGGCATCGAAAGCACAAAGTCGTGATCGCTCAGATGGTTCACGAACGATTCAACGGGGGGAAGCGCCGCAAGCACGTATCCTTGCGTCGTGGGTTTCACGAGCCCATACTGAACCGGATCGACGCCCGCGATAATTGCCGCAGCGCGGCACCAATCCACGACTTTCGCTTCGTCTCCAAGCGACGGCGCGGCATGGGCGCTGAGTAATACGGTCACGAACCGTGCATCGTGTCCGCGCACGATCGCCTGAGCGCCGGATAGACAGTGATGCGCGCCGGTTCCGGCAATCTGCGCTTCGCGTAAAAACGTACCGTCATCGTTGAACTGAAAGACGACGGTCTTCATAATGTCGTGGTAAAACGCCGCCGCGACAACCGTATCGCGATCTACGCTCGCTCGCGCATCGAAATACACCGCGTCATATGTCCGCTCGAAGTTTGCGGCCATGGTGGAATTGAACAGCTCGTGCGCAAGAAGCCCGCCAGGATAACTATGATGCGAATTGAGATCGCTTCCCGGAGCGCTCCAGAACGGCTGAACGATCGCCGTTCCACCGGTACCCGGCGGAAAGATGCCGGCGATGGGTGCATCGCTCTTGACGAATCCTTCGCGAGCAAGCGCGTCGCGCAAAGCCGTCCGTTGCTCGAGCGTGCGATATTTCGCCGCATACGAGGGCACGGGGCGGTGCAACATGTCGAGCACGTCTGCACGCAGACGCGCATCGCCAATCGATTCGGCCATTGCAAGCGCTGCGGCGAAATTCTTACGCGCGAAACGTGATGTATGTGCTATAGCAGCTGCGCGTGCATTTGCGGGTGAAAGACCTGCGGGTATAGCGGGCAGCAGCGGTGCAGGTACGGGAGGCGCGGATGACGCCAATGCAGGAGCGCCGAGGAGCGGCGCGGCCGCCGCAGCTGCGGCAGCGAGAAATGAGGCCCTCGAGAAGAGGGCGGAACGCGTGACTTCCACACACATTCCGCCCTCTTTCGCGAACGCTTAGCGGATGCCCACCGTGCGCAGCTGCGCCGCGACCGGTTGGTATACGCCGCGAACGAAACTGCGGTAAGCAGCTATTTGCGTGGCATATTCGCTGTCGAAGCGCGAAGCATATTGCAGCAGCGACGGCGTGGGCGGCTGTGCCCCGCCAAAGCCGGCTCGCGGCACGTCCTCGCGCAATTGACCGGGGAATTGAATCGAGTCTTCGTCGTTCTTATAGTCCGCGGTGAATCGAGCGAAGATGGCATCCTGCGCTTTCATCGCCGCATCGACTTTGGCAAGAAGCGCCGTATTGCCGCTCTTGCTTAGGTTGGTGTGCGCGGTTTGCAAGGTTTTGCGCTGCGCGTCGATTTGATTGAGGATCGTGTTGATCTCGCCTTGCACGTCAAGGTATTTCTTCGAGAAGTCATACGCTTGAACGAGCTGTACCTGCGTATACGGCGAGCGCGGATCCGCTTTCACGACAAAGCTCTGCGTGTACGTGCGGCTACCCAAGTGGATGCGCGCCGTATACATTCCCGGTGCAACCATCGCGCCCACGGCGGGCCCGCGGAATTCCTTGGTCGTGCCGTTCCATTGCACCGGACCATCTTCGTGGAAGTTCCAAACGACGCGATTGATGCCCGTTTCATTGGGCACGCCGCCGCCTGCACTGGGACCACGGAAGATGTTGTCTTCCGCTTCTTCTTCCGCACCGGGCTTCGGTTTGGTCGCGGCTTTGATATGGCGAATGACGTGTCCGCGCGCATCGAGGATTTCGATCGACGGTCCAACCGTTTGCGGTGCGCTCTGGTAGAAGTCGATGATGACGCCGTTCGGCGGATTTTGACCGGCAAACCGCGTGTAGATACCCTCGTCGTTGCTGTGCATGTCGTACTCATAGGCAGTACGTGGCTTGAACAGCATAGCGCCGGCGCGCTGAGCCTGCGGAAGTTGCTGCAGCGAGGTCAGATCGTCAAGAATCCAGAGATCGCGGCCATGCGTCGCGATCGCCAAGTCGTTGAACTCCGGCTGCTCGCGAATATCGCGAACCGAAACCGACGGCAAGTTGATCTTGAAATTCGACCACTGATTACCGCCGTCGTATGAAATCCACAAGCCGTTCTCGGTACCGGCAAAAACCAAATTCCGATTGTGGAAGTCTGCGCGAACCGAACGCACCCATTGGTCCGCCGGTAAGCCGTTCGTGATCTTCGTCCAGGTCTTCCCGTAGTCGTGCGTCACGAACAGGTACGGCGCGTAATCGCCCGAGCGGTGGCGATCGACGTTTGCGTACGCCGTCGCGGCGTCGAACGGTGAGGGCGAAATGCTCTCGACGCGTCCGTACGGCGGCACGCCTGCAATCGTATGTTTCTGCCAGTGTTTTCCGTCATCGGTCGTAACGGAAATGACACCGTCGTCGGCGCCGGTCCAGATCACTCCCGCTTTGGCCGGCGAGCCTTCGATGTCGAGCAACGTATCCGAGAACTCGGCGCTGGAGACGTCAAGCGCGAGCGGACCGCCCGCAGGTTGCTGATGCGATTTTACGTTCAGCGTGAGATCGGGGCTGATAACCGTCCAATGCACGCCGCGGTCCGTCGAGCGGAACACGACGTCGCCGCCGAAGAGCAGTTCGTGCGGATTCCATGGCGCAAAAGCGATCGGCGAATCCCAATTGAAGCGATACTTGCGTGCGAACAGCTGGAAGTCGTACCGGTTGAAATCGTAGTACGGCAGCACGAACCGCGTTGTTTGCAGTTTCTTGTTATAGTCCGCAATACGGCCTGGCTGCAAATCGGTGATGATGTGCGCCGGATCGCTCGGATCGGGGACGGCCCACATGCCGTCGCCCCCGATCACGTTCTGCCAATGCTCGTCCAGAATACCTTCGGGGTTCTTGGAATTGTTCGGCGCGCAGAATCCGTTGTTGTCCTGCAGCGGGGCGCAAACCCAATACGGATTCTCGTGCAGCGAAAGTCCAACGTGATACGGCTGCCCGATGGGAAGGTTGCGCGAAAACGTCCAGTTCTTTCCACCGTCCAGCGTCAGCGAGTATCCACCGTCTTCGCCCGCGATAATTCGGTTCGAATCGTTCGGCGCAATCCAAAGCGCGTGATAATCGACGTGAACCTTCGTCGCGACGGCTTTGAACTTGTGTCCGCCGTCTTTGCTTTCCGCCAGCATCATCGAAACGGCATAGACGTGATTCTCGTCTTTCGGATCGACGTTGAGATGCGTGAAGTAGAACGGGCGCTGATCCACGAGCGTGTCGCTCGAAACCATCGTCCAGTTCTCGCCGCCGTCATCGCTGCGCCACAAAATGCCGCCCTTGGCTTCGATGATTGCGTACACGCGTTTCGAATCGCTCGGCGCAATCGCGACGGCACTGCGCCCCATGTAGCCCGCCGGTAAACCATGGCCGCTCAAACGCGTCCAGGTTTTGCCGCCATCGATAGAGCGCCAAATGCCGTCATCCGGACCGCCGCTGTGAAACGTCCACGGCTCGCGGCGGAATTGCCAAACGCTTGCGTAGATGACCAGCGGATTGTTCGGATCCATGGCCAGCTCCGCGGCGCCGCTTTGCGGGCCGACGTACAGCGTTTTCGTCCATGTCTTGCCGCCGTCGCTCGTCACATAGACGCCGCGGTCTGCGCTGTCGCGGAACGGATCGCCGAACGCGCCCACGATAACGTGGCCCGTGTTCTTCGGATCGATCAAAATGCGCGAGATGTGGCGCGTCGGCTGCAATCCCATGTTCGTCCAGCTCTTGCCGCCGTCAGTCGTCTTGTACACGCCGTCGCCGTACGTGACGTTGTTACGCGGGTTCGCTTCACCGGTACCCACCCACACGACGTTTTCATTTGACGGATCGATGGCCACCGCACCGATCGCGGAAACACGTTGCTTGTCGAACACCGGCGTCCACGTCGCGCCGCCGTTATCCGACTTCCACACGCCGCCGCCCGCAGCGCCGATGTAGTACAGATTCGGGTTGCTCGCCGTGCCGGCGACTGCCGGAACCCGGCCACCTGCGACGGCCGGTCCGACCGAACGCCATTTTAAATGTCCGTATGCTGTTTCGTCGGCCGCAGGTGCAGCAGCGGGCGCGAGCAGCGATACGAGCAGTAGCGGCACCAAGGCCGCAAAACCGCGTTTCATTCCTCCACTAAATCCTTTCTCGACTCCTATGGTGTTACGGGGTGTACGTTTTGAGGCTTGAGGCCGGCGGAACGCAGTGCGGCGTTTACCGGAGTCAATGTCCGGACAAAACCGTTAAAGTTCTCGACTGCAACGCGATATGCGGCGTCAACGCGTCTACCGTAGTCGATGACGGCCGGCGTGAGCACACCCTGTCCGAAGAAGCCGATGCCTTGCAAGTCTTCGCGCAACGCACCCGGACGTTGAATCGAGTCCTCGTCGTTATGGTAGTCTGCCGTCAGCTCGCTAAAGATCCGCTGCCGTGCCGCGAGTACCGCGTCGATTTGCTGTTGCAGCGCCGTGTTGCTCTTGGTTTTTGCGTCAGTCTTCGCCGCGTCCATCTGCTTCTTCACCGAGTCCAGCTCGTTGAGCATCGTGTCGATGACGGAATACTCGTGGAAGAACTTCTTCAGGAACGTATACGTCTGCTCGAACTGCGCTTGCGTGACTTTGGTGCGCGGATCGGGCTTGACCTCAAACGGTTTGGTATACGTTGTGCCGGCGAGCGTCATGCGCGCGTAGAACATGCCAGGCGGCACGGCCGGACCTTCATTCGGACCTTGATACGATTCTTTCGCAGCGCCGTACCATTTGACCGGACCATCGACTTGGAAATCCCACGTATACTCGTTGATGCCGGCCTTGTTGCTCACGAGCGGCTCGTCCTTGCCCTGCACTTTGTGCGTGCCTTTTACGGTGCGAATCACGTGATGATTTGCATCGAGGATCTGAATTTGCGGGGCGCCCTTCATCGGTTCGCGCTGATAGAAGCGAATCGTTGCGCCGTATGGCGGATTTTGTCCGGAGTAATCGGTATACGTGCCCTCGTCGTCCGAATGCAGGTTGTATTCATACGCGGTCCGCGGCGCGAGGAAGAACGGCGCTTGCGCGTTCGACCCGCTTAGCTGTTCCAGCGGACGGATGTCGTCCATGATGTACATCGAACGCCCGTGCGTGCCGATGATCACGTCGTTCCACTTCGGCTGAATGCGAATATCGCGCACAGACACGGTGGGCAGATTATTTTTGAAGTCGTGCCAGTTGCCGCCGCCGTCGAACGATATCCACATTCCGGCTTCTGTTCCGGTATAGACGATACGCGGGTTGTGCAGATCTTGCCGCACGGAACGCACGTACTGGTCCTGCGGCAAGTTGTTCACAATGGACGTCCAGTGACTTCCGAAGTCGTGCGTAACGAAAAGGTACGGTTTGTAGTCGCCGGAGCGGTGACGATCGATGTTGACGTACGCCGTTCCGTCGTGAATGGCCGAAGGCGCAACCGTTTCGACACGGCCGTACGGCGGAACACCCGGCGGCGTGACGTTCTTCCAGTGCTTGCCAGCGTCACGCGAGAGTTGCACCAACCCGTCGTCGGTGCCGGCCCAAATCTCACCGCTACGAAGCGTCGAGCCTTCGATGTAAATAATCGTGTCGGAGAACTCCGCGCCCGAAACGTCGTGCACGAGGGGACCGCCCGACGGCTGCTGATGGGCTTTGATGTTCAGCGTGAGGTCGGGGCTGATGACCTTCCAATGGATGCCGCGATCGGTGGTTTGGAATATGACGTTCGCACCCACCCATGCAATGTGGCCGTCCCACGGTGCGAACGCGATTGGTGAATCCCAGTTGAAGCGATATTTCGCGAGCGAAATATTGTAATTGCCCAGCGAACGCTCGATGTACGGCATCGCAAAGATGCCGTCTTTCGTCGCCTTGTTGTACACGAGGACGACACCGTTCTCGGCATCGCCCCACTCCCAATTCGGATCGATCGGATCGGGTAGTACCCATTCGCCATCGCCGCCGACGACGTTGATCCAATATTTATTCAAAAGGCCGGACGGATCGAGCGAGTTGTTGGGTCCGCACCAGCCGTTGTTGTCCTGCCATCCGCCGCACACCCAGTACGGGTTCTCGTTGGAATAGCCGATGTGGTACACCTCGCCGATCGGAATGTTCCGATCGAAGAACCAATGATCGCCGCCATCGACCGTGCGCGCCATGCCGCCGTCTTCACCGACGATCACGCGTTTGGGATCGTTCGGTGCGATCCAGATTGCGTGATAGTCGACGTGGACTTGACGCGCGATTTCGTGGAATTTCTTACCGCCGTCCGTCGACACCGCAAGCATCTCCGATACGGCGTACACTTTGTTCTCGTCTTTCGGATCGACCGCGATGTGCGTGAAGTAGAACGGACGCTGATCGATGAGCGTATCGTTGCTCGTCATCGTCCACGTTTGGCCGCCGTCGTCAGAGCGCCAGAGTATGCCTTGGGTGGATTCGATGAGCGCGTAGACACGTTTGCCGTCGCCTGGCGCAACAGCGAGTCCGATGCGTCCGGTAATGCCAGTCGGCAAACCATGTCCGGTCAATTTCGTCCAGGTTTTTCCGCCGTCCGTCGACTTGTACAGACCGTCATCCGGACCGCCGCTCTCGAACGTCCACGGCTGGCGTTTGAAATGCCAAATACCCGCATAAACGACGTTCGGATTGTTCACGTCCATCGCGAGATCAGACGCGCCGCTCTGATCGCTTACGAACAGCGTTTTCGTCCAGGTTTTTCCGCCATCGTTCGTTACGAACACGCCGCGATCTTGACTCGGGCCGAACACATCGCCGAGCGCACCGACGATGACGTGATTCGAATTTTTCGGATCGACGAGAATGCGTGAGATGTGGCGCGTGCCTTGCAGTCCGACATTTTTGAACGTCTTGCCGCCGTCCGTGGTCTTGTATACGCCGTCACCATAACTGACGTCGTTGCGCGGATTGCTCTCACCGGTTCCGACCCAAACGACGTCGTTGTTGTTCGGATCGATCGTCACCGCGCCAATTGCAGCAACTTTCTCTTTCTCGAAAACGGCTTGCCACGTTTCACCGCCGTCGTGCGATCTCCACACGCCGCCGCCGGCTGCGCCGATGTAATACAGATACGGGTCGGTTGCCGATCCCGCAACTGCCGCCACGCGTCCGCCCGGAAGCGCAGGTCCGATCTCGCGCCACTGCATGTTCGACCACGGCGGTCCCGGTGTCGGCGTTGGGCTCGGCGTGGGCGTCGGCTTCGCAGGTTTTGGCGGTTCCGGCGTCCCCTTAGGATTTGGGACCGCAGGCTTCGCCGCAGCTGCAGGCGTGGGCGTAGCTTGTTGCGCGCCCGCCGGCAACGCAGCGAGCGCAAGAGCTGCAAACGCGCACGCAGTGACAAGACGTAAACTCATTCGCATTCTCCGAAATACATACAAAGCGAACGCTCCGCGAGGGCGTTGCTGTAGTTTGATCTTTTGCGCTTGCTCTTCCTTTAGCAGTATCTACGCGGAAAATGCGCGTGCCAAAGCAATGCCACAGAATGCTGCAACGATGCCGAGCACAACGCTTCCCGCAGCATAACTCAATGCCAGTAAAGCGGCACGTTCGTGCAGCAAGTTCACCGCATCGAATGAAAACGTCGAGAACGTCGTATAGCCGCCCAGCACGCCGGCCATCAAGAATACGCGGAGCAGCGGTCCGCCCGCAAAGACGCGAGTCTGCGTCATTTCAGCGACCACGCCGATGATGAAACTTCCCGTTACATTGATGATGAACGTCGCCCACGGAAAACCCGGTCCTAGGCGCTGCGTGAGCGCAAACGTAAGCGAGTACCGGATGAGTGAGCCGATTCCGCCGCCTGCGAAGACCGCGAGCAGTGATTGCCAACCTATCACGCGCGGCCTTTCGGCGTGCCGTTTTTATAGCGGATAATCTCGACGCTTTCGAGCGTAACCAGGCCCTCGCGCACCATCTCGTTCAAGAGCGGAATGAACGCCCGCACGTTCTCTTCCGTGTCGACGATCTCGATCAACACCGGCAAATCATTTGACAGATCGAAAACTCGCGCAGCGTGGACGACCGAGTGTCCGCCATAACCTTCGATGCCTTTGAACACCGTCGCACCGGAAAGTCCGCGCTTTCGCGCGGCTTCCACTATGGCCGTATATAACGGTTGAGCGCCATGACGGTCGCTCTCGTCCACGAAGATCCGCAGGAGCTTGCCTGGATTGCCGCTATCCGTCATCGCGTCCTAATGGCGCCTTGCGTGTTCGTACGCGGGCACGTTCACATGGACTGCCCACCACTGCGAAAAGGCGATCGCCCCGCACATGATCAGAAAAAATACAATGATGCCAACGCCCAAATTACGCTTGGCACGAGGCGTCATACCAGAATACCGGCTCATGCGCGGCGGAGCTTCCGGCTTCCCCACAAGGGACCTCCCCCGGCAGGGCGTATCATTGCCCGATGCGTCGCCTGATCGCCCCACTCGTGATGGGCTTTGGATTTGCCATTTGTAGCCTTTCGCCCGTTGCGGCTTCCGCCGCAACGACGGCGCAAGCGAGTAACCCGGCCGCCGTGCGTGCCTACGCCGGCGTGCTGCGAAAAATCAACCCGCAGATGCCCGGCTGGCAAAGCCAGGATCTCGCAAAGCACCTGCTGATCAATGCGAACCGCTGGAAGATGGACGCGAACATTCTCGTGGCGCTCGTCACGGTGGAGTCCGCGTGGCATACGCATGCGGTGTCGAACGTCGGTGCATTGGGCCTCGGTCAGTTGATGCCCGGGACCGCGGCGCTGCTGCATGTCGATCCCTACGATCCTTATCAGAATCTGCAGGGCGCAGCGCGCTACTTGTACGGACTGCTTACGCGATATCGCAACGATCCGAACCGTTACGCGCTAGCGTTTGCGGCGTACAACGCGGGGCCGAAAGCCATTGCGCGTTTTGGTGGCATTCCGCCGTACGCCGAGACGCAGCGCTATGTCGTCAAAGTCATGTCGGCGTGGCAACGCATCAGTTCGGTCATCCGCATTCCGAAAACGAAAGCGATTCCGCGCGAATCGGCAATCGCGGTGACGTCGGCGTCGCCTGACGAAACATACTGGGTCACAAGCCCGCGCCGCTAAACCTTCTCTAGTACCGATTCAATTGCGCCGATGACGCCGCGCGCGTCGTCGATGAAAATCGCTTGCGCTCCCGCGTTGCGCGCAGCTTCCAAGTCGCTTGCCTTATCGCCGATGACCACACAGCATCCTGGATCGACGTGCATCATTCTCGCCGCGTCGAGAATCATTTTGGGCTGCGGTTTGCGGCACTCGCATCCGTCGTCGGGGCCGTGCGGGCAGTAAAGCCACGCGTTGAAAGGCCCTAACAGCTGCTCGATACGCGCATTGACCGCCTCGACTTGGTCGACCGTGATCATTCCGCGCGCAACGCCGCTTTGATTCGAAACGACTGCGAGCGGAATACCCTTGTCGCGCAGACGTTGCAGCGCTTCGGCCACGCCGGGCACCGGCTGCACGGCATCGGGATCGCCGTTATACGGAACGTCGAACACGATCGTTCCGTCGCGATCGAATATCACCGCGCAAGCTTTCACGCACCG
>CAZRQS010000034.1:7449-18396 GCA_964602255.1 uncultured bacterium | reverse complement strand
TGTTCTGAATTTCGGCCGACACCGTATTTGCGTCGGGTGCGCTTACTGCTACGTGAACGTGCGTAGGTGCGTGATCGTCGACTTGGATCGCTTGAAATTCGAGCGTGCCGAAACCGCGGCGATCCAGTTGCAAAGTATAGTGAAACGGCGCGCAAAGGTGTGGCGTGCAGAACGAGGCGACCCAGCCATCCGGTAAGCCGGACGCGCTCAATGCGATGCTCTTGCGGGGCGTGCCGTGCACAGTGAGTTTATACTTGAACGCTTCCGCGCTCGCCGTTGGAAGTGACGGACCCTGCCAGGGCACCAGACTCAGGACGACGGCGGCTAAAAGCATAAATGCTATGTTCTCAGCTTGTAGCCGGCGATCGCCATGCGCATCGCGATGAACACGGCGATGACCATCAAGCCCGTTATGACGGCGAATGAAAGCCAGAGCGGCAGATAGCTTTGCGCGGTGTAGCTATACCGGAACGCGTCGATCGTATAGAACATCGGGTTGAACAGTTCCGCGCTGCGCAGCGCGGGCGGCAAAAGCTGGGCCGACGTGAACACGCCGCCCACGAACACAAGCGGTGTAATCGCGAACGTCGTGAGTACGGCGAGGTGATCGAACTTCTCCGCCATCAGCCCAAAGATAATCCCGAGTGCCGAGAACAGCACCGAGACGATCGACATGACGAGGAAATACAGCCACCAATTGCCCGGCAGCGTATGCACGAAAAAAAATCCGAGCGCCATGATCATATTCGCGATCAGCAACGCTCGCGCCAAACTCCCCAAGATGTAGCCGGAGACCATCTCTACGGCCGACATCGGCGCGATGAGCATCTCTTGAATCGAGTTCATGAAGCGGCCTTGAAAGACCGAGCTGCTGCACTCGCCATACGACGAGTCGATGACCTGGAGCATGATAAGACCCGGAATCAGAAACTCGGCATACGAGACGCCCTGCACCATTTTGATCCGGCTCCCGAGCGCGAGACCGAATATCGTCACGTACAGGATGGTCGTGATGACCGGCGGCCAGATCACTTGATTGATGATCTTCAGGCTGCGCACCATCTCGCGTTTGATGAGCGTGAAAAGGGCTACCCAATTTACGCCGAATGCGCCTTCGCTTTGCGGGACGATCATGTTCGTGTGAGCTCCAGAAAGACGTCCTGCAAATTTTTGCCGTCACGTTCGAGCAATTCGCTCGTCGGCTCCAGCGCAACCATGCTGCCGCCGCGAATGATGCCGATGTTGCGGCAGAGTGCTTCCGCCTCTTCCAAGTAGTGCGTCGTCAGGAAAATCGTCATGCCGTCTTGGTTGAGCTTGCGAAGCAGATCCCACAGTTCCAAACGCAGCTCCACGTCGACTCCGGCAGTCGGTTCGTCCAATATCAGCAACTTGGGCGAGTGGATCAGTGCGCGGGCAAGCGTGAGACGTCGCTTCATGCCGCCTGAAAGCTTCATGTAATCTTGCTTGGCCTTTGTTTGCAAACCGAAGCGCTCGAGCAGCATATCTGCGCGCTCCGCAACGTCACGCGGGCGCAGCCCGAAATATCCGCCCTGATAAATTAGGATGTCGCGAATGGAAAGATAGCGATCGAAGTTATATTCTTGCGGCGCGAGACCAACCAATCGCCGCGCGGCGCGCCATTGCGTGGCGTTGTCGTATCCGTGAATTTTAATCGTACCGGAGGTCATGCGCGACAGGCCGACGATGGCATTAATCGTGGTCGTTTTTCCCGCGCCGTTCGGTCCGAGAAAACCGAAGAAGTCGCCCGCTTCGACGCGCAGCGAAATGCCGTCTACGGCGGTGAAATCGCCGTAACGTTTGATCAGGTTTGAGATTTCGATTGCCGGCGCGCTTACCGCAGCGCCGTTCAAGGAACGAGCGTCTTTAATCTTTTGTACCGATGGCGGCGAAGGGTGGAGATCAATTCAACACTATCAGGAATCCCGCAATCGGCCAGTTGGGTTGCAACTTTTTTCACGTCGAACGGAACCCGGCGATGCTTGACCTCCCATCCGCCCGGCCGCTCGACGAGTATCGCGTATCCCGCACGCGGATCGCCGTCCTTAGGCAGACCTGCGGAGGAGACGTTGACCAACAGCTTGCCGCGCCAAATGCGGGCGTACGGAATGTGCAAATGCCCGAATGCGATAGTTGCAGCGCGCTCGTCACCGATTAACCGCTCGAGCGTCGCATCGTCGGCATCGGGCCAAATATGTTCGTCGTCACACGTCGGATTGGCGTGCACCACGAGCAGCTGATTCTCTTCTTCGCCGAAACGCAGTGAGAACGGCAACTCGCGCAGCCAGCTCACCCATTTCTCGCCGATTTGTTTACGCTGCCACTCGACTTGCTTCTCGTCGTTGGGGTCGAAGCCGTGCAGATCGCTCTCGTCGAGCGCGCCTATGAAGCGATCGGTATTGCCGCGAATGCATTTCGCGCCAATCTCCTCCAGCCGTTGCAAGACTTTTTTCGGCCGCGGGCCGTCCATGCAAAGGTCGCCCGCGGCGACGAGCACATCCGCTCCGCCTTGATGTTGCAGATCCGTCAGACATGCGTCCAAACCGACGAGATTGCCGTGAATGTCCGAGAAGATCGCGATGCGCATGCGTTACAGGCGCTTTAGATCGGCAACGAGCACCGACGGCGAGAGACCGATGCGCCCGAAGTCGTAAAGATCGATCGCTTCGACGACCTCACCGCCCGCTCGCAGCAGATCGACTACACGCGGATAACGAATGTCCGCGAGCACGTGATGTTCGCCCAAGTTCAGCACGCCGCAGCCCAGTGCGTCGCCGGGCGCCGCAACATAGACCTTGAAGCCCTTGAATGCGAGGTGATCGATCTGCGTGCTCGGCGCCAGTACGACCGTATCGCTCGAAACGACGCCCGCAACGGCGCGCAACGACGGTGCGGTATCGGCGATTCGCACTTCGACAACGTTGAAGCCGTGCGCCCGCGCGATCTGCGCGAAACCGGCGCGCCCTATAGCGTTATTGCGTTTCGTCACCCCGATGAATGCCGTGTTGCCGGCCATGAGCACGTCGCTGCCGTCGAGTAACCCCGGCGCAGCAATGTGCCCGGCAATCGGAATGTCGCGCTTCTCGAATTCGGACTCCAGCCACGCGACTTCGGGACGGCGCGACATCGACGACGGACGCATCATCACCGCGCCATTTTCGAAAACAATCGTTGCATCCACGACGGCGCTCGCGTACGGATCGCTCGTGTGCGCGTCGAGTAGCGTGACGTCGCAGTGAAAATACTCTAGCGTCTTGATGAGAATGCTCTGTTCGGCTACGGCGCGCCCGTGGACCGGACTCGGTTCGCCGGGAAGTGGCCGTGCCTCTTCGATGGCAAGCGGCGGAGCCACCAGCACCGCTGCTCGCAGGGCGCCGGTAGGGTGCGCTACCAGGCGCGGTCCGAATGAAACGTTCGTACTGTGCATTTATTTGTTTTCGTTCATATGAAGAGCTTGCAGCGCCGCCTGGTAGAGCGCGCGCTGTTGCGCGGCATAGACCTGCGGCTGCATCACCGGCCGGCGCGCGGCCAGCGTATCGGCCTGCCGCGAGAGATCGACGATTCGCGCTGAACGTTCGACATCGGCGTCCGGACCACTTTGATCGGTCTTCGCGAGCAGCGCGGCGATGCGCCCGCCCTCCACACTTGCCGTCTGCGTGGGCACCTGAATGAGCGAATATGGGCTTGTGTCGGGTGTCGGCGTGAAGAATCCCGACATATCGGTCGCGAGGAGATCGCCCAGCGAAAGCGGCGGAAGGCCTAGCAGCTCTTCTTCGGTCTTCAGAACGCTCACCGTCGAGAGGTGCGCCTCGCCGGTGTAGTGCCGCTTCGCGTACGGCGAAACGACGACGGCGAACGTGCGGTGCTCGCTGACGTGATCGCGCGAACTTTGCGCGTCATCGGGTGTGATGAAGATCGCGGTTGAGTTCCACGCCGGCTGATGCGTGAGAAAATCGACGATCATGCCAAGCGCGCGATCGCCGTCGGCAACCTCTTCAGGCAGCGGCGGAATGTCAATGCCGAAGCCGCCGTGATCGCCAGGCAGCCAGATGTACGTGAAATCGGGAACGGCATTGCGGCGTTCCAGATCGCTGTAATCGCGGATGAACTCCTTGGCACGGCGCACGTCGCGAATGCGCAGATTCCAGCCGGGATAGTCGGTATCGACGTGGCCCGCAAGTGCTGCGAGCGCCGGCACGTTGAGCGAATACAGTCCGCCCAGTCCGCTCGTCGCCGCGTTTTGATCCGCGGCGCCGGCAAAATTCGGATCGTCCTCTTTCGGGTTCTCCGCGCGGCCTTCGTCATAGCCCGAGAGGCGGATCAGATCCCCGTAATCGCGATAGCTCAATCCCGCACGCGCAGCATTGTTGAAGATATAGCCCGCGCGCGGATAATCTTCCGGGTCCTCGTTCTTGTTGACCAACGGCGAACGGCCGCTCTTCACGAGCAGCGTCTTCTCCGAATACGCGGTCGTGATTCCGCTGGTCGCGTATTGGTGGCCGGCGTCCGATTCTTCAGCGTCGGCATATAGATTGGTCGCCAGTCCGAATTCGCGCGCGAGCGCGTGAAGATTCGGCGTAATGTTCGCGCCGAACGACACGAGTGACGCGTCGCCGTTACCGTACGGACGTCCCTGCGCATCGGTTAGATCGCCGAGCATCGAGTCGTACGTTTTATTTTCTTCCAGGATAAAAACGACGTGACGAATCGCATTGCTGCGCTGCATCGATCGCAGCGGCGGAACGAGTGGATTCTCTTGCGGCCGTTCGGCGACCCGCAAATATCGCAGGGCGGAGTACGTCGTCTTTGCGAGTGGAAGTTTGTGTAAATCTATGCGCTGCAGCGTCGCCCAAATGACGTTGCTGTCTTGCTCCGCTTGATACACGTGGCCGTCCGGCGCAGTTTTGTACGGCGGGCCGCCTTGAAAACGCGGTTCTTGTCCGATGCCTTTCGAATTGGTGACGTAGAGGTAACGTCCGTTCGGTGATACGGCGATGGCGGTGGGATACCAACCGGTCGGAATCAAGCCGAGGCGATGCAACTTCAGCGGATTGCGCGCGTCGATGACGGCGACGGCGTTCATGCCCGCGAGCGCGACGTACAACCGTGTGCCGTCGGGGCTGCGCACGATCGCATCAGGCTGCGTACCGTACGGCGATCTATCGAAAAGACGCAGTTGCAAGCCGCCGACGACGCGGGGCACACCGGTTAAGCTGACGACGGCGACCCGATCGACGTTCGTCATGCAAATGAACGCGTAGCGGCCGTCTTTGCTAAGCGCGATCGCGCTGGGATGCGCGCCGCCGACATTGTTCGTACCGTCCGGTGCTTGATCCATCGGCGTTGCCGCCACGGCGCCCTGCACGTCACCGTTTGCCGAAAGCCCGACTGCCGTCAGCGCGGAACCTTGCGAAGCCGCGAACGGCACGTTTGCAAACGATGGAACGCGAACGGGTTGCGGAAGATTAGCGTACTGCATGAGTCCGGGATCCGTCACGTACAAACGGCGTCCGGCGATACCGGCCGCGTACGGAAAAAATCCGACTGATGCCGTGTGCATCAGCGTTCGGCGCGCTATGTCAACTGCAGTTACGGTATTTGCGGCGTTATTGACGACATAAGCGACGCGATGGTTTGGTGAGAGCGTAATCCACCCGGGATACGCGTGATTTTGATTGGCGTACCGCTGGTCGACCGGGCCCGGCATCGCGAGATACGTCGACTCCTCGTGCAGTTTGCCGGACGCATCCAAATGCCAAAAGCGCACGGTGTTCGTGCCGCCCGTCGAGGCCATGACAAGCGTTTGTCCCGGATGCGCGGGATCTTTGAGCGCGACGATACCCAGGAACAGCGAAAGATCGTCCGATTTGAAGACGTCGGTAACGGCCATCGTCCGCACGTCCACCACGGCGATCGAAAATCCGCCGCGAGCCAGGGGGCTTATGCGGCTGACTGCATCCGCTTCGCGTTCGTCGTCGTTGCTGACGATTGCGTACTTTCCGTCCGGTGAGAGCGCCACGCCTAAACTATTCATGCCGGTGACGACGCTTTTTCCGACCGGCGCGACGATACGTCCGTTCGGAAGAACGATGTCATAAGGAACGGCAGGATCGCTCGCGCCCGCGATGCGTGAACCGGCAGGCGCGTTGTAGACGGTCGGCAGCGGGGCCGCACCGGTGAGGGCAACGGCAAGAACCGCTGCGTAGATACGTCGCAATGTCACGTCCGCTGGCTTACGGACGCCGGGAGACCCTCCCCTTCTGGCTAGGGGAGCATTAGAGGCTTAAACCGACTGCAGGAGCTCGATCCAATGATTCCAGAGATTTCGGTCGCCTTTTTCCGCATCCGCAGCCGTTACTTTTGCCGACTCGATTAAGCGGGCGACCTCCGGCTTTCCGGTTGCATCGATGTTCTCTTCCATGAAGAGCGCCGCAGTGTCAAAAGCGGTCTGCGGTTCGAGCGGATCGGATCGCAGCGTGTCCAGAAAGCGCTGATAGAGCTCGGGCACGCGGGAATGATCGCCCTCCATCTGCATGTTCCGGGCAAGATCTTCCAGACTCGGGTCGCCTAGTCGCGCGGCAGATTCGATTAAAAGCTTGCGCAAAGCTTCGTAGGTCTGCTGTTTTGAAACAAAATCCATACGAGGTCTATTACCACGCGCACTTACTCGCTTAACTTCGTAAGTGCCGCAGCGAGACGGCGCACGCCTTCTGTTGCATCGCTCACCGAGAGATGACCGAACGAAAGACGCAATGCGGGCGGTCCGGTACGCGTCGGATAAAACGGCTCCGAAGGCATGACCAGCACGCCTTGCCGCGCGCATGCATCGAACGCCGCCTGTGTCGAAATGCGCCCAGGCAGTGCAAGCCACACGTTCATGCCTGCTGTGGGCGGACGCACGTCGGCCCAAGGTACGTACTCTCCGAGCGCGTCGATAAAGGCGTTGCGCCGCTCCAAGTACAGCGCTCGCGCAGATCGCAGATGCCGCGCGTAAGCAGGCCCGCTCATAAAACGCCATAACGCGCGCTGGGTGAGGGTTGAGGTGAACACGTCGGTGCGCGCTTTCGCGAGTGCGAGCGCGTCCGCAAGAGCGCCTTTGCAGTACAAATATCCGATGCGCAGCGCGGGGAAGATCGATTTCGAGAGGCTCTCCATGACGATGACGCGTCCGTCGGTATCGAAAGCAGCCATCGGCGCGGGTGCAGCGGAGTCGTACGTGAGTTGCCAACCGGTTTGGTCTTCCAGAATAACCACGTCGTAGCGGCGCGCGAGCGCAACGATCTGTTTTGCACGCCGCTGTAAAAGCACGGCACCGGTCGGGTTCTGCGCGATCGGATTGACGTACAACAAACGCGGGCGATATTCGCTGAAAACGCGCTCCGCATCGTCAGGCCGGATTCCATCGCCGTCGCTTTGCACCTCAACGTATGTTACTCCACGCGCGTCGAACACGCCGAGGGTGCCGGAATACGCCGGACTCTCCGACGCTACGACGCTGCGCGATTCAAGCAAAACTGTCGCGACTAAATCCGCCGCTTGCTGCGCTCCGGAACACACGATGATATCTTCAGCGGTGGCGTTGCACCCGCGCGAACGCAGCAGATCGCTCAGCGATTCGCACAGATCGGGATCGCCGCTCGCCGCGCGGTATTGCATGAGTTCGGGCGGATCTTCGAGCAGCGTGCGATGAAACGCGCGCGCGAAGTCATGCAGCGGGAACGTTTCCGGAGCAGGATGGCCGTTTGCCAAATTGATTGCACCGGGCGCGGTCGCTCGTGTGAGCTGCTCCATCACGCCTTCCATACGTTCCGCGCGCACCAGCCGTCCCAAATCCGGTTCCCAGCGGCGCGCGAATGGTTCAGTGCGCTCGGGGGGCTGCGCGATAAACGTGCCTTTGCCCACGCGCGAGGTTGCACGGCCGCGTGCGGTCAGCAATTCGTACGCTTGCGAAACGGTTACGAGCGCGCAATCCAGCTCGCGCGCAAGTTCTCGCATCGCGGGAAGGCGATCGCCGGGTTTTAGACGCTCGGTTTCAATCGCTTCAACCAGCTGATCCGCGATCTGCACATAAAGCGGCCGCGGATCGTTGGATTCGAGAGCGAGCCCTAACGGTTTCTTACTTGGTATCGAGTCTGTAGCCAATGCCGCGCACGCTCGCAATCTCGACGGGCGCCGCGACCTCAGCGAGTTTCTTGCGTAGCGCCGCGATATGCACGTCTACTACGCGCGTCGGCACGCCCGACGTATCGTTCCAAACGTGTTCGAGGATCTGCGCTCTCGTGAGCAGCCGGCCTTCGGCTTCCGCCAAAAACCACAGCAGCCGGAACTCGAGTGCCGTGAGCGAGACGTTTTTGCCGTCGTTGTTGAGCGTGTGGAAATCGCGAACGAGCTTCGCGGTGCCCACCTGAAGAACGCCCGCATCTTCTTTCTTTTGAAGGTACTTTTCGCGCCGGCGTAAGAACGAGGCGACCCGCGCAACCAGCTCGTTCCCGGAGAACGGCTTGGTGATGTAGTCGTCCGCTCCAAGGCCTAAACCGAGCAGCACGTCTTGCTCGCGCGAATGCCCGCTGACCATCAGCACGAAGGCATTGTTGGAGTTGGAGAGCGACGTGCACACGTCCAAACCGGAAATATCCGGCAAGCCGATGTCAAGGATTACCACATCGGGCTTGTAGGTGTCGGCAAGTTCGAGGCCCTCGGCCCCGGTGCCGGTCACTTTCACCTCATAGTCGGCCCGTTCGAGCACCGTCTGCTCGAGTTTGGCGATGTCGTCGTCGTCCTCGATGACGAGGATCTTAGCCTGCGGCATAAACCCCCTTTATGTACTCGCAGTAATGTCTTCCCCCTCCGACAACACCAATTGCCGGCGAGCGACTCCCTCATCGACGGCTGCCGTGGCTACGGCCTTCGCGACCGCCTCGACCACCCGCACGTCGAAAACGCTTGGAATAATATATTCCGGGCTGCGTTCGTCCTCGCCGACGATGGCGGCAATGGCATGCGCCGCGGCGAGTTTCATCTTCTCGGTGATGCGGCTGGCCCTGGCATCGAGCGCACCGCGGAAGATACCCGGGAAAGCCAATAAGTTGTTTACTTGATTGGGGAAATCGGATCGGCCCGTCGCGATGACGCCCACGTACGGTGCCGCCACGTCCGGCATGATTTCCGGCGTCGGATTGGCCATCGCAAACACGATCGGATCGCGCGCCATTTTGCGGATATCCTGCGTCGAGAGTATTCCGGGTGCGGAAACACCGATGAAGACGTCGGTGTCTTTGAGGACGTCCGAAAGCGTGCCGCGCCGGTTCTCCCGGTTAGTGTGTTCCGCTAGCCACCGCCAATGCGAGTTTTCATACCGGTCGGTGCGATTGAGCGCTCCGGAACGATCGACCGGAATGACGTCGCGCACGCCGGCTTCGAGCAACATCTTGATCGTTGCAGTACCGGCTGCGCCGCTGCCTGCGACGACGATCTGCAAGTCCTTCAGATCTTTGCCGACGACCTTTGCCGCGTTGATGAGCGCCGCGAGAATGACTACGGCCGTACCATGCTGATCGTCGTGCATCACCGGAATATCGAGCTCTTCGATCAATCGCCGCTCGACCTCAAAACAGCGCGGCGCCGAGATGTCTTCGAGGTTGATTCCGCCGAAGACCGGCGAAATTCGCACCACCGTTTCAACGATCTCATCGACGTCTTTCGTGTCCAGACAAATCGGGAACGCGTCGATACCGGCGAACTGTTTGAAAAGCATCGCCTTGCCTTCCATCACCGGAAGCGCGCCGAGCGGTCCGATATCGCCTAACCCTAGCACAGCGGTGCCGTCCGAGACGACGGCTACGGTGTTGCGTTTGATCGTGAGATTGAATGCTTTTGCCGGTTCGGCGGCAATCGCCATCGATACGCGTGCAACGCCCGGCGTGTACACCGTCGAGAGATCCTGTCGCGTTTTGACCGGAATCTTGGGCTCGACCTGAATCTTGCCGCCCAGGTGCGCAAGAAACGTACTGTCGGATACGCTGACGACGGTGACGCCTTGCAAATGTTCAACGGCCTCGCGCACCGCTTTGCCGATGACGTCCGAACTGACGTTCACGGTGACGTCGCGGACGACGTGCGTTTTGCTGACCGAGCGCATGTCGACTGCCGCGATGACCCCGCCCGCATCGCCGATGGCGGCAGCGAGCTGGTTGAAGGCGCCGGGACTGTTCGGCATCTCGACACGCATGATAAGTGTGAAACTGATGGCTACTTCCGGCATGGCCTAGTCTTTGGCTAGTCTCCGCTGATGGTCATTTCGGCAACGCGAAACGATGGCGAAACGACCGCGCCGTCAAAGCGCAGATCGCTGCCGACCGCATCGATGCCGGCCAGCATCTCCGGGAACGTGCTCGCTATCGTGAACTCTTCGACCGGGTACGCAATCTCGCCGTTCTCGATGTAGTAGCCGCGAGCCCCGCGGCTATAGGTGCCGCTCGCGTGCTCGGTGGCAAATCCGATCGTATCGAGCACGAGCACCCCTCGCGATGTTCCGGCGACAATCTCCTCGAGCGAATGCGTGCCAGGGTCCAGATAGAAATTGTTTGGTCCCACACCGCCGCCGGTCGAATTCCCGGTGGACTGCGCGCCGAGCTTTCGCGCGTAGTACGTATCGTACAGCAGCGTCTTGAGCGTTCCACGATCGAACACGACCGTACGTTGCGTGGGAACGCCTTCACCGTCGAACGGTGAACTGCCCAACAAACCGGGCAATGTTCCATCGTCCACGATAGTGACCAAGTCGTTGCCGATGCGTTCTCCGGTGCGATCGGCAAGCCACGAGTTTCCGATTGCGGCGTTCGCTGCGCTCAGTGCGGAGAACAAATCGGAAAGCACCGATGCGGCGACGTCGCGTTCGAAGATTACGGGAACGCGCATCGTTTGCGGTTT
>CAZRQS010000034.1:0-7349 GCA_964602255.1 uncultured bacterium | reverse complement strand
CCGATGCGGCGACGTCGCGTTCGAAGATTACGGGAACGCGCATCGTTTGCGGTTTTCGCGCGCCGAAAAGGCCGACCGTGCGTTGCACGGCTTTGCGCGCCACCGCTTCGAGGTCTTCCATCTCGCTGATGCGCCGTGCTGCGGTCCCGTACGAGCCTGTGCGTTTCGCGTCGCGATCCTGCGCGACCGGACTGCTCGAACGGTGACTGCGCGTCGCGCGGTACGCACCCGCAAAACCGTTTGAATTGACCAGAATCGTCGTGCTGGCCGTGTCGCCGACGTGCGATCCGTTACTGTTGCTGATGCGAGCGTCAAGTTCGCGAATACGGCGCTCGAGCTGCAGCGCTTCGTCGATCTTCCTCTGCGCGTCGCGCGCAACGACGTCGTCCGAAAAGAGCTGCAAATCCGGACCTTGGTATTGCTCCGCGCGCTCGGGCAAGAGCGCAAACGGATCGTGCGCAACGTGCCCAGCTTGCGCGACGGCGCCGGCAATCGTTTCGCCGAGGCGGGCAACATCGAAGTCCGTCGTCGTCAGTGAAGCCTTGCGCCCGTCGACGAAGACACGCATGTGCAACGAACGTCCGCGCGACTGCTCGAGCTTTGTAACTGCGCGGTCGCGAGCTTCCGTGGAAAACCTATCCGCAATAGAGAGCGTGGCTTCGGCTTGCGTTGCACCGGCTTGCAGCGCTCGATTCACCGCGTCTTGCGCGTACCGGAGCGAAGGCGTCACGTCCGCGTCAGCCGACATTTGAGCCTCCAACGGTAATCGAAGAGATCTTCACGGTCGGCATGCCGACGCCCACAGGCACGTATTGACCGCCTTTGCCACACGTATAGTGACGATTGGCCAGGCGGCTGTCGTTTCCGACGGCAATCACTTTCGTCATCACATCGGGCCCGTTGCCGACAATCGTCGCGTTCTTCACCGGTGCGGTGACCTTGCCGTTTTCGATGAGATACCCTTCGGCGACCATGAAAACGAAATCGCCGCGGCTGATCTCGACTTGGCCGCCTGCAAACGATTTCGCGTAGATGCCGCGTTTGGTCGATGCGAGAATCTCCTCAACCGCCGACTCTCCGTTCGGCATATACGTATTGCACATGCGCGGCTGCGGCATCACGCGGAACGACTGGCGGCGTCCGCTTCCCGTCGATCCCACGCCCATCAATTTTCCGTTCAAATAATCTTGCATGTAGCCGCGCAGAATGCCGTTTTCCACCAGCACTTTGTGCGCGCCCGGATTGCCTTCATCGTCGATCGAAACGCTGCCGCGCTCCTCCGCAAGATTCCCGTCGTCGTAGATCGTTACCAGTTCGCTTGCGACGCGCTCGCCGACACGTCCGCTGTACAGCGAGACCCCTTGGCGGTTGAAATCGCTTTCGAGTCCGTGTCCGACGGCCTCGTGCAGAAGAACGCCGCCGCCACCGGATCCGACGACCATCTCCATCTCGCCGGCGGGCGCGGCAATCGCTTCCAAATTCGTCGTCGAGATACGCGCGGCTTCGAGCGCGATCGATTCGGGCGTTCGCTTTTCGTAGAACGCGATCGACGTGCGCCCTCCATCGCCGACGTATCCGTGTCCGCGCTCACCGGCTTTCGTCGAGACAACTTGAACGCCGAGCGAGATCAGCGGACGGTGATCGTGCAACCAGCGTCCGTCGCTCGTGCCGATCCACACGTCTTGGAGTTCATCGGTGATGTTCGCGTTCACCGCGGTAATCCGCGGATCGAACTTGCGCGCGGCAACGTCCGCGCGTTCCAGTAATTCGACGTACGCCTTCGACGGCGCATGTGCGGAGCGCGATGTGTCGTAGTACGGGGCAACATTCGCGCTTGAGAGACGGGCGCTGCGAGAACCCGATGAGCCATCGCGTGCAATCAGCGACGCAACGCGTGCTGCGCGCTGCAGCGATTCAAAGGAAAGATCGTCGGAATACCCGTAACCTGCGGATTCGCCGACGATAACGCGGATACCGACGCCTTGCGTCACGGCAAGGCCGCTTTCGTGAATGTGGCCGGACTGCAACCGGAACGACGTAGAGAGGCGGCGCTCGCAAAAAACGTCCGCGTAATCGCCGCCGCGTTCAAGCGCGATGGCCAGCAGACGTTCGACGGTTTCTCGATCCAGCATGAGCTCCCTAACGTTGTGCGATCCGGTCGACCGCCGATACGATGGCGGCGTCCGGATCGCCGGGCGAACCATTGATCATGAAGACGAACACGACCCGCCCGTGCTTGCGCGTATCGACATACCCGGCAAGAGACGCCGCATCACTCAAATGCCCGCTCTTTGCGCGTACCCGCCCTGCGGCGCTGGTGAAATGGTACATCCTTAGAGTTCCGTCGCGGCCGCCGCGCGGCAGCAACGGGTACATCATATTCCCGTGGGGATCCGCGTCCAAGTAGGACAGAATGTGCCCCAGCGTGGTCGCTGCGATGCGATTTGCGTGGGCGAGCCCGCTGCCGTCAAAGAGCCGCAGGCCGGGCGTCGGTATCGCTTGCGCTGCTAGAACGCGACGTTCGGCAGCCAATCCGTTGCGATCGTCGGCGGTATCGCCGCTCGTGCCGCCGACGGTGCGCATCAGCTGTTCGGCAAAATGATTGTCCGACACGGTGAGCATGTGTTTGAGCAGATCCGGCAGCGGCTTCGATCGATGCTCCCACAAGATTTGCGTTTCGAGCGGCGCGGTGCCGGTTTGCGGTTCGTGCGCGATGCTCACGCCGCTTTTTTGTAAGAAGCGGTTCACGACACCGCCTGCATATTGCGGTATGCCGTGAACGGGAACCCAAAATTTCTCTTGAATTCCGGGCGGTATGTTTCCGGACAGCCGGAACTCGTTCGGCGTCCCCGAGGCTGCAATAACGACGTTATCGCCACCGCCGCTCGTTATACTTCCGTAGTAGCGCACTTGCGGTGCTTGCGGTTTGACTTGCACGTTCGCGGCCTGTCCCGGTGACGTTCCGGTTACATCGAACTCCACGGTATCGCCGTCAACCGAAATGCCGCTGGTTGCCGTCATGAAATCTTCGTTACCGTCATCAGCATTCCAGAGCGGATTGATCTCTTCGCCTGCCACCGCGCTGCCGTCAACGACGACTCGGCCGTGTATCGATTGCACGCCCTTTTCGCGCAATGCGCGAACGCCGGCAAGCAAATCTTCGCTGCGCAGCGACGGATCGCCGGACCCGATCAGCCAGAGATCACCGTCCAACGTTGCGCCGCCCGGCGGTTGCATTGCCGCAAGAAGCGTGTCGAAACGGAACTGCGGAGTAAGCGAGGTAAGCGCTGCGTCCGCAACGACGAGTTTCAGCGCGGACGCCGGTGTCACGGCATTCGATCCGCGATCGTCGTAGAGCACCGTTCCGTCCTGCGCGATGACGACGCAGCTCCACGCTCGCGCGTTTTGCGTGCCGGATGCGAGCGCTGCGCGCACCGATGCTTGCAGATCCGTTCGTGCGGCATCGCCCCAATGCGGCGCCGCCGGCCGGCGTGCAAGGGACATACCTTGCTCGGAGACGATGCGTGACGGTTTGGCCGGCGTAGCGCCCGTATGCGGGCGAAGCGCAAGGACGATGGCAACGGCTAGGCACGCGACGAGGAACGTGAGCGCAATGCGCCTACGTCCGCGAGAGCGCCTCGATCTTCTCCTGTATCTTTCGCTGTTCTTCACGTAAGGCATCGAGATCGGTTCGCAAGCCGGTCACTTGCGTAGGAACTTTCTGTGATTCACGGATGCGCAGTGCCGCTTCGGTTGCATCGCGCCGGATGCGTCCGTCGTCAGCACTGACCGCTAAACGGTCGAGCGCGCGCAGAAAACGGCGATCCGCCAGATGTTCGGCGGCGTGGATCGCTTGGCGCCGCACAAGGAACATCGGATCGTCCAAACGTTCCATAATTCCTTCGATCGCCGGTACGCGCTGGGTTTCGAGCAGCTCGGCATGGCGAGCAAGCGCGCTGAGCGCGGCACGGCGTAACGTTTCTTCATGACCGGCACGCGTCGCTTGCACGAGCAATTCCGTCACACGCGCGTCGGCAAGCTCCGCTAAACCATGAGCGGCGCCCGACTCGACGACGCCGTTCCACGAATGCTTTCCGACGAACTCACGCAAGACGTCGAATGCGCGTGCGTCCTGCGTCTTGCCCAGAGCGTGAAGAGCGGCGGCTTGCACGAAATACGACGCATCGCCGCGCGCCGGTTTGAGAAGCGCCTCGGCGACTTGCAAATCTTTGAAATTGCCGAGCGCAGCTGCTGCGGCGCGGCGTACTTTGGGATGTGCGTGCGAGAGCGCCCCGAGCAGCATCTGGCGCGCCCATGGCGCGTGCGTGGCACCAACCGTTTGTGCAATTTCGGCGAGCACCCCCCAAAACGTCTCTCGTTCAAACGCGCGGCGCAGTGCCTCGCGTGCAGCGGGCGAACCGTCTTTGGCCAGTTCGCGCGCCGCGCGAATCTGTGCGACCACATCGGGATCGGCGTCGAGCGTTGCCGCAGCGAAATCGGGGCCGAACTGATACGTCACATCACCCAGAGTGAATGCGCCGGGGTCGAACCGGAACAGTTTCGGTTCGAAGTCCAGCGGAACGGTGACCGTTTCATGCGCGCGTTCTACGTGCACGCGAATCCGGCGCTCGTTCTTCGTTGAAAGATCCGGTGAAACGGCGACGTCGACGTCAAAGACGTAGGCCGGATTCTGATCGTCAACCGGCTGTTTTTGATCGATGGTCATCGTTGCAACGCGGCGTTTTGCGTCGTAGGCGACCGCGACGTTCAATTGCGGATGTCCACCGCGGAAAACCCATTGATCGAAAAACGCACGCATGTTGCGGCCGGTGCTTTCCTCGATCGCCCGAATGAGATCGATCGTCTCGACGTTACGCTGGGCATTCGCGCGCACGTAGCCGCGAATCGCGCGCCAAAAACGCGCTTCGCCAAGCTCGCCGCGCAGCATGTGCAGCACCGCGCCGCCCTTTTCGTAGAGATGGCGGTCGAAGAGCTCTATCGGATCGCGAAAAAGATTGCACACGATCGGACGCCGGTAACGCTCCGCATCTTCATGCAAATAGCGCTCCACGCATCCGAAGATATCGTACTGGTATTCGTCGTAGCCTAAGTCGGATTCGCGGAATACCGCTTCGAAAAACGTCGCAAACCCTTCGTTGAGCCACGCGTGCGACCAGTCGCGGCACGTGAGGAGATCTCCGAACCACTGATGCGCGAGCTCGTGCGAGACGAGCGGATCGCTCGAGAAATCCAGATGCGCTTTTTCATCGTGCAGCGTGTGCTCGGTTTGCGTGGTCGCGGTGGTATTTTCCATTCCGCCGAAGATGAAATCGCCGACGGCAATCTGCGAATACCGCGCATAGGGATACGGTAGACCGAGCTTTTCTTCAAAGACGCGGACCATCTGCGGCGTTTTGCCGAAGGAACGTTCACCGTCGGCTTCGCGTCCCGGCAACACGTAGTAAAAGACGGGAACGCTTGCACCTTGCTGCGCTACTTCAACAAACGGTCCGACGACCAGCGTCACCAGGTACGTCGAATGCGGTACGTCCTGACTGTAGCGGAAAATCGTGCGATCGCCTTCGTCACGCCGTTCGACCAGTGCGCCGTTCGAGAGCGCGAACTGTCCCTTCGGAACGACGATCGTCGCGGATGTCGTCTGTTTCTCGTTCGGATAATCGAAGCACGGAAACCAGTACCGCGCATTTTCGTCCTGGCTCTGCGTCCATAGATGACGGACTTTGTCAGGATATTCGGACGTCGGTTCGATGAAGAACAAACCTTGTCGCGGCCGCGTGACGCTGTAGCGAACCGTGAAGGTCGCTTCTTCATCGGGCGCTATCGCCGGGTCGAACGTGATCGCTAATTTTTTGTCCCGGTGGCTGAACCGCAGCGGCTTTCCGTCGCGCTCGACGGACGCAATCTGCAGATCGACGGCATCGAGCTCTAGCCGCGTAACGTCTTCATCGAGCGCACGAACCGTGGTCGTGCACACGCCTTCGAGGCTTGCGTTCTCGAGATCGGGCGTGAGGTGAAGGTCGATATGCAAGACATCGACGACTTTATCGGGGCCGTAGCGCAGTGAAGAGCCTGGCAGCGCAAACGCGCGGTGCCCGGCAGTATCATCCGGGTGCATGCTGAGGGGTCGCGTTTCGTGAACGCGACCCCCGTTTCCGCTTAGCTGGAGTACACGACCTGCCGTTCGAGCGCGGCACCGCTCGGCGAGGTCGACGTGATGATGACGCGAACCTGCCCACCGGACACTGCGTTGAGCGCCACAGGCGCGCTGAAGTTGCCGTTACCATCAGCAGTGACGTCCGTTTGGAACGTTCCCGTACCGACCTGCAGCAAGCCGCCCAGCGCGCTTGCACTGCCCTCCGCTACGATATGCACCTTCGATCCCGGAAGCGTACGGCCGCGAATCGTGAAGTTGCTGCTCACTTTCGCGCCGGGTCCGGGATTGAGGTTATTGATGAAGTTCGGTGCCGCACCGGCCGACGTCGTGAACGACCAGCCCGTGGTAAACGATGAACCCGCCGCGGTAGTCCCTGATACCGTGACTTTATGCGAACCCGGCGTGAGTTCGAAGTCCGGCGTGACGTTGAAACCGCTCGGATTCGCGTAGACGAGCGAGGTGACGTCGTGACCGTCTACCGTCACCTTCAGCGAATCGCGGTTGACCGATTCACTGAATGCGGCATGCAGCGCGGGATGCGTCGTATTCACCGTCGATCCGTTTGCCGGCTGTTCATTCGTCAAATGGAACGACGCGTTCACGTTCGGCTGCGGCGTGTAGTTTTGGCTCGGCGGGTTGCCTCCGCCGCCGCTTGTTTTGATATATACCGTGGACGTATTCGCGTCCCAATTCACGCCTGCGCCTAACGCTTGCGCCACGAATCGCAGCGGTACGAGCGTACGTCCCGCAATCGTGAACGGCGCGACGTCCATCGTGAAATGATTGCCGTTCACCGATGCGTCCGTAGAACCGATCGTCAAATGCACCGCGCGTCCATTGCCTTGCGCGTTGATATTGCCGTTCGAATACACGACCGTCGATCCGAGCCGTTCGAAGATCGCGCGCATCGGCACGAACACGCGACCGTTGCGCATGATGGGCGGCTGATCGAACGACATGTTCTGACCGTTGACGTTGACCGTCACATTTTGCGCGACCGCCTGCCCAGTAAGCACGGCCGAAAACAGGAACGACAAAGCGAGCGCTAGGCCCGTGAGTCGTCTGGATGAAAGCATTTTTTATCTCCTCCGAGTTTTCTAAACTCCGAGAGACTGCTTACCCAGTCGCAGCGCGAGGTTCCGCACGCTCGCTTTGGCCCCGTTCGCAAAGGTAC
>CAZRQS010000033.1:0-19711 GCA_964602255.1 uncultured bacterium | reverse complement strand
ACTCTTTGAGAATATCGGCTTGAATCGTGCCGCCGAGCTTGGCGCGCGGAATGCCCTTCTTCTCGGCTGCGGCGATGTATTGCGCGAGCGCAATGGCTGCGGGGCCGTTGATGGTCATCGACGTCGTGATGTCGCCCATGTCGATACCGTCGAATAGCGTTTCCATGTCGGCGAGCGAGTCGATCGCAACACCACATTTGCCGACTTCGCCGCGCGCTTGCGCCGCGTCGGAGTCGTAGCCCATCAGCGTCGGCATATCGAAAGCGACGGAAAGTCCGTGCTGACCTTGCGAGAGCAGGAAGTGGTAGCGCTCGTTGGTTTGCCTGGCGTTGCCGAAGCCCGCGAATTGCCGCATCGTCCAGAGGCGGTCCCGGTACATGTTGGGGTGGATGCCGCGCGTGTACGGATACTGACCGGGCCAGCTCAGGTCGTTGGCCAAGTCCAAATGCGCGACGTCCTCGGGCCCGTACGCCGTCTTTAAAGGAAGGTCCGAAATGGTGCGATCGACCGCGCCGGAGCCGGGACCCTTACGTCCCTTGCCTCGGCCGGAGGCGGCTTCCCATTGTTCCTTTTCGTGAACGAATTCGTTGGTCGGCTGCGCGCCCAGGCCGCTGGGGCGCTCAATCATCTTGGCCAAAATGCTTGCTTCCTGCTGAAATGCCGCAGTATCGAAGGGGTATCCTCGATTCTTCGTGCCCGCAGTATTTTCCCAATATTCGGCCTGGCAGGCAAGCTCTTAGGTCGACGCCGTCGCGCTCGCTTGCTCTAGGTCAGCCCTTTGACCGAAGCCCGATTGCGAGCCGGGCGCATCGGCTCGTCGCTCTGCTCGGCTACAACGCCGAAGATTTGAAGAACGCGCTCCGCGGCGGCATACGGGTCGACGCCTGCGGCGACTTCGCTCTCGAGTTCCCGCTCGAGTTTTCGTTGCAGATGCCCGAGCGCGAGCTGACGCACTTGATGAGTGAAGGCTTCGCGCCGCTTCTCGCTCATCTCGCCGGTCTTGTGCAAATAGGCGACGTGCTTCTCAATGGCGGTCCACAAATCGTCGATGCCTTCACCGCTCGTCGCTTGCGTCATCACGAGTTCCGGGACCCATCCGCTGAAATCAAGCATCTCCATCATCGAGCGGATCTCGCGTTTGAGCTGATTGGCCATCGGGTGGTCTTTCTTGTTGACCACGAAGATGTCGGCGATCTCTAAGATGCCGGCTTTGAGCACTTGAATGCTATCGCCGCTTCCCGGCTGCAACGCGACGATCGTCGTTTGCGCCAGCTCGGCAATTTCAATCTCCGATTGTCCGACTCCAACTGTTTCGATGATCACGACATCCATGCCGAACGCGTCCATGAGCAGCACGGCGTCGGCGGTCGCGCCGGAAAGGCCGCCGAGATGTCCGCGGCTCGCCATCGAGCGAATGAACACACCGCTATCGGTGAAGTGCTCGGTGAGACGGATGCGATCCCCGAGCAAGGCGCCATGCGAAAACGGCGAGCTCGGATCGACGGACACGACGCCCACTGTCTTACCGAGCGAACGCGCTTTGCGAACGAGCGCGGAGCTCAGCGTCGACTTGCCGACGCCGGGCGGTCCGGTGAGACCGATGGTCATCGCGCGTCCCGTCTTCGCAAACAGATGGCGGATCAGTTCGGCGCCGCGCCCTGCTTCGGCGTGCGAAATCGCGCGAGCGAGCGCACGCGGCGAACGCGACTCGAACGCTCGAAGAAGATTGGTGTAGCCGTTGGAATCCGTCAAAGCGTTAGAAACATTGCGGCCCTCGCTCGCGCGGACCTCCCCGATGCGGCTGCGAAAGAAGCGCGCATGCACGCGTTGCTTCTGGCGGTGCTTTTTGCAGGCTCTGCCATCGACGATGCGGTCCGGCTGGTCATGCGCACGCAGCAGGTCGCGGGTCTCTCCATCGGGATTTCACGCAACGGCCGGCCCATTTACGAGCGCGGTTACGGGTGGAGCGACCTCGGACGCCGCGTGCCGGCGCGCCCTGGGACGATTTACCGGATCGGGTCGCTGACGAAAACGTTTACGGCCGCGGCAATCGTCCAGTTGGCGCAGCAAGGAAAACTCTCGCTTCACGATCCCGCCGCAACGTATATCGCATCTTTTCCTTGGCCGCACACCATCACCATCGAGCAGCTGCTCACGCATCAGAGCGGCATTCCGTCGTACAGCGACATCGAAACACTCGATCGCCATCGCGAGTATACGCCCGGGCAGCTTGTCGGGGCGGCAGCCACGCAGCCGCTGCTGTTTGAACCGGGAACGCAGTGGTCATACAGCAATACGAACTACGTGCTGCTCGGAATGATCGTGGAGCGCGTTTCAGGCGTACCGTATCCGGCATACTTGCAAAGCGCCATTCTGACGCCTCTGCAATTGCACGCTACGACGTACGGCGACGAAATGAGCGAGGCACGCGGGTATGCTCGTGATACGCTCAACTCGCCGGTTGCGCCGTCCACGATATCGTTCGGTTACGCGGCGGCGGCGATGAGCTCGAACGTGCCCGACCTGCTGCGCTGGGTGACGCGGGCAGGCGAGCCTTACTACGGATTTTTCGAATCGCACATGTACGGAGAGATAGTGGTCTACGCCATCGGTAACGTCAACGGATACAGTTCGGTCGCATTGATTGCGCCGCAAAGACGCGACGCGATCGTGATTCTTTGCAATGCCGACGAATTGGACTTGATCCCGCTTGCGAAGAGCGCCTTTGCCGCGCTGGAACATCTCTAACCATCTTGGTGAATGTGGCACTATCGCTCATTCTGGCGGTCAATCTCATTTTGCCGATGACCGGCGACCGCACCCGGCAAATCCGGCCGGAAACGCTCTTCCATACGCTGTTTGCGGATTTTTTCAGCGAACGCGACGGCACGACATACGTTCAAACCGGCGACATTCCGGCGATGTGGCTGCGGGATTCGTCCGCTCAAACGCTCCCATACCTTCGCTTTACTGCGCCGAATTCGGTACTGGCCAAGCGATTCCAAGGCGTTATCGAACGCAATGCACGCAACATTCTGGCGGATCCGTATGCGAACGCGTTTACCGCCCGATACTTGACCTGGGAACGCAAATGGGAAGCGGACAGTCTTTCGTGGCCCGTGCTGTTGACATGGATATATTGGCAGCGCACGGGCGCGCGCAGCATCTTTACGCCGGTGCTGCACGGCGCGCTGCGCAAGATCGTCGATACGTGGCGCTGCGAACAGCTGCACGCGCAATGCAGCCGGTACTCCTGGAACGGCAATCAGTTTTCGCAGCCGATCAACGCGCAGACCGGCATGATTTGGACAGCGTTCCGCCCGTCCGACGACGCGACGCGATATCACTTCAACATCCCGATGCAAGCGCAGATCGTCGTCGCGCTTCAGGATGTCGCGCGTTTAGCACTGGACGGTTACCGCGACACGAACCTGGCCAATGAGGCGAATTCCATGGCCGCGGAGGTTCAAGTCGGCATCGAGCGTTACGGACGGTTCTGGGAACCCGCGTACGGTGGATGGATCTACGCGTACGAAACCGACGGGTTAGGCGGCAAAGTGTACATGGACGACGCGAATCTGCCGAACCTTACGTCGCTTCCGTACATCGGCTATTGTTCCGCGGATGATCCGGTGTATCTCAACACACGCGCGTACACGCTCTCGAAGCGAAATCCGTTTTATTTCACCGGCAAATACGCCGCTGGAATTGGCAGCCCCCATACGCCGCCAGGTTACGTGTGGCCGCTCGGAATTATGGCGCGCGCGCTCACGGCAACGTCTTCCGTCGAAACCGACGAGGCGGTAACGACGCTTGCGGAAACCGACAGCGAACAAGGATTGATTCATGAAAGCTTCGATCCGAACGCGTACTGGCATTTCACGCGCGGCGAATTCGGCTGGGCCAACGCAGCCTACGCAAGCCTGCTTTTCCGAAGCGTTGCGGGCTTTCCGTATCTGCCTTTCACTGCGTCGGAACAGGCAATCGTACCGTTCGAGCAGATCACGAAGACGCCGACGCTCGCACCGGTGCTCGCGCAGATTCAAAACACCGGCTTACTCTATCGCGCACTCGGCGATCTGCTCGAACGCGCGGACGGCCACACGGGTATTGCGCGCATTCGATCGTTGATGAAGCGTTCGGCTACGCCCCGAAACGGCGCTCACGTTCAGTAAAGTTACGAATCGCGTGCGCAAAATGATCCGCGCCGAACTCGGGCCATAACACCGGAAGCGTTACGAGCTCCGTGTACGCGAGCTGGTAGAGTAAGAAATTCGAGATTCTGAAATCGCCGCCGGTTCGGATCAAAAGATCCGGATCGGGTAGCTCGGGCGCGTACAGCCGCGAGCGGAAGACTTGCTCGTCGACGGCCGATTCGCTCAGCACGCCACGCGCAACGTCCGCCGCAATCGATTGCGCGGCTCGCACGATCTCCGTGCGGCCGCTGTAATTGAGCGCAAGATTCAACGTCAGGCGGCGATTGCGCTCGGTCGCGCGGACCAGCGTTCGCAGCGCCGCGCGCGCCGGAAAGGCAAACGGTTCGATATCGCCCAGGATGCGCACGCGCACGCCTTGCTTCGTTAGTGCGTCGCGCTCTCGCGATGCGAACACGGCGCACAGTTGCATGAGCATGCTCACTTCACTGGCTTCGCGCCGCCAATTTTCGGTCGAAAAGCCGTAAACGGTCAGCGCCGGGACGCCGAGATCGATCGCGCTCGAGACCGTCGCGCGCAGGGCGTCGATGCCGCGGCGGTATCCCTCGACGATCGGCAGGGCGCGGCGAGCAGCCCAGCGGCGGTTGCCGTCCATGATGATTGCCACATGCGCGGGTGTGGTCTGGGGTATCGGAGCCTGCATCGCCATGGATTACTTTGTATCACAAAGTAAGGCGCGCGGCAAGACCCCGCCGATACCTTCGCCAACAGGTGCGCGTCATGGAGCAGGGATACTACCGTTACGCTACGCTCGCGGGTGAGCGCATCGTTTTTGTCTGTGAGGACGACTTGTGGTCGGTCCCGCTCGAAGGCGGCTCCGCCGTCAAGCTCACCGCGACCGCCGGCATGTGCAGTGTGCCGCGCCTCTCGCCGGACGGAACAAAGATTGCCTTTATCGCTAACGACGAAGGGCATCCGGAGCTCTACCTGATGCCCGCGCAGGGCGGGCGGCCGCAGCGGCTGACCTATTTGGGCGGAACGGCAGCTGCCACGTGCACGTGGAGCGCGGACGGCTCCGAAATTTTCTTCGTCAGCAATCCGAACGCGTGGTACTTGCGCGAAACGCGCGGTTTTGCCATTGCGCCGGCCGGCGGTATTCCGCGCGAACTGAACCTCGGGCACATGAAGTCGCTGTACCCCGGGCCGGCGGGCGCGTTCGTGATCGGTCGCAACGAAACGGATCCCGCGAGGTGGAAACGCTATCGCGGCGGCACGTCCGGTGAAATTTGGATCGACCGCGATGCGAAAGGCGAATTCGAAAAACTTTCGCTTCCGGACGGCAATCCCGTATGGCCGATGTGGATCGGCGATCGCATTTATTTTCTCGCGGATCACGAGGGCATCGGAAATATCTACTCGTGCGCGCTCGACGGTAGCGACGTGCAGCGGCACACGCACCACAACGATTACTATGTGCGCTTTCCATCGACCGACGGCAAACGCATCGTCTATACCGCAGGCGGCGCGCTCTTCTGTTTCGACATCGCAAACGGACAAGTGCGCGAAGTCGAGGTTTCGGCGCCTTCACCGGCACCGCAAACGGCCCGCCGCTTTCTCGACGGCTCCGAAGCTTTGGATGAATTCGCACCCTCGCCCGACGGCACGCGTTTGGCGGTTATCGCGCGCGGACAGCCCTACACGATGCCGTTTTGGGAAGAAGCACCGGTTCACCACGGCGCGGGAAGTGCGGTGCGTTACCGCAACCCCACGTGGATGCACGACGGCAAACGTTTCGTCACGACCACGGACGAGAGCGGCTACGAACAGATCGCCATTCACACCGCGGATTCCGGAGTCGCACCGTCCATCGTTACCAAAGGCGACATCGGCCGCGTGACCGAGATCGCGTGTTCGCCGGCCAACGATCGCATTGCGTTTGCGAATCACCGTTACGAACTCATGCTGATCGATACGGACGGCACGACGCGCACAATCGACAAGGGCATCGGAAACCGGATCACGGATCTGGCGTTCTCACCCGATGGCCGCTGGCTTGCGTACGTATGGTGGCCCGGTGGCGACAACGTGGCGATCGTTCGCATCGTCAAATGCAAGTCCGGAAAAATCTACGACGTCACGCCGAAGATGCGCATCGATCAAAGTCCGGCGTGGGATCCTGAAGGCAAGTATCTCTACTTCATCTCCACGCGCGACTTCGATCCGGTGTACGATGCGCTGCAGTTCAATCTGAGCTTTCCGCAAGCGCAGCGGCCGTTCGTCGTCACGCTGCGCACTGACGTGCCTAATCCGTTCACGCCGAAACCGAAACCCGTGCATCGCGAACACGAGCACGAACACGAGAGTCCCGACGAAGAGAAAAAGAAAGCCGAACACCCGCCGCGCATCGACATCGATTTCGAAGGCATCGACGGGCGAATTCTCGCGTTCCCCGTCGACGAGGGCGAGTACGGTCAGATCGTCGCCGTCAGGAATCGCTTGCTGTTCACGAAATTCGAAGTGCGCGGCATCAAACCGGGCGATCACGATTGGGACGCCGAGGAGGCCGGCGGCACGCTCGTCGCTTACGATTTCGAGCAGCAGCGCGCTGCAAATATTGCAACGGACGTTTCGCAGATCATTTTGGGCAACGACCGCCATACGCTAGTATATCGCTCGCACGATCGCTTGCGGGTCATCGACGCGCTCACCGATCTCCCGGAGGAAAACGACGAAGCCAAGCCTCCAAGTGAACCTGGCCGCAAAAGCGGTTGGATCGATCTGGATCGCATGAGCGTCGAAGTAAACCCGCCCGCGGAATGGCACCAAATGTATCGCGAAGCCTGGCGCATGCAGACCGAGCAGTTCTGGGTCGAAGACATGTCCGACATCGACTGGGACCGCGTCTACGATCGCTATGAAGCGGTGCTGCCGCGCGTGCGTACGCGCGCGGAGCTCTCCGATGTTATTTGGGAGATGCACGGCGAGCTCGGCACGTCACATGCCTACGAAATCGGCGGCGATCTTCGCCGGCCTCCGGAGTACAACCAAGGCTTTCTCGGCGCAGATTTCCGGTGGGACGAAAGCGCGCAAGGATGGCGCATCGAGCGCATCTATCGCGGCGATTCGTGGAATCGCGACGTCGACTCTCCGCTCGCCGAGCCGGGTCTAGCGATCCGCGAAGGCGACCTTCTGCGCGCGATCGGTGGACGGCGTCTTTCCGCTTCGTATTCGCCGCAACAAGCGCTGGTGAATCAAGCGGGACGCGAGGTGACCATTACCGTGCGTGCCGCGATGGGCGAACAGCGCGTCACGGTGAAGACGCTCCAGAGCGAACAGCCGCTGCGCTATCGCGCGTGGGTGGAATCCAATCGCCGCCTGGTTCACGATCGTACGGATGGAAAGATCGGCTACGTTCACATTCCGGATATGGGGCCGTGGGGTTTTTCGGAGTTTCATCGCGGATATCTCAACGAATTCGATCGCACCGGTCTCATCGTCGACGTGCGCTACAATCGCGGCGGCCACGTCTCGCCGCTACTGCTCGAGAAGCTTTCGCGCAAACGGGTAGGATATGACGTCTCGCGCTACAGCAACAAACCGATGCCCTATCCGCCGGAGTCGGTCGCCGGTCCAATTGTCGCAATCACCAATCAATTTGCGGGATCCGACGGCGACATCTTCAGCCACTGCTTCAAGCTCTACGATCTCGGCCCGCTGGTCGGCAAGCGCACGTGGGGTGGCGTCATCGGCATCAACCCGTATCACTATCTGGTCGACGGCACGATCACCACGCAGCCGGAATTTTCGTTTTGGTTCAAAGACGTCGGATGGAAAGTCGAAAATCACGGCACCGATCCCGACTATGACGTCGACATCGCGCCGCACGATTATCGCGACGGAAAAGATCCGCAGATGGAGTTTGCGCTTCGCCTTGTTACGCAAGCGGCAGAGAACTTCAAAGAACCGTATCCGGATCTGAGCACGAAGCCGTCGCTGCCGCTGCCCAGTTTGCCGTAGAAGAAATGCGAGGGGGATGCAAAACGCATCCCCCTCATGGTGTTTACGGGTTCGTAAACGTCCACGGATCGCCCGCAAACGGGCCGAACGGCTCGAGTGCGTATTGAGAAGCGTACGGCGTTCCGTTTCCGACGACGAAGTTATAACCTGGCGTCGACGGATAGCCGTTGTTTCCCGGGATATTGTTGTGGAAGGTCGGACCGTTACCGATCGTGCCTTTTTGCGCTAAGTGGTAGATATTGTAATTTGCATTGCCCGCCCGTCCGCCGTTGTCCTGATCTGCAACGGCTTGCAATCCGGCAAACTCCGGAGCCGATGCGCTCGTGCCGATGAAGCCCGCGAATTGTCCACCAAAAACGGCAATATCGAAGCTTCTATCGTCACCGCACGGCGAGACCGAGCCTACGGGACAGCCGCCCATGTGCATAGAGATATCCGGAACTGCGCGTGTCGATGCGTGCGTGTTCACAAAGAACTGATAGGGAGGTTTGCTGAATACGACGCTCTTACCGCCGCTCGACGCCCAGATCAATCCGGTTGGCACTCCCGGCCCAGGTACGAACTTGTCGCTGAAGGCGTTTTCCTCGACGTACGTCGATCGTCTGGACCCCTTGATGAACGACGTTACCAGATTCGTGCCGCCGACTCCGGTGACGTCCGGATCATCGGCCCAAGTCTGCACGCCGACTACCGCTTTGGTCCCACTGAGATCGGTGCAAAAACCAAATTTCCCAAAGTCGCCCGATGAATTAACGATCGTGATTCCTTGCGAATTCATTTGACGGAAAAGATCGTGGAACGTGGTCAAGATACCGGTAAAGTCGACGCCGCCATTGTAGGCAGCCGTATAAAACAGCTCGCAGCTACCGTACGACACGCTCAGAACATCTGCGGCGTTGTCCTCCGCGACGGCCAGATACATGGCGATGAATGATGCATCTGTGGGCTGCGGTCCAAGATACACCATGAGCCTCGATGCCGGCGCAGATCCGCCGGCTTGCTGGATATCAAGCGTGGCTTCGGCGGAAGCACCGCTGTTGGGATTGAACGGCGGAGCTCCGCCGTCTACAGGCCGCCGTATTATCGTTGGAACGGCAAGCTTTTCATGGCTGAAATACGTGACCATATCGCTGTTCGAGAAATCACCGATGGCGAGAATGGCGATGGTCTTTCCGGAACCGTTCAACTCATGATACGAAGGGTACTGGTACGCTTGTTTGAGATCGGTAAACCAGTATGGCCCCACCTCGCCGTAGCGGTTTTCCGGCGCCGCGTTGAGGCTGACCCTTTGATAGTTCGGCTTGTACACGTGCACCGGCGCATACACGACGGGCTGCGCGTTCAACTTCGCGAGTTCCGGCGGCAGCGTTGGAGCGCGGTCGGCGACAAGCCTTGAAACGTTTTCGCGTCCTACCGATTCTGTGCGGGTTCCCAAGCGTACGCCGAAGGTCCGTTCCACCGTCGACTGCGGTGCGTCGGCGATGACGGTTTGCGACGTAATCGTCGTGTGGAACCCGTAGTGTTGAAGCGCGGCGGCCGCCGCGCGCAGATCTTCAACGCGTGGACCGTATGCGGCCCGGAACTGATCCGGCGTTAACCAGCGCCGGTACAGCGGAGAACCTGACGTGCTCTGCTGTTCGATGAGTTTGTCGAGCTCATCGCTGTTTCGTAAAGGTAAGTGGATGTAGATGCGCACACCGCTTGACGCGGTTTCCGGAACGGCGGCATATGCCGTGCCGGCCGCGGGTCCCGCTCCATTTGACGCCATACCCGGGCCGGACGGAATTGCGTGAGAACCGCCGCACGCGCTAAGAACGCTCGCCAATAGTAAAACGGCGAGCGACAAACACAAACGACCTTTGGTCATCGTATAACCCCCGTAAAGCGACTGCTAACTCCGTTCCACCACGATAGCAACGCGATGGAGGCGGACCAGTGGTCATAAGGGCTCAATCGACGTGACTAAGGACTCAACGTATGGGTATCAACCCCTCACGTACTGATGTATTAAATTTATCAATCTATTGACTTATCGCGTTCACTTTGGTAGCTTACCGCTCACAGCGGCTCTCATCCAAACAATCAAAGGTACTCATCCAATTGGCGCCAGCCAATATTGCAGCCGAAGCAAGCCAAATGACGACAGGAGCCTATAACGTGAGCATAAGTTCCCCCACCTCCACACTCGACAAACACTGGAAAAGCGAATCGCGCTGGAACGGAGTGCGGCGACCGTACAGCGGTGCCGACGTGGAGCGCCTTCGCGGGTCCGTCCACGTCGAATACACACTTGCGCGTATGGGCGCGGAGCGTCTGTGGGAGTTGTTGCATGACGCCGAGCCGGTCACGGCGTTAGGCTGTCTCACCGGAAATCAGGCCGTGCAAGCCGTGAAGGCGGGACTCAAAGCGATCTACCTAAGCGGCTGGCAAGTCGCGGCGGACGCTAATTTGGCCGGGCAAATGTATCCGGACCAAAGCCTCTACCCCGCGAACAGCGTTCCGAACGTCGTCGAGCGGATCAACAACGCGCTCGCGCGCGCCGATCAAATCGACCACAGCGAAGGGCGGAACGCAACCCATTGGTTCGCACCGATCGTCGCGGACGCGGAAGCCGGCTTCGGTGGCGCGCTCAATGTCTTCGAATTGATGAAGGCGATGATCAAAGCCGGCGCCGCCGGCGTGCACTTCGAAGACCAGCTCGCGTCGGAGAAAAAATGCGGCCACATGGGCGGTAAAGTGCTCATCCCGACGCAGCAAGCCGTGCGTCATTTGAGTGCTGCGCGCTTTGCAGCCGACGTGCTTGACGTGCCGGCGATCATCGTCGCGCGCACCGACGCCAATGCGGCGCAGCTGATCACCAGCGACATCGATCCGCGCGATAAAGAATTCTGCACGGGCGAACGGACCGCCGAGGGATTTTATCGCATTCGCGGCGGTATCGACGCCGCAATCGCCCGCGGAATTGCATATGCACCGTATGCCGATCTCATCTGGTGCGAAACGTCCGAGCCGAACATCGAAGAAGCGCGCAAGTTTGCCGCTGCGATTCACGCAAAGTTCCCGGGTAAGCTGCTTGCGTACAACTGCTCGCCGTCGTTCAATTGGAAGAAAAAATTGGACGAGCAGAGCATAGCGCAGTTTCGCGAACAGCTCGCGCAGATGGGCTACAAGTTTCAGTTCATCACGCTTGCCGGTTTCCACGCGCTCAACCACTCGATGTTCGAACTGGCGCGCGATTTCCAAGCGCGCGGCATGAGCGCTTACGCCGACTTCCAGCAGCGCGAGTTCGCAAGCGAAGAGTATGGCTACACCGCAACGCGCCATCAGCGCGAAGTCGGTACCGGATACTTCGATGAGGTTGCGCGTGTGGTTTCGGATGGTACCTCTTCAACCACGGCGCTGGACGGCTCGACCGAAGCGGAACAATTCTATCCGCCGGATCGGACGACGGCCGTCGCATAATGCAAACGCTCGTAGCTCCGGGCGTCAACTCGGCGCCCGCGTCGTTCAATATCGAGCGCGACCTCCCCAACGGTTTCGCGCAGTTCTACCGCCCGCTGCACGAGCAGTTCACGCCACGGCAGCGGGAAGCGATCGCGCAGCGCCGCGCTGTATTGGATCGAGCGCATCAAGGTGATCTGCCGGAGTACGGGTATGCGACAAAAGCCCGTCCGACCGATTGGCGCATTGCGCTGCCGTCATGGTGCGCGGATCAGCGCAATCAAATGACGGGGCCGGCCGACGATGCCGAGCTCGTCGTCAAAATGCTCAACTCGGGTGCGCCCGGGGTGATGCTCGACCTCGAAGACTCCATGGCCAACACGTGGGATCACTTGATGCTCGGCCACCAGAATTTGGTAGCCGCGCTGAACGGCCGGCTCACGTACGACGACCAAAAACGCGGTCAGACGGCCGCCATCAAACCGAGCACGACGGTAATTTGGAATCGAGTACGCGGCCTGCATCTCTCGCAGGCCGGCATCTTCGACGGCTTCACGCCGGCATCGCTGTTCGACGTCGCGCTGCTTGCGTACAGCGTGGACATCGAGCAGTTGGCAAATCGAACGCTATGCATCTACATTCCGAAATCGGAATCCGCGCAAGAAGCGCTCTGGTGGCGCGATCTTTTCGATGCGATCGTCGAAGCGAGAGGCTGGCACGAGGATGCGATCAAGTGCATGGCGCTCGTGGAGTCGCATCCGCTGGCGTATCAACTCGAAGAATTCAGCTACAATTTGCGCAAGTACTTGGTGGGATTGAATCTCGGCCGCTGGGATTACATGGCCAGCCTTATCCATTTCAATCTTGCCGATCCGCAGTGGGTGTTGCCGGATCGGAATACCATACCGCTGGACGTCCCGTTCTTTCAGCGGCTGCGAACGCTTATTCCGGAAGTTTGCCATAAGCACTGCATGCTCGCCATCGGCGGCATGACGGCTCTGTATCCCAGCCGCGAAGATGCGGAACTGAACGCGCGCGCACTGGACGTCCTGGCACGCGATAAAAAAAACGAAGCGGACTGTTTGATGGATGGCGCATGGACCGGTCATCCGGATCAAAATGACATCGCGGTCCGCCAATTTCCGTATCCGAATCAAATCGACAAACGCCCGGAAAACATCGATCCCACTCCGGATCTGCGGCCTGCGCCCGCCGGCGTCGGCACCAGATCGCTTGATGGCACGCGAGCCGCGGTGCGCACGGTGATCCGCTACCGCAACGGCGTGTTGGCCGGAAAGGGAGCAAGCTTACTCGACGGCTACATGGAAGATCTCGCGACGGACCGGATCTACCGCCTAATGATTGCGCAGCGCCTTCGCCACCCTGGGCCGTACACGCCGGCTTCACTGAGCGCGCTGTTCAATGAGGAACTGCAGCGCATTCTGCGCGAGCTTCCGGCCGATGCGAGCGACGAAGAATGCGAGCGTTACCGGCGCGCGCGCAATCTTTCCGAAGAGATGATTCACATCGGCGCATTCGATCCCGCGTAGCCTTGCGGAAGGCGCCGTGCCCGCGTATCGTTAGGTGACAGGAGGCACGAGCATGCCCAAATTCGTCATTGAACGCGAAATCCCGAAGGCCGGCGAACTCACGCCCGAACAGCTCCAAGCCATTTCGCAAACATCGTGCGGAGTGCTGCAAGAGATGGGACCCACGATCCAATGGGTGGAGAGCTACGTAACCGACAATAAAATCTATTGCATTTACAACGCGCGCAACGAAGACGAAGTCCGCGAGCACGCACAGCGGGGCGGCTTTCCGGCAAACAGCGTTAGCCGGGTACGCAACCGCATCGATCCGACGACCGCCGAGGCCCCTGAAAAAGTCCCGGTCCCATAAACCGTCCCGTTCGTCCCGCGTCCGTTGACGGAGCAGGGTCACTTCAGGTATGACCGACGCATGATGTTCGCGCGCCGATACGGCGGGTTCTTCGCGCTGTTTACAGCGGTCGGCTTGCTGTTTTTCAGCTACCATTACCTCGACGATCTGGCGCGGGGCCATTCCGGCACGCTCGTCGCCCGGTTCATCGAAGAGATGACCGGAGCGTACACGGCAGCCGTATTGATGCCGTTCGTCGTTTGGTTTGCACGCCGGTATCCGTGGCCGGTGCAAATTCTCGGCGCGCTCGGTTATTCGATCGCGCACACGACGCTGATGGCCATCTCTCGCGCCGCGATCTTTCCGGTCGCCGGCCTCGGCCATTACGACTACGGCATCATGACGTACCGCTACCCGATGGAAGCCTCGCACGATCTGATCATCTATCCGATCGTCATCGGCTTTGTGTACTTCTTCGATCGTATCCGCAAAGCGCGTGAGGCCGAGCTCGCCGCAGCGCGGCTCGAGCGCGAGCTCGCGCAGGCCAAGCTCGAAAACCTGCGGCTGCAGCTGCATCCACACTTTTTGTTCAACACGCTCAACGCCGTTTCGTCGGTGATGTACGAAGACGTGCGCAAGGCGGATGCGATGCTGGCGCGTTTGAGTGAGTTTTTACGCGTCATTCTCACGACCAGCGACGTCCAGGAGATCACGCTCGATGAAGAACTCGAGATCGAGCGCATGTACGTCGATATCATGAAGGCGCGCCTCGAAAATACGCTGCAACTCAACGTATCGGTCGATGCCGACGCCCGGCTGGCACGGGTTCCCGCGCTCATGCTTCAGCCGATCATCGAAAACGCGATCCGTCACGGAATGGGCTCGGCGCGCAGCGACCTCGAGATCGTCATCGACGTCGCGCGTCAAGATTCCAGCGTGCACATCCGCGTCCGCGACGATGGCGTGGGCTTACCGTCTCCGGCTCCGGCATACGGACACGGATTGACGAACGTAAAATCGCGGTTGGCGCACCTTTACGGGCCGGGCTCGACACTGCGCGTTGTGCAGCTGTCGCCGCACGGCACGGAAGTGTCCCTACAATTTCCGTTTCACTGCTGATGCGCGTCCTCATCGTCGACGACGAGCCGGCGGCGCGCCGGAAAGTCGCGCGCTTTTTGCAAGAGCACGACGACATTGCCGTTGTCGGCGAGGCTTCCGGCGGCGAAGAGGCCATCGCGCGCATTGCCGAGCACCAGCCGGATCTCGTCTTTCTGGACGTGCAGATGCCCGGCGTCGACGGATTCGGCGTAGTCGAAGCGCTCGCGGAGCACGAACGCGTGCCCGCGATCATCTTTGCGACGGCGCACGACGAATACGCGGTGCGCGCATTCGAGGTGCATGCGTTGGATTATTTACTGAAACCCTTCGACCGGGAGCGATTCGAGCGCGCGTTGGATCGCGCGCGCAAATCACTCCCCGGTGCGGAAGACGGGGGCCAAGCCAAACTGCTCGCGCTGCTCGATGCGATTCGTCCCGCCGGCGCGTACGTTCGCCGGCTGCTCGTACCAAGCGAAGGCCGTTCCGTGTTCGTCAGCGTCGGCGATATCATTCGATTCGAAGCGGACCGCAACCATGTCGTCATCGTCACGCGTGGCGGTACGTACACGCTGCGGACAACGCTCGAATCGCTCGAGGAAAAACTCGACCCCGAGCAATTCGCGCGCATTCACCGCTCGCACATCGTGAATCTGGACGCGGTCAAGGAGATTCATGCCTGGTTCCACGGTGATTTCAAGACCAAGCTCCACGACGGCACCGAGCTGACCTGGAGCCGCCGCTACGCCGCAAAACGTCCGGACTTGGTCAAGTAAAAGGACGTTTCTACTGCGTCACTTTCATTTCGCTAATCGGAATGAAGTGCAGCTTCTTGAGCAGCGGCGTATCGTTCTTGACGAAGTTGATGAAGTCGGCAACCTGTGCACTGGGCTGCCCGTTCGTAAACATGTGCTCGTAGGACCAGAACTTATAATTGCCGGTCTCGACGTTTGCATCGGCCGGTGCGACGCCGTCGATTGAAACGGCGACCTGTTGTCCCGGCTTCACGTAGCCTATCGAAACGTACGAAACTGCGCCGGGCGTCTGCGCAACCATCGTCGCGACGGTGCCTGACGAATCTTGTGTGAGCCCGGTTTCCGTAGGTTGCTGGCCGCCCATGATCTTCTGCACGAAGACTGCGCGCGTGCCCGAACTGCGCGGTCGGTTGATGATCGTAATTTGCTGGTTGGCGCCGCCGGCTTGGCTCCAGGTTGTCGTCTTTCCGGTGAAGATACTTCTGATCTGCGCAGTCGTTAGCGCTTTCACGTTCGTTTTCGGATTCACCACAACGGCGAACGCGACGACTGCGACCTTATGGTCCACAAGACTCGGTTGATTGAGCGCGGGAATATCCGAGTCGCCGATGTCGATCGCTTTTTGCACAACCTGCGTGATTCCGGTCATGGAACCGCCGCCTGCAACGCTGATTTTCACATTCGGATGTTTGGCTTGATACTCAACCGCTGCTTGCTTCACGAGCGGAAGCAGCGCCGTTGAGCCGGCAATACTGATCGAACCGGGTGCCCCCGCCTTCATGGCTTGAGCGCCCGGCGACGTCTGTGCAGTAGATTGCTGATTTCCGCCGCCGCTGCAAGCGGAAAGAGGAATAATAAAAGCGGCGGTAAGGACCGCCATCGCCAGCTTGTTCAACATAGCAACTGTATTCCCCAAAAAGATGATGGGCTGCTACGCTCGCTCGCTTACGGCGTGGTCAAAATAAACTCGAGCAAGCGCGGATATACGAGATCGGTGCGCGCTTTGGGATTATCCGGTTCGATGATGTCGTGGTTGCGCGGAAGATTCGTAAATTCAAATGCGGCGACGTCGTGCGGACGATACTTCGTCCACTGCTCGACGACGCGCGCCGTCACCTCGTTGTTCACCGCCGGATCGTTTTTGTTCGTCATCGTGACAATGGATCGTGCACTAAACGGCTCGCGCCGCGAGCTCGAGTACACGTCTTCACCAATGCGGATCGTCTGCGCAAGCGCATGCGTGGGGAACTGTGGGTAGGCGGTACTCGGATGCTGGTTTTCGCGTTCTCGCGGATCCCACCACAAAAACACGTTCGGCAGCAACAGCATTGCACGCGTTACGATCGCATTGAGCCAATACGGCAATTGCAAAATCGAGAATACGGGCGAGATGGCGATAGCGCGTGCAACATCGGCACGATGCTGTCCGAAGTATGCGCAGAGCAGTCCGCTCGATGAAATGCCGGCAACGCACACCCGTTCTCCCAACCCGCATGCGATGTCGACCGCTTCCGATGCACGCGCAACCAGCGATTCGGCAGTCAACCGCGCAAGGCGCCGCGTCATGCGGTCGCGATCGCCTTGCTCCGGCATGCGCGGAATAAAAACGTTTGCACCGCGCTCGAAGACCATCGGTGCAAATTCACGGTACTGACCGGGATGATTGGTGAATCCATGCAGCAATACCACGGCCAGCGCAGTACGCTGCCCGTGATCCAGCAGCGCCGTCCGTGCTTGCGGTAAAATCCTATCGTCGTCATACGCCTGGAACGCCCGAACGCGTTCGAGCGCTTCCGCATGCGAGCGCGCCGGATTTACTTGCGGTGCTCGAAGCACAAAACCACGTGCGGCGCCTTCGTCATCGATCGATGAGGTCCACTAAGACCGGAAGCACCTGGTGCGCGACGGCCGGATAACGTTTTGGTTCGATGATGTCATGCACGAATGGCGGCACGTTCTTTAAGTGGTGAACCGTTACCGCTTTTGGCTTGCGTTTGAACCACTGTTTAGCGAGCCTCACGATGGCGCGCTTATTGACGGCAGAGTCACCTTTGTTGATGACGACGACGAGCTCGTCAGCAGCGGGTGCGGCATTTGCGGACTGCTCCAGTAATTCGTGAGCAAGCGTTAAGCCGTGCGCGATCGCGTGCGATGCGAACCGTGGGTAGCCGTGTTCGGGCAGCTGGCGCTCGCGCAAAAACGGATCCCACCAGTAGAACCGGTTCGGCTTGCGCAGCAGATAGCGTGCGATGGGCAAACGAAAGATATTCGGCAACATCGATACGCCCAGAAACGGTGAAACGACGACGGCGCGGTGCAAGGGCTGTGTTTGTGCTAAATATCCCGTCAACAAGCCCCCTAATGAAAAGCCCGCCACCGTTACGCGTTCTCCAAGTCCGCGCGCAACGGCCAGCGATTCGTTTGCGCACGCTTCCAGTTGCGAAGCGTTCATCGTTGCAAGCGCTTCCGAGAGGCGGTTGCTGTACCCGTGCCGCGGAAGGCGCGGGACGAACACGTTGTGGCCGCGTTCGTGCAGGGCTTGCGCGACGGCTAAAAATTGCCGCGGGCTTGCGGACAAGCCATGCAGCAGCAGCGTCGCACGGTCCGTGCGCCGGCCATGGTCGAACGCCAGGGTTCGTCCCATTGCGCCGACCTCGCGCGACTCGTCGCGCCGGCGGAACCATTCAAGGCGCTCTTGCGCCTGCTCATAGGTGTCCTGAGTCATAAAAAGAGGTAGCCGAGCGGACCGTCCTTAAGTCAAAATACAAGTGTTCCTGGAACGCAGGCGTTCGCGCCCCTGCGGTCCTTCGATTATACGAAGTAAACACACGCGGCGCTCTTGGAAATCATGCACGACGTTCAAGATAACGCACGAGAGCTCATGGCGCTCGAGGAACGATACGGCGCCCACAACTACAATCCGCTCGATCTGGTCGTAGAGCGCGCCCGAGGCGTTTGGCTCTACGATGTGAACGGCAAACGCTACTTGGATTGCATCAGCGCGTATTCCGCCGTCAATCAAGGGCACTGCCATCCCAAGATTCATGCAGCACTACTGGAGCAGGCGCAAAAAGTTACGCTAACGTCGCGGGCCATGCGTAACGATCGCATGCCGGGCTTTCTCAAACGTCTTACCGAGCTGGCCGGATACGACATGGCGCTGCCGATGAACACGGGCGTAGAAGCTGTCGAAACCGCAATCAAACTTGCGCGGCGGTACGCGTACGAAGTCAAAGGCATCGCGCACGACAAAGCCGAGATCGTGGTCTTCAACGACAATTTCCACGGCCGGACGACCGCCGCGATCAGTGCAAGCTCGACCGAGGAATACCGCAAAGATTTCGGGCCGTTTACACCCGGATTCGTTCATGTTCCGTACGGCAATTACGAAGCGCTCTCAAAAGCGATCAACGAGAACACGTGCGCGATTCTCATCGAACCGATTCAAGGTGAAGGCGGCGTGAACGTTCCGCCCGAGGGTTTCCTCAAACGTGCATGGGGATTGTGCCGCGAGCACCGCGTGCTGTTCATGGCGGATGAAATTCAAACCGGTTTCGGGCGCACCGGCGATTTCTTTGCGTGCGATCACGACGGCATCAAACCGGACGTACTTGTCGTCGGGAAAGCACTCGGCGGCGGCTACTATCCCGTGTCCGCCGTACTCGCCTCGCAAGATCTCATGTCGTTATTCCGCCCCGGTGATCATGGCAGCACGTTCGGCGGTAATCCCCTCGGAAGCGCCGTGGCTTTGGCCGCACTCGACGTGCTCGTCGACGAGAAGCTTACATCCCGCGCGCGCTACAGCGGTGCAAAAATCATGCAAGGCCTTCGCGCGATCGATTCACCGCTCATCAAGGAAGTGCGCGGTCGCGGTTTGCTCATCGGCATCCAGATGAGCGTACCGGCTCGTCATCTCTCCAGTGCATTGCTCGACCGCGGCGTCGCGGCGAAAGATACGCACGAAAACGTGTTGCGCATCGCGCCTCCCTTAGTGATCGAAGACGCAGAGATCGACCTCTTGCTCACCAAAATCCGAGAGGCTCTCGCTTCGCTGTAGCGCCGTACATTAAGTGGGTAACACCATGCTGTGACGGCTCCCCAGTTTCCGGGTTTACCGGCCTACCCGGTAAAACAGCGGCTGGAAATCGATGGCGTAAATGTTGTGCTGCTTAGCGTACCGCCCGACGAAGATTTCCCGCAGAATCTTTACGGGTTGAACGAAAAGGGCGACGTGCTCTGGCAAGTCGAGCCGCGCCCTTCCAGGGAGCCGCATAACAAATACACCTCGATTCGCGACGAGGTCGGTGTGGTCGTAGGGCAGACCGAAGATCGCGTGCAGCGCAAAATCGACCCCAAGAGCGGTAAAGTGCT
>CAZRQS010000032.1:0-19745 GCA_964602255.1 uncultured bacterium | reverse complement strand
GGGTTTACGATTGTCGCCGGTCCTTGCTCGGTTGAATCGCGCGACCAAATTTTGGAAACGGCGCATGCGGTGAAAGAACGCGGCGCGGTGATGTTGCGCGGCGGCGCATTCAAACCGCGAACCAGCCCTTACGCATTCCAAGGTCTGGGTTGGGAAGGCGTCGATCTTCTGGCCGAGGCGGGTCGCGCAACCGGCATGCCGACGGTCAGCGAAGTCATGACGACCGATCAAGTAGCGCGCATGGCCGACCTCATCGACGTGTTGCAGATTGGCGCGCGCAACATGCAAAATTTCGATCTGCTCAAAGCGGTCGGACGTACCGGCAAGCCGGTACTTCTCAAACGCGGCCTCTCCGCGACGCTCGACGAACTGCTTGCGGCAGCGGAGTACATTCTCGCTGAAGGCAATCCGAACGTCATGTTGTGCGAACGCGGCATTCGCACGTTCGAACCCGCGACGCGCAATACGCTCGATCTCTCCGCCGTTCCGGTGCTGCGCGAGCGCACGCATTTGCCCGTGCTGGTGGACCCGAGCCACGGCGTGGGAGTCCGTCGCTGGATCCGTCCGCTGTGCCGTGCCGCAAAGGCCGTCGGCGCGCACGGCATTCTGGTGGAGGTACATCCGAATCCACCCGAAGCGAAAAGCGACAAGGAACAAGCGCTTACGTTTGACGATTTTGCGCAGATCGTTGCAGATCTCGAACAGATTCCGCTCGAGTCCGCACCGCTGGTGGTCGTGTAATGGCCGATGTTCTCATCGGCCGGGCGAAGGCTTTGCAAGGCGTCGCGCGCGTTCCGGGCGACAAATCAATCGCGCATCGCGCGCTCATTTGCGGTGCGCTCGCCAACGGATGGACGCGAATTACCGGTGTTCCGCGCAACGCCGATGTTTCCGCGACGATTCGCGCGCTGGGTGGTTTAGGCGTACAGATCCAGCGCAACGACGACGCGGTCATCGTGAACGGCAGCGGACGCGAAGCGTGGAACGTTGCCGGCGCGACAATCGACTGTGCGAATTCGGGTACGACTATGCGCGTGCTCATGGGCGTACTCGCGGCGATGCCGGGGCCTGTACGCCTTGTCGGAGACGCATCGCTCTCGCGCCGTCCGATGCGCCGTCTTGCCGATCCGCTGCAACGGATGGGCGCGCGGATGTCGCTCAGCGAGGGTGGTGTCGCTCCGCTGGAAATCTCGGGAAGCGCAAAGCTGAGTGCGATTGACTACGAACTGGCTCTTCCGAGCGCACAGCTCAAAACCGCTTTACTCTTTGCAGGCCTAGCGGCCGAAGGGCGTACGCGGTTGCGCGGGCGCGTGGATTCGCGCGATCATACCGAGCGAATGTTACCGCGATTCGGCGCGAGCATCGAGGTAAGCGCGGATGAAATCGCGATCGACGGCGGCCAACAATTGCACGGAATCTTTCTCGAAATTCCCGGAGATCCGTCAAGCGCGGCATTCTGGATCGCTGCTGCTCTGATTACGCCCGACAGTGAGATCGAACTACGTGACGTCTCTCTGAATGCAACGCGCAGCGGTTTCATCGACGTCCTGCAGCGGATGGGTGCGCGCGTTCAAACACAACTGCGGCGGCGCGAGCCCGAACCGGTCGGTACGATTCACGTACGCAGTAGCGACCTTCGCGCACTGGTTCTTGAAGAACGGGATGTTCCGTCGCTCATTGACGAGCTACCGCTGTTGGCCGTGCTTGCAACGCAAGCGGAGGGCGTTACCGTCGTGAGAGGCGCGCGCGAACTGCGCGTAAAGGAAAGCGATCGCATCGATGCCATTGCAGCAGTGCTACGGGCGATGGGCGCCCAGGTCGAAACGTTCGACGACGGATTCGCCATTGCGGGGCCACAGTCGTTGCACGGCGCGCTCGTCGACCCGTGCGGCGATCATCGTATCGCGATGGCGGCGGCAATAGCGGCGTTGAACGCACGCGGGCAAACACAAATTCGCGACGCGCAGTGCGTAGGTGTTTCCTATCCCGGTTTTTTCACGACCTTACTCGAGCTCGGAGGCGAAGTACAATGAGCAGTGCGTTGAAAATGCGTGGTATCCGCGGTGCAATTACCGTTGAAAAAGACCATCCCGACCTCATTTGCGATGCCACCAAACGCCTGCTCACGTCTATGACCGAGCGCAACGAGGTCGAGCTGGACGACATCGCCTCGGTGCTCTTCAGTCTTACGCCGGATCTGCGCACCGTATTTCCGGCGCTCGGAGCACGCGAGATGGGATGGGTGCACATTCCAATGCTGCATTTCGTGGAGATCGATATTCCGGGCGCTTTACCGTGCGTCATTCGCGTGCTGATGCACGTGAACACGTCACGCGGCCAACAAGAGATCGAACACGTCTACCTCGACGGAGCGCGCGTACTACGTCCCGACTTGGACAAAACCCCAATTCGATGAATGCCGCGACCGTCGCCGGGATCGCCGGTACAGGGCTCATCGGCGCTTCGATTGGCTTGCGCGCGCGCGAGCTGGGTTGGCACGTTCTGGGCTACGACACGAATCCGAGCGCCAGCGTCCAAGCTCTGCATCGCGGCGCGATCGACGAGATCGTGGATCTCGAAGCGATCTACGGTCGCAGCAGCATCGTCGTTCTTGCAGCGCATCTCAGCCCGACGTTGCGCGAGCTCGAGCGCATCGATCGTCGCCGTGCAAACGGACCGGCGCTCATTCTCGACGTGGCCTCCGTCAAAGTTCCGGTGGTCCGCGCTGCGGAAGGACTGGAAAACTTCGTCGCGTCGCATCCCATGGCCGGCGCCGAACGCAGCGGACCCGATGCGGCAAATGCCGCGCTATTCTGCGGACGGCCGTGGCTGTACGTCCCCAGCCGTAATCAGCTCCTGAACGAACGCGCGCGGAGCTTCATCGAAGCATTGGGCGCCCTTCCTGTAGCGGTAGAAGCGCAAGAGCACGATGCGGCAGTGGCTTTCACCTCGCATCTCCCGCAAATGTTTTCCAATCTCTTCGCAAACCGGCTGAACGCGCATCCGAAGCGGCAAAGCATCGAGTCGTACTGCGGACCGGCGGCTCGCGAATTGCTGCGTTTGAGCCGTTCCAACCCCGAAATGTGGAACGACATCTTCCAAGCCAATCGCGACAACGTCGCCGCCGAGCTGCGAGCACTCGCCCAAGATCTGCTGGAAACGGCCGACGCGTTGGATCGCTCGCAAAGATGATCGCCGGATTCCAGGGCGAGTCCGGCGCGTTCAGCGAGGAGGCTGCCCTCGCTTTGCTCGGACCGGTGCAGACACGCGGATATCGTACGTTTGACGAACTGGTCCGCGCCGTCGACACAAAAGAGGTGGCGCTTGGAATCCTGCCGTGTGAGAACACGATCGCCGGCCCCATTGCGCGTGCATACGATCTGCTCTCTGAGTTTACGAATGTCGGCATCGTCGACGAAACGACGCATCGTGTCGAGCAATGCCTCATCGGTATGCGCGAGGCAAGCATCGAGCGCCTGGAGCGCGTTGCCTCGCACCCCGTCGCTCTCGAGCAGTGCCGCAGTTTTCTGCAGCGGCATCCGCACGTGCGCATCGACGTTGCCGAAGACACCGCCGGATCGGTTCGCAGAGTGTTAGAAAACGGAAATCCGCGCTCGGCTGCGATTGGTCCCGCTTTGGCAGCAAAGCGATACGGCGGTTTGGTATTGGAAGCGGGCATTCAAGACGATGCCGACAACTTTACGCGCTTCTTCCTTATATCCGCGCACAAGGAGCCGCGCCGGACGCTCGGGCGCGCCTGTTTGGCGCTCAGCCTAGCGCATGAACCGGGGAGCCTGCACGACGCGCTCGGTATCATTGCGAAGCGAGGGTTGAATCTGCGTTCGCTCGTGGCACGCCCCAATCGCAGGCGCGCGTTCGAATATGTTTTCTATCTGGAGATAGACGCGCCGGCCGAGCTCGACGTGGAGCTGGTGGCCAAAGAGTTGGGTTCCGGCACGCGCATTCTCGCGCATTACTGAGCGAGCGGTTTACCGCGTTTCCATTTCGATCTCGTTGCCGCTCTCATCGAAGAGAAAGCGCGTATCGTACGAGCGCGTTTCACCGCTGCGTTCGTCGGAGACGCGCGAGTGTATGGACAGACGGTGGAGCGGCCTGCCGCCGCGTTTGAGTGCGCCACCGTAGAAGTATTGCACGAGAGGAATCTTGCCGTCTTCGAGCGGCGCCAACCGGTTTGCCTCGACGAGTAACGTCAACAGCCGCTCTTGCAGACGCTGCGGTATCAGACGCGCCACATCGTCGGCCTGCATGCGGACCAGCTCGAGCTCTTTCTGCGCCTTGTTCTCTACGGTAACCGCTTCATTATTGCAAAAGCGGACCAGCGCGTCCCAATCGTCCGCCCCGATGCCGGTATACTGAACGCCGTACCGCCAGACAGGCTTGCCGTGCAGCATTCCCGGAACGCACCATACCGGTTTGGCGCGCAAAAGAATGGCCTTATCGTCGATGGCGACGCGGAAGTTTACTTCCTCTTTATCAAACTTGACGGGCGAGACAAAGCCCATGCCGCTGGCAGAGATATCCACCACGGTGAGAGCAGTCCATCCTGACGCTGCGGCGAACCACGCGCGAAACCCGCTGGTGCGACGCGGATAGCGCCGCCGATTCTCCGGCCGGCCTGAAAACCAGGCCAATAATTCGGTTAGCATCCGTACTAATGTATCGGACGCGACGCAAGGGTTCTAAACCGGCGGTTTACATAGCCTCCATCGCATCGCCGGACGCGCCTGAAGGAAGCCAAAGCAACGCGGAGTGCTGGTCGCACCAAGCCACGTCTTCACATTTATAACCGTCGGCGCAGCTCGCTATACAACCGCAGTCCCATCGATATAAGACGGAAGCGGTATCGTTCGAGCGCGTTGACTTGGGTTCGCCGAGAACTAAACAGAGCGTACGAAATGCAACGGTATTCAAAGGTGCCAGCCCTCTCCAGCCGTGTATGCCCAAATAGTTGGACGTCCTAAACATCGATAGAAAGCGCCGCGGAGGCTGGCACCTTCGCGACGCTACGCTAGCGCGTCGCTATTATTACCAGGCATCCAAGCGGCCTAAACATTAAGCAAGGTTATAACCGAAAGCGGACCGGCTTTTGGTGCCCGGTCCGCTTTCGTGCTTGCCGACACGGTGGAGGACGTGTCGCTTCTCAGAGGGTTATGTGCGTATAGTAGCGCGCCACTCTTGGACCGGCCTTGGAGTGTTCGGTCCCGCCTCCCAAACTTTTCCAAGTAAGGGACATTACCGTATAGTCATGGAGATGGTGCCACGCGTCGCCGTTATCGATGACGAGCCTGCTATACGTTCGCTTCTGGAAGACGAACTCACACAGGCCGGGTTTGACGTGCGCGCTGCGCGCGACGGCCTTGCCGGATTGGAATTGGTCAAGCAATGGGAACCGGATATCATCCTGCTTGACGTCATGATGCCGAAGGTCGACGGTATCGCCGTTCTTCCACGCTTCCGCGCGCTCACGCAGGCGCCGATCGTTATCCTGAGCGCCAAAGGCGACACGGGCGACAAAGTACGCGGCTTGGATCGCGGCGCGGATCAGTACATCGCAAAGCCCGTTGAAATACCCGAACTCGTCGCGCGTCTACGATCGGCGTTGCGCCGGCCGCTCCTCGACAAACCCGACGTGCTGACTTTTGCGGATTTGACGATGGATCTCCGCATGCATGGCGTGCGCCGGGGAACGCGCAACATATCCCTAACTGGGCGCGAATTCGATTTACTTGCCGTATTCATGCGCCAGCCGCGGCGCGTATTTACCAAAGATCAATTGATATCGATGGTGTGGGGCGAGGACGCGATCGTTTCACCCAATGCGGTTGAAACATACATATCGTATCTTCGCAGTAAGATCGATCCTCCGGATGCTGAGCCGCTCATTGCGACCATACGCGGCGCAGGCTACGTACTGCGCAACTAAGACCATGAAATCGCTTCGCCTTCGTCTGGTCACGTGGTATGTAACGGTCGGTGCGATCATCGTCGTATGCGCCGGCATTCTCAGTTCAATCGCTGTGATCGAAGCGGCGTCATACGAAGCGCGCCAAAGTTTGGCTGACGCTGCGCGGCAAGTGCCGGCTCTTGTTGCGGCCTACCGCGCCAAGCATAAAGACCTGGACGGCGTCGACGAGTTCCTGCGCGCGCGGTTCGCTTCGCAAGGAGTTGTGGCGCACGTTCTCACGCAGCCTCGCTTTTTCCAGCTGACATTGCCGCCTCCCGGAGCTCCAAAAGACCAGGGGCCGAAGTTTCTCCAAAAGGGCGAAGTAGGATTCTTCGCCAGGGGTGGTCCAGGTCCGGGTCCCGTCACGACGGTCACCGCGCCGATACCTTTTGCCGGTAAGCCGATCGCCCGCATGGAACGCGCGCGAGCACCACTCTTCGTCGGACTCTTGGCAATGGCTATCAAACCTGTGACGGCAAGTTTCCCGGACGGAAACGCGATACTCTTTGTCGATCCGGCGCGGTTCGAAGGCGTATTCGGTTTTGTCGGCATCTTCGTGTTGATTTTGGCCGCTGTGATTCTTCCCGCAGCTTGGCGAATCGCCGTCACGGTTGCTGAAAACACGCTCGAACCCTTAGTCCGCACGACAAAGGCGCTCAACCGCTTCGGCAGCGGCGATTTTACGCCGGAAGTCGTAAATACGCGCGACCGAAGCGAGCTGGGCGAGCTCGCGGACGCGTACAACCGCGCGGTCGATCAAATAACGCGAGCCTTTGACGAACGATCGAAAACCGAAGCGGAGATGCGGCAGTTCGTGGCTGACGCAGGCCATCAACTGCGCACGCCTCTGACGGTGATCATGGGATATTTGAGCGGAATGGCACAGCGTGCGGAAACCACCAAGCAAGCCGTAACATACAACACGATGCTTACTCAAGCGCGACGCATGAAGTGGCTCATCGACGATCTGATAACGCTGGCTCGGCTCGAACATCTCTCCGAGCCCGAGCACGCGCCTCAATACACAGACCTCAACGTTATCTGTGCACGGCTGCCCTTGAACTTCAACGAGGACGATCAGCAGCGCATTCGCATTCGCAGTGCAACGAGCTCCGCTATCGTTAACGCGAATGAACCGGACTTATCGGGCGCGCTTTGCGCGCTGGTTGACAATGCGCTCAATTATGCGCCGGGCAGCGACGTGGACGTGACGCTCGTGCAGGACAACGCGCATTGGGTCGTCTCAGTTGCCGATCGTGGCCCGGGAATGACCGGCGAGGACCTGCGCGGTGCCTTCGATCGGTTTTATCGCGGTGCAGCCTCGGAAGGCGTTGAAGGTACCGGTTTGGGTCTGCCTATCGTGCGAAAAAGCATCGAACGGATGGGGGGAACGATTCTTCTTTGCAATCGCGTCGGCGGCGGGCTGCTGGTCACAATTCGCCTCGCAAGACCGCACGTCACTGCCGCTGCAGCGCAATAACTGCGGCGCGGTTGGCCGTAAGGATTAACACTTCAACGCGCGCCGCGTCGCTGAACGACGCGCTGTAAGCACCTTTGCTTTGACGCGCCGCGTGAACGACATGTGAATTTCCCGATTTGAGTTCTACGTCGAGCGCGTCAACCGGACGTCCCGTTTGTGCGTTGGAAAGATTCAATGAAAGCGTGTGCTGCGCAGGCTGGAACACGTTCTGCTCTACACTACCCCGCACACGGAGATCGCCCGAAACTTCGGAAAAACTTTGCGCGCTCGCGCAGGCGCTGAGCACGAGGGGAAGCGCGAGAAGCGCGAGATGTACTTTTTGCACGTCCGGATCGTAGCGCTGGAACCTTACAGTACGCTTAGCAGGGCAAATCAAACTTTAATCTACGCCCGTGATGATTTCAGACGCTTCCCAGCGCCCGGCGATATGCTGCGCTTGAAGAAAAGGGAGGCCATGCAACTCACTGTTGATGTTCAAGAACAGCCGCGCGTGATTCACATAAGCGGAGACGTCGATTATAATCGCGCACCGGAGCTCGCTCAAATCGAAAATGAACTTGCCGGCTCGTCTAATGTTGTATTGGACGTCGGTGACGTAAAGTACGTCGACACCACATTTCTGCGCTTTTTACTGCGATTACGCACGCATTCAAACAAATCGACGCGCGAATCGGTCAGGCTCATGCGCGCCACGCGGCGTCTTCGCAGGCTGCTGGAAGTGACCGGTTTAAGCCGCACGTTCGCGCTCTAAAGAAACGACCTAGTACGTCCTGGCTCGTTGCGAAGAGCTGTACAATGAACGTATATGACCGTACGAAACTCCGAGCTGACGTCGTTTTTGAAGTCACGGCGGCAAAGGCTCACACCGGACGAAGTCGGTCTTCCGCAAACGAGCAGGCGACGAGTTGCTTCGTTGCGCCGCGAGGAAGTCGCATGGCTCGCGGACGTGGGAATCACATGGTACACGTGGCTCGAACAAGGACGGCCCATTAAAATTGCCGACGATACGCTCGGCCGCATTGCCACCGCGCTTCGCTTAGATGTTTCTGAAACGGAATATCTGCAGAAGCTCGTCCGTGGGACGCGCAACCGGCGCAATCCGTGGAACGCGCCCGTATCGGACCAGACCCGCGGGCTAATCGAGGTATATTCCGCAGGTCCGGCATTCGTCGTGGGTCCGCGTTGGGACGTGCTCGCGTGCAACGACTACTTCACCAAATTTTTCGTCTTCAACGAGAGCGAACGGGGGCTGGAGCGCAATGCGTTGTGGAGTATGTTCACGTCGGCTCGCACGCATTTGGTGTTTCCGAAATGGCACGCGCTCGCAAGGCAAATGGTCGCGGTATTTCGCGTAGAGTACGCGGACTTTGTCGGCGATGACGGATTCGAAGAGCTCATTGCCTCGCTTTCCGCGGTGTCCCCCGAATTCGTCGCCATTTGGTCCGACGTCGACGTCCTCTCGCCTACGTTATGGAACGTGCGCGAACTGCGCGACATGCACACGAAAGCCATTCACTGGTTTGAAACCGTCAACTTCCACGTTCCGAAAGCCGCCGGTCAGACCGCTATTTTTCTGTATCCCGCAGCCGAAGGTGGTACTGCCGGGCACTAGAGTCCCATAGAACCTTCATATGACAATTCCCCTATGCCATCATGGCGCGGTCATAGGAGCAATAACGATGGAGTCACCGATCGAAGTTCAAGTCGGCCGGTACTGGTGGGTCGTCGCCCTGCGCGGCCTAATAGGCATTATTTTTGGTATCCTCGCGTTCATTTGGCCCGGAATTACCCTCGTCGTGCTCATCGCGTTCTTCGGAGCGTACATGTTCGTCGACGGTATTTTTGCGCTGGTGCAAGCGATACGCTTGCGGCACGAACGCGAGCGCTGGCCGATGCTGCTGCTGGAGGGCATTCTCGGAATCGCCGTCGGCCTCATTACGTATTTCTGGCCCGGCCTCACTGCAATCGCTTGGTTATATACGATCGCCGCATGGGCAATCATTACCGGCGTTCTCGAAATCGTAACCGCGATACGTTTCCGACAAATCATTCAAGGTGAGATGCTGCTCATACTCACCGGAGTCATTTCCATTGTGCTAGGCGTCGTGCTTGCGCTGATGCCGCTGGCAGGACTGCTGGCGTGGGTGTACCTCATCGGCGCGTACGCGATCATCTTTGGCGCTCTGCTCATCGGCTTCGCGTTCCGCCTGCGCGGCATGGGAACAGGGCGTCCCGTCGTTCATGCGCCATGAACGTCGACCGAATGACTCAGCGCGTCCAAGAAGCGCTGAACGATGCGTATCAGCGTGCGCTGCGTGAGCACAATACACAAACCACCGTCGAGCACGTTCTGGCGGCTTTGCTCGATCAGGATAAGGGCATCGCTCCCGCAATTCTCGGGCGTGCCGGCATCGACGCCGGCACGCTGCAGCGCCGGATTCAAGAAGAGATCGGCAAGCTTCCGCGCTACTCCGGCAGCAACGCGGATCAGGCACAAGTAACCGCATCTCCGCAGCTCTCGCGACTGCTGGGCAACGCCGACAACTTTGCGAAGGATCTGCAAGACGACTACGTCTCGGCCGAGCACCTTCTGCTCGCGATGGTGGACGACACCGGCCCGACCGGACGCGTTTTACGCGAACTAGGTCTAACGCGCGACAAGCTGCTTTCCGCACTGCGGGAGGTACGCGGCAATCAGCGAGTGACCAGTCAAAATCCCGAAGAGACGTATCAATCGCTCGAGCGTTACGGGCGTGACTTGACGCTGGAGGCGGAGCGCGGAAAACTCGATCCGGTCATCGGCCGTGACGAGGAGATCCGCCGCGTCATTCAGGTGCTGTCCCGCCGCACGAAAAATAATCCGGTTCTCATCGGCGATCCGGGTGTAGGCAAGACCGCGATCGTCGAAGGGCTCGCACAGCGCATCGTTCGCGGCGACGTGCCTGAAGGGCTGAAAAACAAGCGCGTCATCTCGCTGGACATGGGCGCGCTTATCGCCGGCGCAAAGTACCGCGGCGAATTTGAAGAGCGGCTCAAGGCAGTACTCAAGGAAGTCGTCGCTTCCGAGGGGCGCATTTTACTCTTCGTCGACGAAGTGCACAACGTCGTCGGCGCCGGCAAAGCCGAAGGGGCAATGGACGCCGGAAATCTGCTCAAGCCAATGCTTGCGCGTGGCGAGCTGCACATGATCGGCGCGACGACGCTGAACGAGTACCGCAAGTACATCGAGAAGGACGCCGCGCTCGAACGACGCTTCCAGCCCGTGTTCGTCGACCAGCCCAGCGTTGAAGACACCATTTCGATTTTACGCGGTCTTCGTGAACGCTACGAAGTGCATCACGGCGTGCGCATCAAGGACAGCGCGCTGGTCGCAGCGGCAGTTCTTTCCAACCGCTACATCTCCGACCGCTTCTTGCCGGACAAAGCCATCGACTTGGTCGACGAGGCCGCCGCAAAGCTGCGCACCGAGATCGATTCCCTGCCGACGGAGCTCGACGATCTGCAGCGGCGCATCATGCAGCTCGAAATCGAGCGCGAGGCGCTGCGCAAAGAGAACGATCCGGCCAGCAAAGAGCGATTGGATAAAATCGAGCGCGAACTCGCGGAGCTGCGAGAGGAGGCGGATGGCCTCAAAGCCGGTTGGCAGGCTGAGAAAGAACAGGTTCAACGCCTTCGGGCCGTGCGCGAACAAATCGAAGCGACACGCGTAGAGATCGAGCAAGCGGAGCGGCAGTACGATCTCAACCGCGCGGCAGAGCTTCGATACGGAAAACTTGCCGAACTCGAACGGCAGCTGCGTCAGCTCGAAGAAGCAGCGGCCGCGCAAGACGGCAAACCGCGCCTTCTCAAGGAAGAGGTCGACGAGGAAGACATCGCCGAGGTCGTCAGCCGTTGGACCGGCATTCCGGTCTCCAAGTTGCTCGAAGGCGAGAAACAAAAGCTCTTGCATCTCGACCAAGAGCTGCACAAGCGCGTTGTAGGACAAGATGAGGCGGTAACTGCCGTCGCCGAAGCCGTGATACGAGCGCGTTCAGGTCTGGCCGATCCGAATCGTCCGATCGGTTCGTTCATCTTCCTTGGACCAACGGGTGTCGGAAAGACCGAACTCGCGCGCGCCCTCGCGAGCTTCCTATTCGACGACGAGCATGCGCTCATTCGCATCGACATGTCGGAGTATCAGGAAAAGCACACGGTCGCGCGCTTAATCGGTGCGCCACCCGGATACGTCGGTTACGAGGAGGGCGGTCAACTCACCGAGGCCGTACGCCGGAAGCCGTTCTCGGTCGTACTTTTCGACGAGATCGAAAAAGCGGCGCCCGACGTCTTCAACGTCTTCTTGCAGATCTTGGACGACGGGCGGCTGACCGACGGTCAAGGCCGAACGGTCGATTTCCGCAACACGATCATCATCATGACCTCGAACGTGGGTAGTTACCGAATCCTCAGCTACCGTGAAAGCTCCGAGACCGATTACGCGCTCATGCGCGCAACGGTGCTCGATGAGCTGCGCCAGCAGTTCCGTCCGGAGTTCCTCAACCGCGTCGACGAGATCGTGGTTTTCAAGGCACTGAGCGAGGAGCAACTCGAGCAGATCGTCGAGATTCAACTCGGACGCTTGCGGGAGCGCCTCGCCGAGCGGCACATTACTCTCGAATTAACCGAAGCTGCGCGTCGTCATCTGGTCAAGACCGGGTACGATCCCGTATACGGAGCGCGGCCGCTCAAACGCGCCATTCAACGGGAACTCGAGACGGCGCTGGGCCGCAAGATTCTCGCGGGTGAAATTCACGACGGCGATCGCATCACCGTCGATTACGACGAAATAAAAGACACTTTGACGTTCGGTGTTCGCGTCGAGCGCGGTGAAGTACCGGCACAAGAGGCATATCATGGCAGATAAAGTAGTCGGCATCGATCTTGGAACAACTAACTCCGTCATAGCGGTCATGGAGGGCGGCCAGCCCGTTGTGATTCCGAACGCGGAAGGTAGCCGCACCACGCCGTCCGTCGTCGCGTTCACGAAGACCGGCGAGCGTCTTGTCGGGCAACTTGCCAAACGGCAAGCGATCACGAATCCCGAGCGCACGATATCGTCGATCAAGCGTAAGATGGGCACGGACTATCGCGTCAAGGTCGACGGCAAAGAGTACACGCCGCAAGAGATTTCGGCGATGATTCTTCAGAAGCTCGTCAATGACGCGTCCAACTATCTTGGCCAGCGCATCACCAAATCGGTTATCACGGTGCCCGCGTACTTCAACGACGCGCAGCGCCAAGCAACCAAGGACGCCGGCCGGATCGCGGGATTGGACGTACTACGCATCATCAACGAACCCACCGCAGCATCGCTGGCATACGGCCTGGACAAGAAAGAGCACGAAACGATTTTGGTGTGGGATCTCGGCGGCGGAACGTTCGACGTCTCCGTGCTCGAAGTCGGCGACGGTGTTTTTGAAGTAAAGGCCACAAACGGCGATACGAACTTAGGCGGCGACGACTACGACAAGCGAATCGTCGACTGGCTCGTCGATCAGTTCCGTAAAGATCAGGGCATCGACCTGAGCAACGACAAGCAGGCGATGCAGCGGCTCACCGAAGCTGCCGAGAAAGCTAAAGTCGAGCTCTCGAGCGTCGTGCAAACCACGATCAATCTGCCGTTCATCACCGCAGATCAGAACGGCCCCAAGCATTTGGAGTATACGCTCACCCGCGCGCAATTCGAGGAGATGACGAGCGATCTGACCGACCGCTGCGTGCAGCCGTTCAAGAACGCGATCGCCGACGCGAAGCTCGACGTCTCGCACATCAACGAAGTCATCTTGGTCGGCGGCGCGACGCGCATGCCGGTGATTCAACAGCTGGTGCGCAACCTCACGAAGAAAGAGCCGAACCAATCCGTAAATCCGGACGAAGTCGTTGCCGTCGGCGCGGCTATCCAAGCCGGTGTGCTTTCGGGCGAAGTTCGCGACGTCGTATTGCTCGACGTCACGCCGCTCTCACTGGGCCTAGAGACGCTGGGCGGAGTCACGCACAAACTCATCGAGCGCAATACGACGATCCCAACGCGCAAGTCCGAGATCTTCACCACCGCGGAAGATGGCCAAACGGCCGTCGATATTCACGTCGTGCAAGGCGAACGCGAAATGGCCGCGGACAATAAGACGCTCGCGCGCTTCAGGCTCGAAGGAATTCCGCCGGCACCGCGCGGCGTTCCGCAGATCGAAGTCACGTTCGACATCGACGCCAACGGCATCGTCAACGTGAGCGCCAAAGATCTCGGAACGGGCAAGGAACAGAAAGTTACGATCACCGCTACGACCAACCTCGGCAAAGAGGACGTTGAGCGGATGGTTCGTGAAGCCGAAGCTCATGCCGCGGAAGATCGGCGTAAACGTGAAGAGGCGGAAATCCGCAATCAGGGGACCAGCCTCATCTACACGACTGACAAGGCACTCAAAGAAGTCGGCGACAAGCTCGAACCGGCGGTGCGCAGCGAAGTCGAATCCGCGCTCGCCGATCTGAAACGCGTTGCGGAAAACGGAACCGCCGAAGAGATCCGCGCTGCCGTCGAGCGGCTGCAGCAAGCTTCGTACAAGATGAGCGAGCTGCTCTACCAGCGGACCGCCGCCGGCGGCGGCGACGGACAAGCAGCCGCGGGAGAAAGCGAACAACGGGAGCGCCGGACCACGACCGGCGAAACGAGTTCTGCGCCCAGTGAAGACGTCATCGACGCCGAATTCAAAGAGTCGAAGTAGTGGACGAAACAGAGGAGGACGCCCGGCAGAAGTATCTTTATGCGATGGCAGAGCTGGAAAACGCGCGCAAGCGCGCCCACCGCGAATCGCAAGAGGCTTCACATGCCTTCAAAAAACGGTTACTGCTGAAGTTTCTCACCGTACTGGACAATCTCGAGCGCGCGATCGCATATCAGGATTCCGAACAGCTGCGCGCAGGTCTAAGCGCGACCATTAGGGGATTCGAGAGCGCGCTCGAGAGTGAAGGCGTCACGCCGATCTTGACAACCGGCGAGCATTTCGACCCCAACATCGCCGAAGCGATAGGAACGCAAAGGACTGACGAGACCGAAAACGACACCGTTATCGCCGAAGCGCAGCGCGGCTACTTGCTCGACGAGGAACTGCTGCGTCCGGCGAAAGTGATCGTTGCAAAAGCCGAGTAGGACTCGACATGGCCGTCACCTACAAGGATTACTACGAAGTTCTCGGCGTCCCGAAGAACGCGAGCGAGAAAGACATCAAGTCGGCATATCGCAAGCTCGCGCGAAAATGGCATCCTGACGCAAACCCGGACGATCCGAAAGGCGCCGAGGAAAAATTCAAAGAGCTCCAAGAAGCGAACGCGGTTCTCAGCGATCCGGAGAAGCGCCGCAAATACGACGCGCTCGGCAGCGACTGGGAGAGCGCATCACGGCAAGCGGAGCAGCAACGGCGTTACCGGCAACAACGTGGCCCGGCGAGCGTGGAGTTTGGCGATATCGGCGATCTCTTCGGCGGACGCGGCGACGGAGACGGCTTCTCCGATTTCTTCGAGAGCTTCTTCTCAAACGTCGGACGGCGCACGACGACGACGTCGGCGCGCTCGCCGCATCGCGGTCAAGACCTCGAAGGATCGATCGAGATCACCTTGCGCGACGCATATTCGGGTGGCACGAGGTCAATTTCGCTGCAGCTCGAGGACCGGTGTCCGACATGCGGTGGCACCGGCGTTAAACAACAACAGATCTGTCCGACGTGCCACGGAACGGGAACCTTGCTCACGACCAAGACGTTGGAAGTCAAGATTCCCAAAGGTGTTCGCGAAGGGCAACGAATCCGGCTTGCAGGCCAAGGCGGAAGCGGGATTCACGGCGGCCCGGCAGGCGATCTCTTTTTGACCGTACACATACAGCCCGACGATCAGTTCGAACGGGAAGGCGACGATCTCTACGTCGATCTTCCGGTGAAGATGTACGATCTCGTGTTAGGCGGTGAAGTGCACGCGCCGACGCTGACCGGCGGCGTCACGATGACGATTCCGCCCCGTACGCAAAACGAGCAATTGATGCGCGTCGCCGGAAAAGGCATGCCGCACGTGAACGGCAGCGGAACGGGCGACCTCTACGTGCGGCTCATCGCGCGATTACCGCGCAAGATCAACGACCGCGAGGAACAAATGCTGCGCGAACTGGCCGGGATGCAACGTCCCGACTCTTTCTAATGGATGTAGGTATTTATGAGCGTGATGGCCATCCCCAAATTCGAGCACTTCTTCCGCGTCGTGGAGGAACTCGATATCGACAAAGACGATTTGCGCCGCTATAACGAGTTCATCAATCAGAAGATCTACGATCTGCTGCTGCGCGCGCAGGCTCCAGCGAAGGCGAACGCTCGCGACATTATCGAGCCGCCGGACCTGCCGATTACCAAAGGTCTCGAGCACTGCATGCAGGAGTTCCGCGAGATCGATCGCGAGATTCATCTGCAACCGATCCTCGACGAACTCACGAATCGTCCTACACTCGATCTCGCGTACAGCGTTGAAACCGAAAAACGGTTGCCTCAAATCGCCGGTGGCCTAAGCGTCGCGCTTGCGCGTGCGTTCAAAATCATCGATCCCAAGCTCAAAAATCCGTCCAGCGCGCAGTGGGAGCAGGCGTTCCGGATTTTCAACCTGCTGCTGTAGCGCGAACGGCTTCACTTACGAGCGTTTCCAGCTCGTCGTAGGTTCCCACTTCCAGCTGGGTGCCGTTTAAAAAGAACGTCGGCGTTCCCTGGACGCCGTGCCTGATACCCTCTTGCAAGCTTTGTGTAATGCGCTTGGCAGTTTCCGGGTCGGCGAAATCCCGTTCGAAAATAGGAAGATCGAGCCCAACATCTTTGGCGTAGGTTAAGAGGCTTTTATCGTCGAGCTTGCGGTTATGCTCGAAGAGTATATCGTGCATCGGCCAAAACTTGCCCTGATTGCCGGCGGCCTCCGCGGCAAGCGCCGCATGCAGCGCGTGTGGATGAATCTCGGCGAGCGGAAATTCGCGGAATACCTCGGCGAGATTGTCGTGAAAGCGCTTAGCGAGGTTTTTCACCACCGGATACGCCATTGCGCAATACGGACATTCGAAATCCGCGTATTCGATCAAGACAACGGGTGCGTCGGGATTACCGCGAACGTGATCGGCCATGAGCGGCCTCCTTATTGGACGATTCCCAGCGCGCGATCTTCGCTCAAGTACGGGTCGGCAACCGAAAGGCGCGCGGTCCCGGGCGGATAGGCGCCCGCAGGGAATTGCTTTTCCCATTCTTTGGCGCGTGCGACGAGATATTCGAAGTTTTCCCACAACGAATTGTCGCCTTGCCGCCGTCGAAGCGCGACAACCGGCTCAACGATTTGCCAGGCGGTAATCAGCCGCGATGAGTACACATCCATAAACGGTTCTTCAGGAATAAGGCGATGTTTGATGAGACTGCCAACCCACTCGTAGGAATTCATTAAATTAAGCCAGGGATTGTCCTGACGTTCAAATCGGCCGATGGACAGTTCACGCCGATATTCGGGCTGCGGCAGCTTTTCAGCGAGCAGCGCCTGCGACTTATCGATGTACTCGTTAAAGATCGGGTCTTCCACGCGACTGAGCACGTTGAGCAAACCGGTCAGTTGATTGCTGTCGCGCAGATGCTTTAACTGCATTAGCGCGGCGACGGCCGTGGCCGCGATCACGAACAACGTGGCGAAACTTGCGGCGGTGGACCAGGCTTCGAGGCTCATGGACATCCTTTCCCGGAAGAGCGTCGGTTCGCCATACATTTGCACTTCGGCCCTTCAGACTTTCTTCAGAACCTTAGCGTTCTATTAACGAATTAGTTGACAACGGCCGGATCAGCGGTTATAGTCACCTAAGGAATTAGTTGACGCTCTGGAGGTTGCCCATGGGTGCCAAGCGGCCGCTTCAAGTCCTTACTCTAGGTGTACTGGCGACATTCGCGCTTACCGGAGCCTCACAAATCGCGAGGGACGAGTATATCGGCACGATCGTCGTTCCCTCGATCGATTCGGCACCGCCGATTGACGGCAACCTCTCCGACCCGGCGTGGAAGCACGCCGCCGTCGCGCATCTCACCTACGATCTGCGCGATCACCAACCGGCGACCGAATCGACGACGGATTACGTTATGACCGACGGAACGTATTTGTACGTCGGCGTTGAGGCGCGTCAAAGCGTGCCGGTACGCGCGAACCAGCACACGAACGATGTTGGCGCCGACACCGACGATGAAGTGCAGGTCGATCTGTGGCCGAACGGGCCGAACGGATTTCGTTACCTCTTCATTACGACCGCGCTAGGCACGCATTATCAATTCTCTTCGGAAAATAATTCGTACGCGCCGACGTGGTGGTCGGCGGGAAAACTCGTTCCGGGCGGTTTCACGGTGACGATGAAGATCCCACTAAGCGCTATGCATCGCACCGGATCGGGAGATTGGCGCGTGCAATTCGCCCGGCTTGTCATGGCCACCAACGGCGATCTCGTCTGGAGTTATGGACCTGCGCAGCAAAACCATAATGACGTCAATTACGCCGGAACGATTAACGGCTTGCCGGCACTTGCGGCGCTTCGTCCAAAACCGCGTTTCGGCGTTTACGGCTTGGGCGCGGTGGCCGCGTCTTCTGCGGGTGGAACAACGTCGCGCGCAGGTGTCGACCTTTCGATTCCGGTGATGGCGGGAACGTCGTTCGTCGCGACGATTCATCCGGATTTCTCGAACGTCGAGAGCGACCAGCAGACCATCTCGCCAACCGCTTATCGCCGCTTGTTCAACGAGGTGCGTCCGTTCTTTACGCAAGGTGCGAACTTCTACAACAACACGCCGAACTGCACGGATTGCCCCGGCACGCAGCTTTACACGCCTGCAATTCCGACGCCCCGCGAGGGTTACGCAATCGAGGGACAACGCGGTTTGTTCAGCTACGCCGGGTTCGATGCCGTCGGCCGGGCTCGCAACGATACCGCGCAAGTTTTCAATTACGCCTCTCCCAATCAAAAGAATCTCGCGACGATTCAGCGCGTATCGGTGGACTATCGTGATTTCGAGGGCGTGCCCGTTAAAGACGACACCGTCAACGTGAGCTACACGCATGATAATCTGAAGAATTTTTCGACGTGGATTCGTTATGCGAATGACTCGGGCACGTTCGTGCAGGCCGGCAACCGGGCGCAGCGTTATGAAGGTGGGTTCAATCTCTACACGCCGACGAGCTCGGTGCAGTTCGAACTGCGAAAGGTCGGGCAGTATTTCAATCCCGTCGACGGGCTGATTTTTCACCCGGATATTGCCGGCTATGTGCTCAACGTCTACAAGCAGTTCAATTTTCCGGCGAACAACTTCTTCAAGCAGATCCAAGTGCAGGGAGATTTGGAGCGCTTCCACGGACACGACACGTGGCTGAGCCAAAGCAATACCGGGTTATGGACCTCGTTTACGACCAAAAGTCTGATCAATCTCCAATTAACGCTCGGTTCGAATTACTTGCTTCTTCCGGCGCAAGGAACGCAGCCGGCGAGCTTCTCACCGATCAATCAGCAAGGCGTGCAGGTTACGTGGGATTACGGCAGCGCAACGCCCACTATTTTCTCGTACAATACGGGAAGGTTCGGACCCGGACGATTGGATTCGTGGGTACGCAGCGTCACGGTACGGGCGGGCCAACGAGGCTCGTTCACGGTTGAGGCCGACGACACCGCGCAATTTCTGGACAACGGAACCAGGTATACGCAGTGGCTCGAGCGCGCGAGCTTCGCGTATCAAATCGGACACGACGAGTCGTTGGCGCTTGGGGCGCGGCGTATCATCGGCTTCCCGCCCTACCTCACCGGTACCGTGTATCTGTCGGGCTGGAATCTTTCGGCGGCCTACCATCGCAGATTGCCGCTCGGCGAAATCTACGTTGCGTACGGGGATGCCTCGCAGTTTACAACGGCGCCGCAGTTCATCGTCAAATTCATCCGCTACGTCGGCGCGGAAAAGGGCACCTGACCGTGCGGGCGATCACGTAACGGAAACATTTGCGCCATACAGCTGGCACTTCTGCGGGGTACGCTGAAGCCATGAAAGACGTCCAGAGCGCGGTTAAGGGCTTTGTCGAAGAGATTGCACGGCGAGACGGCACTCGTGCCGTCACGGAGTCCGCAGTCCGCGGAGCCATCAGCGGGTACGTAAAGTGCCTGGGAATCGCCTACCACGGCAAGCGCGAGCTGACGCCCGCGCAGATGGGTCGCGCTCTACGTTACTATCATCGCCGGCGCGCCGA
>CAZRQS010000031.1:16118-20060 GCA_964602255.1 uncultured bacterium | reverse complement strand
ACCAGGCCCCACAGAGGACTTGCACCTCCTAGTCAGCGCCCATGCCGGGCGCACCGCAAAAGAGGCTGCGATTATTCGCAGCCTCTTTTGTTTGTACCCAGAGATCACCAACGCGTTACGTATGCCCGACCCGGCGGTTAATCTCGGCCGCTAGTGCGTCCGGATCTTGATCGCGCTCGGGCTGAATGATGACGTACTTATACGTTTCGTGCTGAGTTTCAAGCACCAGGCAGTGGCGGCCGTCGGCGTAGTCGAGAAACGCAAGACCGCCCGGCATAAAAAACGTTCCGGCCATCTTTACGCCCGGCATGTTCGTACCGATGAGTTTGCGCCACAAGTGGGCCCAACCGTTTTCGTCTTCGACGCGCGCCGACACGACGTGAGCGAGCGGAATTTGCAGCGAGCCATGAACCGCCCAGACTTTGTCCATGCCCTGAAGCTGCACTTGAACGTTGTTGCTCTCAACCGCAATGCGTGCCATGGTCGCTGTTACCCCGAACGTGACGAAGCCAATATAACGACGGGTGCATTCGGCTCGCGACCTTGCAGTTCTTCCGTCGCAAGCGCCGCCGCTTGCTCTGCTGCAGCAAGACCACTGAAATCGGCGATGCGTGCACCGTGCAACACGTAGATGTCCGGAATCGCGCGGCCGACGTCCCCGAATGCCGTGGCCTCGTCGACGATAGCGCGAAGCGCATTCTCGGCGCCGGCGGCCGTTGTTTGCGATACGAACGCATCACGCAGCCCCAAGCGTCCTACACCGGTGCGATCGAGCACCCGCAAATCTCTGACAACGCGGCGTCGCCCGAAGGCCAGCGCGACGCTACGCTCTCGCTCGAATAGGAAAAGTCCGTCAGTTGCTGCGACGCGCTTGACGGTTGCAGCATCGGTGCGCAATAAACGCGCGGCGCTTTCGTGCAGCTGCGCATCATCTTGCACGCGGTGCGATGCGCTCTCGGCGATCTCCGTTGCACCCGAGGCTGTCGCGCGAACGAGATTACGCTGCGGATCGATCTCGACGGCGACCTCAACTCGTTCCGGCGACGCGCCCGCTGCGACGACGGCGTCCTGCGCCTGGCGGCGAATGCGCAGAATGTCTTCGGGCGTAGGATCGACGATGGTGCGCTCGACGACTTCACGCACCAGCGCAAGCGCAACGCCGATGGGCGAGATCACTTCCGCATCACGCGCGAGACGAAACTCGAAGCCGGTGCGCTGTGCGGCAAAGGGCACGAGCGCAGCGGCTCCGCCGCCGCCTCCAACGACGACCAGCGTTTCACGATCCAACTCGTAATCGGCGATAAGCTCGTCGATTGCCGCGATGACTTTCGCCGACGCGATTTCGAGCGCACGCTGCGCAAGCGATTCGGGGGTGCCGCCGATGTGGTGCGCGAGGACTTCAAAACCGCGACGAGCCGATGCGGCATTGCCGCGCGCGAATGCACCCTCCGGCACGTAACCAAGCATGTTCGAGGCGCATGTCGGTGTGAGCGCGATGCGTGAACCGTCCATCGCTACGATTGCGACGTAATCGGCCGGATCGTGCGCCGTGGGGCGCACGTACTCCACGCGCGCACCTTCGAAGACCTCGGGTTCTACGAAGCTCGCGTACTTCAGGCCGGCGATGTGCGCCGACCGTGGACCAACATCGATGATGCCGTTTGCATCGGCGCGAATCATACTGCCGCCCGCAATCGCAAGCGTGCGAACGTCGAGCGTGCGCAGCATCGTGCGATGGCCGCCGACGCGCGCGGGTCGCATCTGCGGCATGCCGGAGCGAATCGCCGAGCAGTCAGCACTCGTTCCGCCCACTTCGATAAAGATGCCGTCCGTAACGTTTTCATGCAGCAACGCGCCTGCAACACCGGCCGCCGGTCCTGAAAGCATCGTGAGAATCGGGCGTCGTTCCATCTCGCGTACATCCATGACGCCGCCGTCGCTGCGCATCACCATGAGCGGTGCGGCAATCGTCGCGTGTTTGACGGCATCGTCGGTCATACGCGCGGTACGCACCATTCGCGGAAGAATCGCGGCATTCAGCGCCGCCGTTCTGGTGCGCGCGCGCAGGCCATACATCGAGCTCACCTCGTGGCCGGCCGTCGCGAACAACCCTCGAGCGCGCGCCTGCGCAACCGCAGCCGTTTCTTCGTCCGGGCGATCCACCGCAAACGCTTGCGTCACTGCAACGGCTTGAACGCCGTCATCGCGCAGCGTTTTTATTGCACGTTGTGCAGCCGTGCCGTCTCCGGCGCGTGCAAACGCAAAGCGCGTTTCAAACGGAACGCCGGGCGCTAGTTGCAAGCGCGGGAAACGCATTTGCGCGCGCGCCAAAGGTGCAAAGCCGTCGAGCAGCCCAAGCACGCCGACAAGCGCGACGTCGCCTTCAAGTAATGCGTTCGTCGCTTGGGTCGTCGAATGCGCGATGAACGCGACCTCATCGGGCGAGATGTCGTTTTGTGCAAAGACCGCTTCTATGCCGGAAACGATTCCCGAGGCAACGCCTTCCGCGGCGGCATGCGTGGTCGCGACTTTGACGCGCGCAACGACCTCGCGTGTGCGAGCATCCACGGCGACGACGTCGGTAAACGTCCCGCCGACGTCGATTCCCAAGCGAAGCGTGCGCGTCATCGCCGGGAAATTCTGCGCTAGGTGCCTTTGTCCGCCCCGATGGTCGAATTTAGAATCCGTGATCCCGCAAACGAATGAGCTCGTCCACACTCAAACGCGTGTAACCATGCATGCGCATACGCTCGACAAATGAAACGCTCACACCATGATCCACCAATCGAACGAGATCGTCGACAGAAGGACGATACCCCAAGTGCTGGAGTCCGACAATATAACTGTGGCTTACACCGTGATCGCGCATGCGAACGAGTTCGCTTACGGTCTTCGGAGAGAACCGTAGGCCTTTGATCGCGTTGACGTACTCATCGTTTACGCCGTGCGCGCTCATCGCTACGAGATCGCCGACGGAGGGCCGTTCGAACCCGCTGCTCAATAGGGCGTCCAACGTTGCAAGTTTGAAACGGCCCATTGCCAATTGAAACTGCTGCTTTTCGCTTGGAGAGCCTACGCCACGCCGCCGTAGTTCATCTCTGAATGCACCACTCGGCTCAAACTGCCACGTGCCCGCACCCGCTCCGGCTGAGAACGTGCCGTCCGCACGAAACGCTCCGCCGTCTTGCACGATGGTAAACGCCTTACGGGCTCCATTAGCGTGCAAATCAGCAGCGGTCACGCCATGCAGATCGCTTATCGGCACCTCACCGGACTCGTCCCACTCCTCGTTGCCGAATGCATCGGCGCGGTGATACTGCACACGCAGATCGACCTGTCCCGCTTTATCGCCCGGCGTAATACTCCACGTACCGGAGAACGATTCCGCTCGCGCGGCTGAGCTCATCAACGAAAGAACTAGTAGTAGCGCGCACGAGAAAACAGCCCGTTTCATGTACGATCCTTTTCTTAAAAGCCCGCGTCGCGGAGCCGAATGATGTCGTCGATCGACGCGCGTGAATTCATGTGGCGGATCTTCAGGATGTACGATCCCGTGACGCCGTGATCCATGAGACGGATCGCGTCCTCGATGGACGCACCGGTCAATCCACTCGAGCGAAGTGCATCGATGTAAGCGCCGCTCACGCCGTGATCGCTGAGGTTTGAGAGGTCCGAAGCAGACGGACGCGGAGAGAAATACTGCGTGCCGGCGCGAATCAGCGACGAGCTCACACCGTGATCCATCAACTCCACGGCTGCGGCAGGTTCGATGCCCGTCACGCCGCTCGTGCGCAACGTTTCGATGTACCTCTGTCCCACGCCGTGGTCGGCCAGGTATGTCAGGTCTTGCGCGCTGACGTGCCCGAAATACGAGGTTGCTGCCCGGACGAGCTCGGGACTTACACCGTGGTCGCGGATCGCGATTAACTCGTCCACTGAAAG
>CAZRQS010000031.1:4537-16018 GCA_964602255.1 uncultured bacterium | reverse complement strand
AGCGAATGACTTACCGCCGAGTCCAGCAGCACTTCGAGGCGATGCGACAGTTGTTTGCGTTTGAAGATGAGGCTTGGAACCGGAGCGCCGCGGCCTTGCGCCCACTGCGCCATTCCGGTCAGCGTCATGGCGTACGACACGCGATCGCCCGTTCCGTTGACCGCCGCATCATCACAGATCTGTTCGCGATAAAGCGCGAGTTCGCGCAGTGCGATGCGAACGCCCGGGCAGAAAAACGCTACCGCGCCGATGAAACGCTGAATAACATTTTGGATGTCGTCGAAGCGGCGCACGTGTTCGCGCTCGTGCAGCACGATGCTGATGAGTTTGGCGCTCGGCTCGTCAAGCAACTCTTCGGGAATGACGATAAGCGCAGGCGAAAATCCTAAAACGCAAGGTGACGTAAATTCGTTCGATGTCGCAAAAGAGAACGGACGCGCTATCTCGCCGGCAAGCGTTACGGGCGGCTCGATCGGGCGCACGTATTGCCGTACGAGCAGCATTCGAACAACGTCGCGCGCAAGCACCGCCAGGCGAAACAGCGAGATTATGCCGATCAGCAACAGAATTGTTCCTGCATTCGTAAACACCCTGCTCGCGAGCCCCGTCACGCGATCGCGTAAAGAAGGTGACGGCTGGACATCGGGGACGACCGTGGCGGATTGTACGTACTGCCGCGCCGGTGCAATAGTTCTATGTGCCCTTGATCTCTGCGACGAGTACTGCGGGGTAAAGCTGCGATCGGTAATGCGAATCGTGTACGGTTTATGCGCGAACGCATAGTTCGCGAACGGCAAAAGCACCGTAATGCCCAGCAGCGCGCTCCACACGGTGAACATGGTCGTCGCGTTCAACCGGCGGAACATGCGGAACGCGAGAGCGGCCGCCGTGCAAAGCACAGCCCCTTGCCACGCACCGTTGAACAGCGAGGTCAGCAGCAGCGGGAGGCTCATCAGTGATCCTCCGCTTGTTGGATCAAAAGGCGGATTCGGGCAAGTTCCTCGGGCGTTACGTCCTCGCTCTGCAGCAAATTCAGCGCGAGTGCGCCGGGCGATCCGAAAAACCGCCGTACGAGACTGTTCACCGCGCTTCGCGACGCTTCGGCTTTATCGACGAGCGGGAAGTAACGGAATGCGCGCCCCTCTTCCGTATGACGGACGTAACCTTTTTGTTCCAGGATGCGCAGCATCGTTTGGACGGTGTTGAAAGCCAGCGCTTTTTGCGTTTTTACGGACGCCAGCACTTCGCTTACCGTCCCACTCCCTGCCGACCACAGCACCTCCATGACGCGCTGCTCGACTTCCGTCAGACTCTCAGATTTGCGACGCGGCACGGCCACCTCCGAGCGTTCACCTATAATTTTAGGTCATCATAGCATCGGGGGTGCGAAAGTGTCTAGTATGGACTAAACGTCCACGCTCAAAATGTAGACGACCATGGCCATTTCGACTTGGCCTTCGTGCTGGAAGCGATCGAAAATCGCGCGTATTTCGGCGCCCATCGCCTCGGCCTGCGGACCGTTCTGCGGAAGATACGACGACGAAGCAGCCCGGCCCAAGACGCCTTCGGCCGACAGCGATTGGACAAACGGCACTTCGCCGCGCTGGAGCGCGCTGCCGGCGAGGCTCGCAAACCGGTCGAGCGTGCGCATTCGCAGCGCCTCCGTGTCATCGATGGCGTAGCGGCGAACGATCGCGCCGTACGACGCGGAAAACGCCTGGCTTTCGTCGCGCTCGTATTGCAGCACCGCGATCCGCCGGCGAGCGATGCGGGTGAACTCGTTGAACGCCGCCCGCGCGTCAAACCAATGAAACGCTTGAAATGCCGCCGCGATATCGACGCAGCGATCGGGCAAGTCTGTGTGTTCCGCCGTTCCGTCGCGCCATTCAACGTTCTCGAGCGGCGTTGCTCGCTCGCGCATTTGCGCGTTCGGTTCAATCGCAATCACGCGCGCAACGCGATCCGCAAGCAAACGGGTCGAGATTCCGGTGCCCGCGCCCACGTCAGCCACATGCAATTGCGCGGGGTCGCCTAATCCCTCGAAAAGCGTATCCAGCGCTTCGCGCGGATATCCGGGCCGATGCCGGCTGTAGGGGCCGGCGCGATCCGAGAACCGCGTCGTTGCGTTCCGCTCGGGTTCAGGCTCACGTGCTTGCGATTTCGTCATACAGGTAGCACATCGTTTTGATACCGCCGAAAAATTGCGAGAGCGTGAACTTCTCGTTCGGCGCGTGAATCCGATCGTCCGGAAGACCGACACCGATGAGGACTTGCGGCATTCCTAAAATCCGGTCGAAGCTCGCCACCGGTCCAATGGTTCCGCCGGTGCCGATGAAGACCGGCGCTTTTCCGAATCCGGCTTCCATCGCGCGTGCAGCCGCAGCTACCGCCGAATGATCGCGTGAAGTGGAAACAGCGCGCACATCCCCACCCGTTTCGATCTCCACTCGCACTGTAGACGGCGCAGCATCGAGAAGAAATTTTCGCACTGCTTCTTTGACACGCGTGGGATCTTGATTGGCCACCAGACGTGCGGAAATCTTTGCTCGGGCCCAGCTCGGGATAATCGTCTTGCTTCCCGGACCTTGATAACCGCCCCAAATGCCGTTGCACTCGAGCGTCGGGCGAAACCATTGGCGTTCGAGCGGCATGCGATCGCGTTCACCGCCAAGCTGGGGCAGGCCGAGATTGCGCGCTTCCTTTGCTTCATCAAACTGCAGCGCCTCGAGCTCCGCCACAGCGCGCGGATCCAGTTCGAGAACACCATCGTAGAAACCGGGAACCGCAACGCGGCCGTATTCATCTTTGAGCCGCGCGATGAGGCGCGCAAGCACTTCGATCGGGTTGTCGACCAGGCCGCCGAAATATCCGGAATGGAGATCTTCTTTTGGTCCAGTTACCGCGATCTCCCAACTCACCAAGCCGCGCATCGACGTTGTCAGCGACGGAACATCTTCCGCGTACACGGCCGTATCGGAGATCACCGCCAAGTCCGCATGCAATTTGGACTCGTAGCGCGCAAGCGCGGCCTCGAAATTCGGGGAGCCAATCTCTTCTTCGCCTTCAACGACGACTTTAACGTTAATGGGAAGCGAGCCGCGCGTGCGCAGATGCGCCTCTATGGCGGCAAGATGCATGAGCACCTGGCCTTTGTCGTCCACCGCGCCGCGGCCGAAGATTTTTCCGTCGCGCACCTGCGCTTCAAACGGCGGACTCTCCCAAAGATCGACCGGATCGACCGGTTGCACGTCATAGTGTCCGTAAATGAGGATCGTGGGCTTGCCCGGTGCGTTTAGCCACTCCCCGTAAGCCAGAGGATTACCGTCCGTTTCGAGAACGGCCGCATCCAAACCGATTCCGCGCATGCGTTCTACCAGACGCTCGCAGCAACGCCGCACGTCGCCCCCATGCGCAGGATTCGCAGAGATTGAGGGAATCGCAATCCAGGACTTGAGCTCGTCCAAGTATTCGTCCTCGTGCGCATCGCAATATGCGGCGAGTTCCCGGTCTATCGCGGTCATGTCGTAAACGGTTCTCCTAGTTGTACGTCGATGGTTTTTCCCGCGCGCTCCAATTCGAACGAATGCGGTTTTCCGTCGTAAGCGCGTGCCTGGGTTTGATACGTACCGTACTCCCACCAGTATTTTCCGTCGAGCTTATCGACGATGTCGTTTGTGCGCATGCCGGCTATATATGCTGGGCCACCGCCGCGAACGTAGGTGCGCATGTTGCCGTCGACCGTTTTGAAAAGCGCGTAAAAGTACGTCGGTGGATCGCTGTGCGCGTACGCAACGCCCTGGGCGATCAGATGCGACCAGCGAACCGGATTGGCTTGCGCCCACTCGTGTAAACGAGAGACGCCTTGTGCCGCCAGCTGTTCGACGTCCTGTGCTGAAGGTTGCTTGAACACGTGATGATCGTGCCACTCGGCCACTTCCCAACCGCCGCAGTCCAGCAACTTCACGCCGATGTCGACATCAGTGCCTTCGACAATGGTAAAGCGCGTCGAGCTCACGCTAACGTACGCAGCGTATCCCTTACGCGCGCAATCGTCGGCGTTCGGATCGGTTTGCATCGAAAACGCATGTACCGGTGCTACACCGAGCTCGCGAACGACAACCGGCAGCGCAGTGCGCGCGTCGCCGGAACCGTCACTGCCAACGGCAATATGATTGACGGCGCGGTCACCGGAGTAAAAGCCCGGCTCGGGTAGCGTCGCCGCTTGTGCGGCAGCGATTGGCGATGCAAATGGATTCGAACCGAACAACCATGGCGCGGCAGCGACGACGACGATACAAGCAACAGTCGCAACCGCAACCTGATACGGCAGCGTGCGTTTGGTGATTTCATCGATTGGCACGCCGGTAAAGTTGGCGACCCACACGTTTTGCGTATTGGTTGGATCGCACACGTTCTGGACCTGCACCACGGCCATTACCGCCGCGACCAGAATCACGGCCGGGAGAACGTGTGCAGAAAGCAGCACGGTGAAGATTGCGATGCCGACACCGAATGGATTGAGCGGACCACGGTAGAGCACGAGTGGACTGAGCAGCCCGAAAATCGCAACGAACACGATCGGATTGCGCAGAGCCCCGCTAGCGAGCGGATGCATTGCGGCGACGAACTGGGGCTGCTGCGTCGCGGTAAACAACATGCCGATACCGATGAATAAAACGATCGCCGGCGCTACGTCTTCGACACCGCGTATCGCGGCGGCAACGAGCGTCTTCACCGCAAGCAGCGGACGCGTCGTCACGGCTCCGTACACCGCTGAGACCATGAACGCGAGTATCGGGTCAAGACCCAGCGCGAAGTAGAGCACGATGGGCAGCACGGGCGTGATGAGCGCGTAGAACGGAACGTGATGCTCCGCCGCCTTCTGTTCGGCACGTACGGCCCACGTTGCGTAGGCGCGCGAGCGCTGGAACGAAACAACGGTATACGTGAGCAGCGCAATGAGGTCGATGACGGCAAGAATGATCGCGTAGCGGTACACCTGCTGCTGGGTGATACCGAAGAGTTGCGTATAGAACTTCCAGTTGACGATGTTGAAGATGTACCCCAGCGCGAAGGCCATCAGGAACATCGTCGCAGCGATTTTGCGCGGTACGCCGGTCGTCATCATGATCGGCAAGACGATGGAGCCAATCATGATAATCGCGCCGAGACCGGACATTGAAACGAACAGCAGCGCGACGACGGCACACAGTACGAGCGCCAAAATCATCGGCTGTTCGCCGCCGAATTCCGCTGCAAAGTTCACGATACTCTTCGCGATGCCGGTATCGAGCGTGACGCGGCCCAGCATCGCGCCAAAGATCACCGCAACATACACCTTCGCGAGCGCGGACGCGCCGGTGACGATGATGCCGCCGACTCCCAGAGCCGGAACGCCTGCTGCGAACGCCATCACGATCGCCATGGCGGGCACGGCAAGCAGCGCGGGCATGCGTCGCGTGTACATGAGCGCCGCAAAAACCAGAAAGACCAGCAGAATGAGAACGCCGGAGATCATTTGATGATGTCGGCGAAGGGTGGTAATGCCTTTGTTGCCGCGTACTGCAGCGTCGCATCGTAAACGCGATCTGCGCGCTGGATATTCTGCTGCGCGGCCATGTGGAAGCGCTCGAGATTACCGGCAAGATGGCTTTCACGGTTTTCGTAGCGCCACGCCGCCGCGTAGAGCGGCTCGATCTCCTCGTAGCCGTCGCGCATCTCCCAGAACCAGTACTTCGACCAGTAGAGTCCGCGGTAGTTCGGCGCGTAATAGTCGCGAATCTCTTGCGCCGCTTGGAAGCGCCGGCCGATGAAGTCATACTTGCGCGCGGCCAAAAACATCACGCGCGCGGCATTTGCATGTAGCGGCGGAGTGTTTTGCAACAAATGTTGCTCGACCGATTCGGCATCAAGACGCACAGCGTGCAGGTCGACCTTTTGCATGTGCGCCGCAGCGAGCGGATTATATGGATCGACCCACATCAGATAATTGCTCGAAAAATCGTACGCGTCGGCCATGCGCGTTTGGATCCCCGCAAGCGCGGCGATATCGCGACCGTACGCGGCGTCGGCGCTTCCGAAGAACGCGAGCGGGAAATCCGCTTGGAAGCGGGCTGGTTCGATGCTAGCCTGCTCCCACGCATTTGCTGCAGCGTACACGATCGGATACCACGTCGCCTCGAACAGCGACTCTCCGTCGTCGTGCCACACCGTTTGAAACAGGCCTATGACATGTGCCTGTTTACCTTCGTCGATGAACTTGCGCTCGTTGGCCAGCGCCGTCGTGACGTCCGGATAAATCTGATTCCAATTGCTATCGCCGGGGGCGACCATCTGATCGAACCCGCCGTTTGCCAGCAGATTGATGTACGGCATGAACGTGCGCTCGTTGCCATAGTGCCAATTTATGACAACCGCGTTTTTGGGAATCAGCTTCATGATCGACGGATCGTTTTCGATGCCGTCATCCCAAAGCATCAAACGCGCGCCCGAGCCTTTGATGAGATTGTTCATCGCGCGAATATGCCCGGCATACACCTGTGATTTCCCACGCTGCGCGACCAGTGCTTTGCTCTGTCCATCGCCGAGCGAGGACGTTTCATCCGAACCGATATGGAAAAATCGCGGATGCGGCAGAATCGCCAGTTCATCTTTGATGACTCCGGCGATGTACTCAAGCGACAGTCGCGAGGCGGGGCTGAGCAAAAAGCTGTGCGGCTCTTCCGCTGCGCTCGCGTACTGCTCTAAGCGCAGCGTATTGTGCATGTGCGCGAACGTCTGCTGTTCGGGAATGAACGTTACATGGAAACGTGCTGCGTACTCGTTCAACTCGCGCAGCTGGGAGGGCGTAATGCCGTCCAGCGGCGCGGGCAGCGGATCGTGCGGATCGACGAACACATGCTCCATGTACGGTGAGTAGCCGTTCATTTTAAAAGCGGCGATCGTGCGGATGCGCTCTTTGAAATAGCGCATGTTGGGCAATGGCCCGCGCGAAACGTCGTCGGAGAGTACCCGCCAGCGCAGCGCCGGCGCATCGCTGATGCTCGCGCACGGCAACTCCCACTGCGACCCGAAGCGCTGCGGCAGCTGTGCCAGCGTCATGGCTGCATAGAAGGCGCCGTCGCCGTCGCCGGCTTCTATGACGACCGCGCCGTCAGGACCGAGGCGAAGACGATACGCTTGCGCCGGTAACGCGGCGTGCACGATGCGAACGTCAGGGCTGCTCGAGCGTTGCAAACCAGGCAGGCCAAGCGCTTTCCAACGTTCGTTAATCTCCTGGAACGCACCGTTATCGAAATCGGAACCCACACCAAGAGCGTGCGAAAATGAAAACGGCCGCGCGCAACGCATGGCGTGAACGCTCTGTGGACGCGGCAGCAGGTGCAGCGCCCCGATCATCATGGCGGCGAGGATCACGCTTTGGTCATCGCGTCGTCGCGCTCATCGAAGGCTTCATTCAGGCGGCGCAGGATGTCGCCGGCATTCTGAGGTTTTGCCGTTTCAAGCTCTTTGGCCGCCGTCACCAGCTCGGCGTCGGCCTCGAGCATGGCGTTGATGCGCTCCGGCGCCGGTTTCTCTTCGAACACCCGAAAGGCGGGTTGATTCAGAAACTCACTGCGCAGCAGAAGACGATCGTAAATCTCGCGTTCGTCGGGCGAGAACGAGTCGACTATCTCAGCCGGCAGTTCAGCAAGCCGCTCGCCGGCGAACGCGCGGACCTGTTCGTCTGCTATGCGCCGTTTCTCGACGTCCTCATAACCGCCAAATTCCGGGATTAGAGCACGGATCGTTTCAAGAGCCCCCACACTGGCCGACCTACGACGGCGCGTCGCTCAACTCCGTTCAGAGCATCCAGTCTGCTTCCTTGCCCGTTAGTACGCCGGGGGAAGCTCGCGGTGACGCGAAACAGGACTGTGTGGAAGACGCCGACCGACTCATGGCTGGCGTGCGCGCGCGCAACGCCGCCGCTTTCGAAGCGCTCTACGACGCGTATAACCGCTTGGTATACGGCGTGGCGCTGCGCATGTTGGGCGACGTGGCCGCGGCCGAGGACGTCACGCAAGCCGTCTTCCTCAAGATATGGAGTTCACCCGATCTGTTCGTGTCAGGGAATTTTGCAGGCTGGATCGTGAGAATCGCTCGCAACCGCGCGCTCGATGTGCTGCGCAGTAAATCGCGCGCGCACGTCGAGCTTCCCGAGCACCAGCCTGACGACGAACCTCTCGAGGAACGCGCTTTCGCCGCGATCGACGCCGCGCACGTGCGCAGCGCCCTCAAACAGCTCCCGGCCGAGCAGCGCGAGCTGATCGAGATGGGATTCTTCGGCGGCGTTACGCACGAAGAACTCGCGCGCCGAACGGGCACTCCGCTGGGTACCGTCAAGACACGCATTCGCTCCGGCCTTCGCCGCTTGCGTAGCGCGCTCGAGGGAATGGTGACGGTATGAACGCGCACGATGACAGCATGCTTGACAGCGTTGCCGTCTACGCACTCGGTGCGTTGCCGCCTGCGGAAGCGCAGGCTGTTCGCGCGCACTTGGAGACGTGCGAGGAATGCCGTGAAGAGTACCGTCAGCTGCTGCCCACGGTCAGCGCACTCGCTGTTTCTGCTGAAGCGTGCCCCGATTCGGCGAGTGCCGCCGAGTCGGTCAGCCCGCCCAGTCCGTTACTGAAAAAGCGCATCATGCGCCAGATACGGCCGAACGTCGGCGAGATGAAAGCCGTGCGGCCCATCGTGTGGCCTGCATATGCCGTTGCGGCCGCATGTCTTGTCGTTGCACTTGTTACCGGTATCATGAATATCTCGCTCAACTCCGAATTGCGACAGAATCAAGCACAGCTTGCGCAGCTCAGTGCACATACGGCGCAAGTTACGCGCGAGCTCGCGCTGCAGCGCACGGCCATCGCGGATTTGGTTGCACCCGATTCGCAGCGCTTTCCGGTGCAAACCGGGGAGACCAACGGCGAGGTCGTACGTCACGGTTCGCGGATCTACATCGCAATGAATGCATTGCCTGCGCCGCCGAAGGGTAAAGTCTACCAAGCTTGGACGCTGCGCACCGGCGCAAGCACAATGTCACCGTCCGTGACGTTCGTACCAAACGGCAACGGCGTGGCAGTGGTACCGATTCCCGTAAACGCAAAGCAGATTTCTGCGGTTGCCGTCAGCGTAGAGCCCGACGGCGGCAGCAAACAACCGACGAGCAAACCGACATTCGTACTCAAACTCAGTTAACGCAATTCGGAGTGCAACGTCTCGTGCGGGCGCACGAGCGCGCTGCGCTTGCATTTCTTTCGCAGGCGCCGTTCGACAACGTCTTCCTCGCTTGGCTGATCGCGCGCGATCGCTCGACGAGTACGCGCTCGGCGCTCTACGTCTACGTCGACGCACAAGCCGGCGTTCGCGGCGTCGCATTCTTCGGCCGGCAGGTCGTGATGGCGGCTCAAAACGACGACGTTGTCCGCGCGTTCGCGGAAACTGCGCCGGTGTACCGCTTCGAGCGCATGATCGTCGGGCCGCGCGCAACGGTCGAACGCTATTGGGAGCTCGTACGCAGCTGGCATTCGCCGGCGCGTCTAGTTCGCGAGAGCCAGCCGCTGCTTGCGATTGACCGCCGTGCGTTGCGCGGCGACCGTGACGGCGTGACCGTCCGGCGCGCGCGTCCGGACGAATGGGAAGCAGTCGCCTACAACTCCGCCAAGATGATCGAACACGAGCTCGAGTACGATCCACGCAGTTATGCCGCAGAGTTCAATTCAAACGTCCGAATGATGATCGATCGCGGGTTGTGGTGGGTCGGCGAACACCAAGGCGAACTCTGCTTCTTTTGCAACGCGGGACCACGCAGCGATCAAACGCTGCAGATGCAAGGCATCTGGACGCCGCCTTCACTTCGCGGGCGGGGACTGGCCACCGCTGCGCTTCACGGTGTGTGTGAGGAGCTGCTCGACGAATCTCCGTCGCTCAGCTTATACGTGAACGGCTTTAACACCGCGGCGCTCGCACTGTACGATCGCGTCGGCTTCACGCAAGTCGGCGAGTTTTCAACGCTCCTGTTTTAATTCGCCGCTTCGAAGCAGCGCGCAGAGCTCGTGCGGTCGGTCGGTCGCCACGAACAGCTCGCAGCTAGTCGATTCATTTGCGGAGGGAAAGGTTCGTTTGATGCGCGCGGGAGCGCTCAAAAGCAGCTGGACGAGGTCGCATCCAGGCACGCCGAAATACGCCTGCCGATTTTCGCGGCGTATTGCGCGAGCGTCGGGATTGGTAAGCGGCACCACGTGAACGATCGCGGCACGTTCAACTTCCGCATACCCTAGCGCACCGCGGTGAAACACGATGTGCTCTTCATCGAGCACGTGCGGCCGCTGCGCCATGCTTGCATACAGCGCGAGGACCCACGCTGCGGTGTACAGCACGAGCACGTCTAAAAGGAACGCAATCCACCAATGACCGCGCGGAACGAGCACGTGATGCAATAGAATTTCGGGCACGGCCCCGACGAGCAAAACTAAACCGAAAATACCCAGCAGATTTTTCTCGACGTACGTTTGCGCCGAGCCGCGCGTTGGCGCAAACACTGTACGCAGTCCGTTCCAGGCGTTGTGGAGCATGAAATGCACCCGTTACGAGCGTAACCGTTGCCGCGTCACAAATGCAACGCGCGAAGTCGCAGCAGCGTTAAGCGCGAGCGGGGACAGCCGTTTCCAGCGAGGGGAACGCGACGCGTGCGCGCGGGAACGTCAACGTGACAGAGGTTCCTTGGCCGAATTTGCTGCGCACTTCGATCGAGCCGCCGTGTGCTTCCATAATCGTTTTGACGATGAAGAGGCCGACGCCGCTGCCTTTGCTCTTCCATGTTGCGCGTTCGGAGCGCCAAAACTCTTCAAAAATATGCGGCAGCTCTTCCGGCGCAATGCCGATACCCAAATCTACGACGGTAACTTTGACGTAGTTCGCGTCTTCGCTCAAATATACCGCGACAGGTTTTTCCGAGTACTTGACCGCGTTGCCGATAACGTTGTCGAAGACACGGCCGCAATACGAGCGATCCGCTTCGACAATTGCCGTCGGGGTGGAGCGATGAATATTGAATTCACGCTCGTTACCATAGCGTTGAACGACCGATTCGATAACCTCGCCGATGTCGAACGCCGTTCGCTGAAGCACGATTTTGCGTTCCTGTGCACGAGCGAGCAAAATAGCATTGTCCGCCATTTGCGCAAGCTCATAAGACGCGTTGCGAAGCGATGCCAGCAAGACGACATCGCCCCGCCGGTGCGGAAAATCTTCGAGCAAATGCGAGCCGCCGATGAGCACGGCAAGCTGGGATTTGAAGTCATGCGCAAGCATGGCGAGCAAACGCGCACGCCATTCGCTCAGGCGTCCACCCTCTTCTCGCTCTTGCACGAGCGATTGCACGAGCTGATTCTGGTATTTAACTGCGCGGCGCTGCAGAACAATGGTCAATGCGGCAACGAGCAA
>CAZRQS010000031.1:0-4437 GCA_964602255.1 uncultured bacterium | reverse complement strand
ACCGACCGGTGTATGTTGCGATTGAAGCGGACGGCAAGAACCCCTGCGTCAATAAGCGCGGGTCTTGCGCGGGCCCCTCGAGCCATTATGGTCCTCCGTACACCGGACGATACGAAAAACTCGGGAACGGTATATAAAGAGTTTACTCTCCTTGAGTCAAGGATGCCTTAAAAAAGGACCAAAAGACCACGCGGGACGCTATACGCGAATTAATGGTTTGTAACGAATACGGTGCGGGCGCGCCGCTTCTTCGCCGAGGCGCTTGACCTTATCGGCTTCGTACTCGTGGTAATTGCCTTCAAAAAATTGAACCTCGGAATCGCCTTCAAAAGCTATGATATGGGTTGCGATACGGTCCAAAAACCAGCGATCGTGGCTCACGACCAGAACCGTTCCGGCAAATTCGCTCAGCGCGTCCTCGAGGGCGCGCAACGTCTCGACGTCCAAATCATTGGACGGCTCATCGAGCAGCAGCACGTTCGCGCCGCTGAGAAGCGTCTTTGCAAGGTGAAGCCGTCCGCGTTCGCCGCCTGACAACTTGCCGACGAGTTTTTGCTGATCGCCGCCTTTGAAATTAAAGCGGCTTAAGTACGCGCGTGAGGGCATCTCGAAGCGGCCGACGTTGAGGATGTCCAAACCGCCGCTAACATCTTCAAACACGGTTTTGTCGTTCTGCAGCGCTTCGCGGCTTTGATCGACGACGGCCAGATTCACCGTGGGACCAATCGCAATCTCGCCGGAATCGGGTTGCTCTTTACCGGCGATCATGCGGAAGAGCGTGGACTTACCGGCGCCGTTCGGCCCGATGATACCGACGATCGCGCCCGGCGGTATCCGGAACGACACGTCGTCCATCAGCAACCTATCGCCGTAGCCTTTGCGCACGTTCTTGAATTCGATCACGTTGTCGCCCAAGCGATCGGCAACGGGAATGAAGATCTCTTGCGTTTCGTTGCGGCGTTGATATTCGTAACTGGAGAGCTCTTCAAATCGCGAAAGGCGGCTCTTGTTTTTGGACTGACGTCCGCGCGCTGAAGATCGAACCCATTCGAGTTCGCGTTTGAGGGCTTTCTGGCGCGCGCTTTCGGCGGCTTCTTCTGCAGCAAGACGCGCCTGTTTTTGATCGAGCCACGAGCTGTAGTTGCCCTTCCACGGAATACCGCGGCCGCGATCGAGTTCGAGAATCCATTCCGCAGCGTTGTCCAGGAAGTAGCGATCGTGCGTTACCGCAACAACCGTCCCCGGAAAACGCTGCAGAAACTGTTCGAGCCACTCCACGCTTTCGGCGTCGAGATGGTTGGTCGGCTCGTCGAGCAGCAGCATGTCGGGTTTTGAGAGCAGCAACCGGCAAAGCGCGACGCGGCGTTTTTCACCGCCCGAGAGCGGCGCGATTTGCGCATCCCACGGGGGCAACCGCAACGCGTCGGCGGCGACCTCGAGCTGCAAGTCTGAACTATCCGCATCGCGTGCTGCGAGAATCGCTTCGAGTTTGGCCTGCTCTTCGGCGAGTTTGTCAAAATCTGCATCGGGATCGCCGTACGCCGCGTAGACTTCTTCTAGACGCTTGCGTGCAGCAAAGATTTCGCCCAGCGCTTCCTCAACGGTTTCGCGAACTGTCTTTGTGGGGTCGAGCTTTGGCTCTTGCTCGAGAAACCCGATGCTGATGCCGGGCATCGGCTTTGCTTCACCTTCGAATTCGGTGTCGACGCCGGCCATGATGCGAAGCAGCGAGGACTTGCCTGCGCCGTTGAGACCCAGCACGCCGATTTTCGCACCCGGGAAGAAACTGAGCGAAATATCTTTGAGGATCTCCCGCTTCGGCGGCACGACCTTGCCGACGCGGTACATTTGATAGACGTATTCTGACACGGGCAGGCGTGTTCGCCGCGGCTTCTCGCTATTTCTCCCAGCCGAAGCGGTAGACGGTGATCGAACGGAAGGTCTCGCCCGGACGCAACACGGTGCTCGGAAAATTCGGATGATGCGGCGCATCGGCGAAGTGCTGCGTCTCCAGGGCGAACGCGCCGGGCTTGCCCGTATAGAGTTGCAAGCCTGGCTCAGTCGTCTCCACGATCAGCGAACGGCCGGAGAGCGGATCGCTCGCTCGCGCTGCAAAGCGTAGCGTACCGTTCCAATCGTCGAGAACGAAATTGCTGTCGTACATCTCTTCGCCAATCGCTCTGAGTGCACGGAAATCGCGCGAGGTACCATCGACGGATGCAATCTCACCGGTCGGTATCAGTTCAACGTCGAGCGGCGTAAATGCCGACGCGGCGATGTGCAATTCTTGCCCAGCGATATCCGCAGCCATACCGCCGTTCAAATTAAAGTACACGTGATTGGTGAGATTGATAACGGTCGGCTTATCGGTAGACGCGACGTACTCCAAGCGCAGCGCGCCTTCATCCGTCCACGTATATCGAACGCGGCACTCGAGCGTTCCGGGAAAGCCTTGGTCGCCGTCAGCGCTGTGTAGCACAAACTCCGCCGTCGAATCGGTCGCCGCGGTAATCTCCCAATCGCGATGCGAAAATCCGTCAGGACCGCCGTGCAAGGTATTGCGGCCTTCGTTAACGGCAAGCGTATAGGTCGTTCCATCGAGTTCGAATTCGCCGCGCGCAATACGGTTCGCGTACCGTCCGACGGTTTTGCCTGCGCTTGCGCCCGCGCCGACAGTGACGTCCGCCACGCGGCCCGCCCGGTCGGGGACGAAGATACCGGTGATTGCAGCGCCGAGGGAACTCAGCGCGACACGATGGTCATGGGTGTTCGTTAGGGTCAAATCCGCCATGCGCGACGGGGTACCCGCTACACAAGGAAAGAGCCTCTGACTGGATGTCGGGGCTCTTGTCCTTATCGTTTTTACCTATTGGCTATTCGACACTCACATTATACCGCGCCGCAAAGGCGAGGGTTATACTCGAGCGTTCGGATGCTCCACCGTGTAGGGCTGAAGTCTCAACCTCAGGGGCTGCGCGCCTGCTTGCTGGACCCAACGGCCATGTAGATGATGGACGAGTATGAAGAGCCCGTTTCATTACGCTCGCAAACTCGCTGCAAATCCGGGCGCGTATCTCAACGCGCAGTACTTGAAGGCGCACTTCAAGCGCGAGAGCTGGCGCTCAAAAATGGCAGTAAGATACGCCGTGCCGTTCGTTCAGAAATGCGCGCGCATTCGGCGTGTACGCAAGGTCGCGTTTTTCCCGATGCCGATGGACCGCTTTCAGCCCGCCGAAACATACGTGGCGTGGAAGATCCTCAAGACGTGCGGAGCAAAGGTTTGCGCTAGCAGTGAGCGCGATACGGATCTCGCGTTTGCATGGCATCCCTCTACGCAGTATGAGGTCGATCAATCGTTGGTTCAGCGTTTTCGAGAGCGGCACGCGGTTATCAACGCGGAGTGCACCGACATTCGAAAGTCACGCGTCGGCCAGCATTTTCGTGCCGTCTTCGGTTATGGACTGGAGATCGATCCGCTCACATACGACGGCGTCGTGCTACGCAAATCGGAACGCAACGGGGGGCACGATGCGCAGCTCTTTCAAGGACCGCTTGCGTCCGTAGAGCCGGGTTACGTGTATCAGCGGTGTGTCGATTTCCAAACACCCAAGGGAATGGTGGAGTGGCGCGTCCTCATCGTTGCCGGAAAGGTCACCGGAGCGTACGAGAACTATCGCCCGCTCAACACCCGATTTCAACCGCTGGCGTATTACAGCAGAAACTGCGATGTGTCCGAGGTCTTCTCACGCGACGAACGGGAAAAGATCGAGCAGTTTTGCGCATCGATGAAGCTCGACCTAGGCGCGCTCGACGTTCTACGCGACCAAAGCGACGGCCGCATCTATATTTGCGACTGCAACAACACGCCGACGGGGCCGTCGGAAAAACTCACCCTGCGCGAGCAGTTCAAATTGATTCGTGATATGGCGGACGCGTTCGAAGCAGCTTACCTTACGTAGCGCGGCGCGCGCGATGCGCGCTCGGCTCTCGCCGGCTCAGCATGAAGGCGGCGCCCGCAACGGCTGATGCGAGCGAAAGAAATCGCAACCACGGTTCATTCAAACGGTGCACACCCACCAGGCGATCCATCGATAAGCTTCCGGGTCCGCTTAGCAACAAGAGCGCGGCAATCGAACCGTACAACGCTTCGAGCTCGTGTTTACTTGGATCGAACTTCTCTTCTTTTGCTGCGACGGCCAGCATTGCAACGATCATGTCAGAGAGAAGCAGCGTGGGACCCGCCGGCCCGCAGGCGCCAAGACCAATCAACACCGCGGCCGACGTCTCAGCGGCCCCCGCCCTCAACACGAACGTCGCACCAGGACGAAAACCCAGGCCTTCAAATGACTTCGCGTATTCGTGATCGCTATCGTCCAATTTCGGAAGGCCGTGCGTCAGCATAAATCCACCGACTACTAACCGGACAAGCAATAAACC
>CAZRQS010000030.1:0-20062 GCA_964602255.1 uncultured bacterium | reverse complement strand
ATCGCACGCTCGAGACGCTGGACTTTGCCGGCGTACGCGAGCGTGTCGTCGCAGCGACGCATACGGAGCGCGGACACCGCTATGCCGGCGAGTTGCATCCGTTCGTCGACTTCGAGCGCGTACGGCAAGAGCAAGCGGCAACGGGCCATGTGCGCGAACTCGTCGCCGGTGCGGACATGCACGTGCTGCCGGCGGTTGAGACGGAGGATCTGACGCAGCGTGCGAGCATCGGCAACGCGCTTGGCGCTACCGAACTGCGCGCAATCGGCGAAGCGATTGCTGCGGCGGCCGCCGCGTACAACAAGACGCGCGAACAGCCGGATGAACCTATTGCGCATATCACCGCGCCGTATCGTCCCCTCAAGGATCTCCATCGCGCGCTCGTCAATGCGATCGACGAACGCGGTGTCGTTTTAGAGCGCGCGTCGCCTGCGCTGGGACGGATTCGCAAAAATCTGCAGCACGCGCAAACCGAGGCGCGCGATCGCGTTAGCGCGCTGCTGCGCTCATCCAAGTACGCGAAAGCTATCCAAGACGCCGTCGTCACGATTCGCGAGGGCCGCTTCGTCGTTCCCATCAAAGCGGAGTTCAGCGGCGAGGTTCCCGGAATCGTGCACGACACCAGTTCGAGCGGCCAAACGCTGTTCGTCGAACCGCTGGCGGCGCTCGATGCAAATAATCGCGTGCGAACGCTGCGGCTGGAAGAAGAGCGCGAGATTGCGCGCATTCTCGAGGAACTCTCGCGTCACGTCGGCGCGGACGCCGCTCAAATAGAAGCGAACGTCGAGATGCTCGCGCAGCTCGACGTCCTCGTAGCCAAGGCACGCATCGCGCAAGCGATGGACGCGCGAGCGCCCGAATTGCTTGACGAAGCAACACTCTGTATTACCAATGGGCGGCATCCGCTGCTGGCTGAGCGCGCCGTCCCGCAGTCGATCGAGCTGGACGAGCAAACGCGCCTCGTCGTCATAAGCGGACCGAACATGGGCGGTAAGACCGTAGCCCTCAAAATGGTCGGACTCTTCGTCGTGATGACCTATGCGGGTATGCAGATTCCGGCTGCTGAGAATACGCGAATCGGGCGGTTCACGCGAATCTTTACCGATATCGGCGACGAGCAGTCGATCGCCGAGAACGCGTCGACGTTTTCCGCGCATCTGCAGCGCATGCGGCAAATTTTGGCCGAGGCGGACGAACATTCGCTCGTGCTCGTGGACGAGATCGGTGGCGGAACCGAGCCGACCAGCGGTGCGGCGCTTGCCGTGGCCATGCTCGAAGGATTGCTTCGCGTGCGCGCATGCGGCATCGTCACGACGCATTCGACTGAACTCAAGCTCTTCGCGCACCAAACGCCCGGTGTTGTAAACGCGAGCGTGCGATTCGATCCGCAAACGTTCGCGCCGACGTACCATCTCGACGTGGGGACACCGGGGCAATCGCTCGCGTTTCCGCTTGCGCGTTCGCTCGGAATTCCGCGCGAGATCATCGATCGGGCGCAGTCGCTACTGAGCACGCGCGAGCGCGACTACGAAACTGCACTTGCCGAGTTGTCGGACATAAACGCGCAGTTGCAGAGCGAGCGCGAGGCGCTCTCGCGCGAACGCTCGCACGTCGATCGCTTGCAAAACAATCTGCGGTCACGTACGGAGGCGTTGGAACGGGAACGCCGCCAGTTCGCGGACGCTGCTGAAGCGCGTATGCAGGAAGCGTTGCGGGAGTTTACGGCCGAGCTTGCGAGCCGCGCATCGTCGAGACCAAAGGTCACCGCATCGCAGAGCGCGCTGCTGCAGCGCACGCTCGACGAAATGCGCCGCGATCTCGGCGTGAAGCCTGAGAAAGCTGATGCCGATTCCAGTGTCACCCTGAGCCTGTCGACGGGCGACCCCGTTCGCGTCCTCTCGTATGGTCAAGACGGGACGGTGATCGCAGACAACGGCGATTCGGTACTCGTCGCAATAGGCGCTATGCGAACCGTTGTGCCGAAGAGTGACGTGCAGCGCACCAGGGATCGCGCCCTTCGACAGGCTCGGGGTGACAAGGGAGCCAGACTGGAAGCGGCGACTCGTACAATGTCTGAGCTGGACGTGCGCGGTAAGCGCTATATCGAGGCGGAGCCACTTGTTGACCAATGGATCGATGAAGCGATTCTCGCGGGGAATTCGCCGCTGCGTCTCATTCACGGCAAAGGTACCGGCATGCTCGGCCGTGGCTTGCAAGAGTTTCTGCGCGGGCATCCTCACGTCAAGAACGTCCGGTACGGGGATGAAAATGAAGGCGGCGGCGGGGTCACCGTTTTCGACCTGCGTTGAAGGCGGCGGGATAGTGGGCTTTGAACCAGGGTCGGGTTCATGAGCACTCCTGCGGTTGAAGAATTATTAGACGGGTTCGATCACGTCGAGACGCGGCCCGAGTTCGAAGCACGGCTGCGTGAAGGCCGCCCGCTTACCGTAAAGCTCGGTCTGGATCCGACGAGCGCGGATCTGCATATCGGGCATGCCGTCGTACTGCATAAGCTGCAGCAATTCGTGGAGGCGGGACATAAGGTGGTCCTGCTCATCGGCGATTTTACGGCGCGCATCGGCGATCCGACCGGACGCAACGAGCTTCGCCCGCCGCTTTCGAGCGAAGAGATCGAAGCGAACATGAAAACGTACGCCGATCAAGCCGGCAAAGTGCTCGACATGGATCGCATTACGCTGGAGTACAACTCGTCGTGGCTCGCGCCGCTCAACATGGCCGACATGCTGCGCCTGCTCTCGCGCGTTACGGTTGCGCAAGTGCTCGAGCGTGAAGATTTCCGCACGCGCTATAACAGCGGTACGCCTATCTCGTTACATGAATTTTTGTATCCGGTGGCGCAGGCGTACGATAGCGTTGCATTGCACGCCGATATCGAACTGGGCGGAAACGATCAGCTCTTCAACTTGCTGATGGGCAGGCATTATCAACGAGAACTGGGTCAACGCGAACAAGTTTGCATGACCGTTCCGCTGCTCGAAGGGCTCGACGGCGTTGAAAAAATGTCGAAGTCCAAAGGCAATTACGTCGGTTTGACCGAGTCGCCCGAGCAGCAGTTCGGCAAACTCATGCGCATCTCGGATGAAATGATTCCGCGCTATGCGCGCCTCGCCGCGTTCCGCTCCGCTGCGCACGTGGGGCGGCTGACGGAAGGGTTGAATGACGGCAAACTGCATCCGATGACGGAGAAAAAGCGGTTGGCAGAAGACGTCGTCGCGCGGTATCATGGGCGCGAAGCCGCCGCCGCTGCGCGCGAGTACTTCGAGCGTACCGTGCAGCGCAAGGAGTTGCCGGCCGACCACGTGCCGGAGATCGCGCTCGGCGACGCGCGGCGCGTTATCGACGTGATGGTGGCTGCGGGGTTTGCCGAGAGCAAGCGTGCCGCCGAGCGACTAATCTCGGGGAATGGCGTGAAGGTCGATGGTATACTCGTCAGCGACCCGAGGGCGGCGTGGCCCGCCACCGAGCCGGCGGTCCTCTCCGTAGGATCGCGCAAATTCGTCAAAGTGCTGCCCAACGAGAGATAAGATGGCCGATCAAGCAGTTACGTACACGTCGTCGATGAAGCCCATCGAAGGCCGTAAATTCGTGTGCAAACGCTGTAAGCGCGAATACAATTATCCGCACCCCGGCGATCCGCCGATCCGCTGCGAATGCGGCTGGTGGTACGAGAACGCCGGCGGCACGATCAAAGAAGCATACTGGCAGCGAATCGAGCCGTATCGCGAGCCGCCGGCTAAGCTTTTTTAAGCCGCTCCGCCAGCTCGTTCACTTCCGGTGAGGTGAACACGTACATCTTTTTACAGAATTCGCAGGTCGCTTCAGTCTCGGATCGTTCGCGCGCCATTTTATGTAACTCGTCGGCGCCGAGTCCGAGCAGAGCGACCTCGACCTTTTCCCGCGTGCATCGGCACGAGAATTGCACGTCGATCGTGCGGTGCGATCGCAGATCGACCGATCCCGCGAGCGCGTGCAGCAACGAATGCGCGTCTGCGCCCTTGGCGATGAGTTTCGTAATCGGCGGCATAGCGAGCGCGCGTTCTTCGAGCGCCGCTACCGCGCGTTCGTCGGCGCCGGGTAAAACTTGTGCGATAACACCGCCTGCAGCTTTCACTCCGCTTGGATCGGCGAGTACACCAAGTGCGACCACGCTCGGGATCTGCTCGGAATTGACCAAATACGCTGCGATGTCTTCAGCGATTTCTCCGCTGTAGAGCGGGACCACGCCGACGTAGGGCTGACCGACTTCGTATGATTTGGTAACTTGCATCGAACCCGATCCGATCGCGCCTGCAACGTCGAATTTGCCGCGCTTGTTGAGCGGCAGATCCGCTTGCGGAAATTTCGCGTAGCCGCGCGCGCCGATGCGTTCCTCGTCAATGAGCCATGCATCCGCGACGACGCTGGCCAGTGGTCCATCGCCCGAAACCTGAAGCGAGATGCGTTCTTTTCCCTTGAGACTGCTGCTCAACAGCGCAGCACCGGTGGTGAGCCGGCCGACGGCTGCGGTTGCCGTGGGACTCAAGCCGTGGCGATGCTGTGCCTCGCGAACGAGTTCGGTCGTAATTCCGGCGACAATGGCAAATCCGGCGTCGGGCGCCGACGCGCTGATGATCAAATCGGGCATATTGCGCGATTAGCCAGGGCGCGCAGATTCCCCCTGCGAAACGCCTGGCATGCGAGTGCTAGTAGTTCACGGGCCGAATTTGAATTTGCTCGGCGAGCGCGAGCCGGAGATCTACGGAAAGCAGACGCTTGCGGATATCGATGCCGCAATTGCCGTGCTCGCCCGTGAACTTTCGATCGACGTGCGCACCGTTCAACTCAGCAGCGAAGGCGCGATTATCGATGCGCTCCATTCTGCGCGTACCGGCTGTGACGCGGTGCTGATAAATCCCGGCGCCTACACACATTATTCGTACGCCATCGCCGACGCAATCGCAGCCATTTCGATTCCCGTGATCGAGGTGCATCTCTCGAACGTGCACGCGCGTGAAGAGTTTCGGCGAAAGAGCGTCATCGCGCCGGTGTGCGCAGGTAGCGTGGGCGGCTTCGGCGCCAACTCCTATTTGCTAGCACTTCGCGCCGCAGCCTCACTTATGTGAAGGAGGCCGCAGAGCGCTTTCGTATATCCTTCTCCCCCGTAGCCGCTGTAGGAGAGGATTTTTGACGAAAGCCGATATCATCGATGCCGTGGCTGCCGAAGCCGAAATATCAAAAAAGGCGGCAAGCCAGATTGTCGAGCTCGTGCTGAGAGAAATTAAAGCGGGACTGCAAAAAGGCGACCGCGTGGCGCTTACACCGTTTGGTAGCTTCGTGGTTCGTCAGCGCAAAGCCCGTGAAGGCCGCAATCCGATAACCGGCGCAACGATTAAAATTCCCGCGCGTAAGGTACCCGCATTCGTTGCGGGCACGGCACTCAAAGACGCCGTTCAAAAAGGCGGACGTAAGCGCTAAGTATTGGATCGCTTGCGCCGGGGGAACTTTCGCAAGCGGCGGAGATTTTTCACAGAGCATTTTCGGACGAGCATGTATCGCGGTACCGCGAAGGTGCTCGTCCGAATGCTTTTGTCGACGTGTGGTCGTTCATTCGTGAGTTTGAGCCGAGCGGGTTTCTCGCCGCCCGCGAAGACGGACGTTTAGTAGGATACGCAATCTTCGTTTCGAGTTTGAAACGCGTCCAGCGTCATGCGGTGCTGTCCGGCGCAATCTTTCGCTGGGCCTTTGCGGCCTTACGCGGCGGCTTCGGTTTACGAATGTCTGCACTTCCGCGAATACTTTTAAATAAGCTGTCATTTGTGCGTAGCGGCGGGCGATATCGCGCAACGGGCGATGCACAATTGATCAACATCGCTGTAGATCCCACCGCGCATGGCCGCGGCATCGCTACCGCGCTCGTCATGGCCGGTTTGCAAGCGATGCGCGATCTCGGCGTGCCGGAGATACGGCTCGAAGTGCGGCCCTGGAACACCGCCGCGCTCCGCCTCTACGAGAAGACCGGATGGCACCAGGCGGGCCGCACCCGTGACCTCGAAGGGGAATGGGTCGTGATGACCGCCAATCCTTTTGCCGCTTCAATAAGATAAAGAACGGAAGACGTCAACCTACCGGGCTGTAGCGAAGCTTGGTTATCGCGCCTGACTGGGGGTCAGGAGATCGTGGGTTCAAATCCCGCCAGCCCGACCATAACGAAAAATTCCGACGGCTTTACGCCTCGGAATTTTTTTCTTTTGCAAGAAGAGAGTTGTAATGGAATCTCTTTTTGCGGCACCAGCACCTGAAGCGACGCTCTTTGCCGATGGAGGATCGCGCGGAAATCCCGGACCCGCTGCATCGGGCGCGGTGCTCATCTCGCCCGACGGAGCGGTCTTGCATGAAGTCGGCCACTACTTGGGCACGGCGACGAACAATGTCGCCGAGTGGACTGCGCTTGAACTGGGACTTCAGGCCGCCTTGGAGCACGGCGTTCGCAGGTTGGCGGTTCGCATGGACAGCGAACTGGTGGTGAAGCAGCTCTCCGGCGAGTATCGCGTCAAACATCCGGATTTGCAGCCGCTGCACCGGCGCGTAGTCTCCCTTTTACGCAAATTCGAACACGTGGACGTGAAGCACGTACGCCGCAAGGAGAATGCACTTGCCGACGCGGTGGTGAATCGGGTGCTGGATGCGTCGAGATAGTTGGTTTGGGACGGCAGTTTTCGTTTTCGCCGTCGTGTTTATCATCAGTGGCCTTGTGTTCATCAAATGGCCCGATTTCCAACATAAGCAAGACGTCGCTAAGGTTCTCAATCAGCACAGCCTAGGCGAGGCAACACTGACGATCCGGTACGACAAACCCCCGATTTATCTCGAGCAGTACACGTTGCGCGACGACAACGGCGTCTCGAGCGCAGAGTACAAGATTCAAGGCTACTCCGGTAAGGTCGTCACGATCACGATGCCGCCGCAAAAAACAACGTCGCCTAACCGCAATGTCGGATACTTCTTTGAAGACATTACGCAGAACGATCAGGCCTGGCAGCTGGTGAACAAACCGCCGGTCGGCAACACCGACGTGCATTATACGTTGCACATTCATCAAATCGCCGACAACCGGCAAGGCACGCGCACCATCACGTTTACGGATCCGCACTATTGGGCGACGACAGCCGGACGCCAGTACCACATTCAACTCAGCGCGCACAGCCCCACGCCCGACCTGACCAAACTGGAGAGCACCACGCTGGCCGATTCGCGTTACGAAAAAATCGTACAAGCGTTCCGGAATTTCGGGCCGCCGTCGTTCCGGCAAAAGGTCGCGCAGGCGCAGGCGATGGTGCGCAGTTCACATTAGGTTACATTGGGCCGCTACATAGTTGCATCGCTGCTCGCGGTGCTCGCACTCGGACTTGCCGGCTTTGGCGGATACGAGCTGTTCGAGCAGCCCGGCAATCAAATCTTCGGACGAACTGTAACACACGGACCAACCAACGAACGCGTCGTCGCACTGACGTTCGACGACGGACCGAATCCTCCGTATACGGATCGCATCTTAGAGGTCCTCAAAGAACAGCACGTGTCCGCGACATTCTTTGTCGTCGGACGAGCCGTGCAGGCGTATCCGTCCGTCCTGCAACGGGAAGTGCGCGATGGTCACGCGGTTGGAAACCACACGTGGGATCATCCGCATCTTATCGTGATGCAAGGATCCGATATCCGAAAAACGTTACAGCGTACGGATGCGCAGATTTACCGGGCGGCGGGCGTGCATACGCATCTGATGCGGCCACCGTTTGGCGCGCGGGATTGGATCGTCATGCAGCAGGCGCATTCACTGGGCTACACGGTAGTCATGTGGTCGGTCCCGCTTGCACGCGATTGGGAATATCCGCCGGCTCACGTCATTGCACAGCGCATTCTGCCGCACGTCAAGGACGGGTCGATCATCGTTCTGCACGACGGCAACCGCGGACAATTGTGTACGATAAAGCATTTGAATCCGCATGTATGCGATCGCAGCCAAGACATCGAAGCGACGCGCCTCATCGTTCAACGTCTCAAAGCGCAGGGCTACAGGTTCGTTACCATACCCGAACTCATTACGTTAGGAAAGAGCGCTAAGCATACACCCGCCCCCGGAGACGAATGAAGCCGTCCGGATGGCGGCCTTGCGGATCGTGATGCGTCCAATGCACTATGGGGATCCGTCCGGGGTCGTGCACCATCTCGCCGCGCACTTCGATGCGGTCGCCGGGCTGGACGGGAACGCGTGGAGCGATCCCCACGTTGTCGACGATCTCAACAGCACCGGCCTGCGTGCGCGCGTCGAACGCTTCATGCACGCACTGTGTGCGTTCTCCGAAGAAAAAGCGTGGTCTCGAGGTGACGCTCGCATCGAAGGTCACTTCAGCCGGTCGACTGCCGGCATAGGCACTACGCAAATCCATGCGAATCGTTCACGTCTTAACGTGGTACCATAAAGACCGGCCATGCGAACGATACGAACTTCTCGGCTGCGCCTCGTCCCTGTGACCGTCGACAATGCGGGATCGCTGTGGAACGTGCTGCAGCAGCCCGACCTGCGTACGTATCAAGATTTGCCGAGCCTCGGGGCTGCGGCGTTCACGGATCTCGTCGCCAAGCGTCCCAGAGTGCTGCGTCCCGGCGCAAGCGGGCGGTTCGAATGGCTCATTTATGTGGATGGGGTTCGTAAGCCGGTCGGATGGGTCTCACTTCGTATTGCCGACCGCGACCTCGCAACGGGCGAGATCGGTTACAGCATGGTACGTGAATATCGCGGCAAAGGCATCGCGTCCGAAGCGGTGCGCGCGCTGCTCGAGGAAGCGTTTGAATGCGCTGCGCTTTCGCGAGTGAACGCGTACTGCGTTCCGCAAAACGAGCCGTCGCGACGTCTACTGGAACGCCTCGGTTTTCGTTTCGAAGGCACGTTGCCTCACGGCGCCACCGTGAGCGGGCACACCGTCGACGTACTCATGCATCGTATGGATAGCGCAACCTGGCGTCAGTCGGGAAATTCCACCGTAATACCGGCTTCGGGATATCCCGCGTAGCGCGGCAACGTCCCGTTCAAAAACGCGATCAACGGTTCGTGCACGACTGCGACGGTTATTCGCTGCGCGAGCTCTGATATTGAAACCCACGCCGCGTCCAGAATGTGATCGTCTTCGACGTGCGGCGCGGCGGGTTCGCCCTGTGCATCCACGGCAAAGGTGAAATTCGTGAAATGCACGTCTGCGTCGTATGACTCACTCACGTAACAGAGCTCGCGGACTTTGCCCCTCAGGCCCGTTTCTTCGCGCAGTTCGCGCAGCACCGTTTGCGCGAGCAGCTCGCCCGGCCTCTGGCGTCCGCCCGGCATATTCCAAAGCGGCTCCTTGTGATTCGGATAGCACGAGGCGACAAGCAAGATCGTGTCGTTGCGGCGCACGAGCGCGGTAGCCAAATGAATGCGTGTCATGTCGCGAAAAACACCTCCGCGTGACGGCGTGCGCTTTCGTCCCAGTCGTATCGCCGTATGCGCTCCAAGCCCGCACTGCGAAGATTTGCACGCGTTCCTGCGTCAGACGCAATCTCGCGCAAGGCTTTGACCCATGCGTCGACGTCGTGAGGCGATGCATAGAGAGCGGCATCTCCGGCGATTTCCGGCAAGCAGCTCGCGTGCGATGCGACGACCGCGGTTCCGCATGCCATCGCCTCGGTCATGGGCATGCCGAACGTTTCATAGTACGACGGAACGCACAGCGCGAGTGCCCCGCGATAAAGCGCGCGCAGCCGTACGTCTCCGGCCCCGAGAGCATCTTCCGCTGCCAGACCTGCGTAATACACGCGATCGCGAAGCGGGTTCGCCGGACCGGCGACCACGAGTAACGGCGCGTCAGCGGGATCGAACGCGGACCGGTACGCTTGGTACAATATCTCGAAGTTCTTGCGCGGCTCGGCAACCGGATCGCCGACGAACAGCAGGTACGGGTGTTGCAATTGCGGTGGTAAATCTTCCGCCGGTCCAGGCGTAAAAAATGTCTCGACGCCGTGGTAAATCACGTCGATGCTGCCGTCCGGGATATCGAACACGTCGAGCACTTCGCTGCGATCGAACTCCGAAACGGCAATGATTCGCGAAGCTTGTTGCACCGAGCGGAAAAACGGCGCTTGTTCGTGCGCGCGCCGCTTTGGGTCGGGATTAGGAAAACGAAACGGTACGACGTCGTGGATCGTTGCCACACTCAAGCCTTGCGTGCGAAAGAACGTGCCGTTCGCGGGATGCCACACGAGATCGGCCTTGCGAGCTTGCGTTGCAAGGTGAAACCTGTCGTTGCCGAGCGTTCCCCGCAGCTTTGCGCGGTCGCGAAAGGCGAACGGTCCGGAGACCAGCAACGTGAGTTCGATATCTTCCCGCTTTACCAAGCGACGAAGGATTGCGCGCGTGTAGCGGCCGATACCGCGAGTATCCGACGCGAGGTCGCGCGCGTCGACCGCCAGTTGTAGCACACGTTTCACGAGGAGCGAGGTTGGACCAGAGTTCGAGCAAGTCCCCCGGAGCGCGGGCACGCGTCGCCGCGCATCTCATCCTCGGACCGCGAGAAGAACCGTTTCTCGGCGCGCTGTGCAAGTCCATCGAAGATGCGTGCCCACTGCTGATCGTCAATGACAATTCGCCCGATCCCTCGCCGCACCGGGAAACACTCGAACAGAGCGCGTTTGCGCGAGACGGCCGTCTGATCGTGGACCGCACGCCGTTCACCGATTTTGCGGCCGCACGCAATATCTGCATGCGCCTGCACCGCGAACACGGCGCGGGCGAGTGGATTGCATTCATTGACGCCGACGAAGTGCACGGCGAAGCGGTGAACCGCATTGCCGCGAATCTGCACGCAGTGCCCGCTCAGTACGATTTCATCGACGGCTATACGTGGCACTTCTTTCAATCGTTCGATCGCTACATGTCCATCGAGCGGCGCATGGCGTTCTTTCGTTTTACGGCGCAGGTGCGCTGGGAAGGCGCCGTGCACGAGCAGCTGCGCGGACTCTCGGGCGAGCGGATAGCATTACCGTACGTCTACCCGCATTATGGTTGGCTGATGCCGGCGCGCCATCACGCCGAAAAAGGCAGACATTACTTGAGTCTAGGTGCTGCGGGGCAGGTCGTGAATGAGAGCGAGCTCGATACCGTTGAAGCGGAAAATTACTTCGAGTTTGCGCACCGGTGGGCGACGGCGCTCCGTTTCACGGGAACGCACCCACGAGCCGCTCAGCCGACGATCGCGCGCCTGCGCCGCGAACGCGCGCACGAGTTTGCGCGCGTCGAACAGCTCGTCGCGCGCAACCAACCGCTGCGGCGACGCGTGCAAAATGTGCTGATGAAGATGAATTACGAGCTGCGGTGGCGCGGACGCGCGCTCAACCCGCTGGCGCGGCGACTCCTCGCATAATCGCTTCGACGAACGCGTCCACGTCGTGCGGCTGCGTCGCGTGATGCGTCATCCAGCGCACCTCGGGCAGTGCGTCATCGAAGATGTAGAAGAAATATTCTTGCTGTATCGCGGGAATTATCGCGCGATCGAGCGTCGCGAAGATGGCATTGCATTCCACGGGACGCGTGATACGAATGCCGGGTATGCCGCGCACGCGCGTTTCTAACCGCCGCGCCATCTCGTTGGCTTGCGTAGCGTAACGGCGCCAGCGTTCGTCTTCGAGTAGGGCTAGAAACTGCGCAGCGATAAAGCGCATCTTCGAGGCCAGCTGCATGCCCTGCTTGCGCGCAAACGGTGCCGCTCCGGCATGAAGCGCTTCGTCGAAGAAAAGGATCGCCTCACCGAACATGAGCCCGTTTTTCGTCCCGCCGAATGTGAGCACGTCGATGCCCAAATCTCGCGTGCTTTCGCGTAGCCCCATGTTTTGCGCGGCTGCAGCATTCGAAATGCGAGCGCCGTCCATGTGCACGTACCAACCTTGCGCATGCGCGAATTCGCACAGCTCGCGCAATTCATCCGATGTATAGAGCGTGCCATATTCGGTGCACTGAGAGATCGAGACTGCGCGCGGCACCACGTGATGCTCGTCGGGCTCTTTTCCCGCATAAGGGCGCAATTGCTCGACGCGTAATTTACCGTCGTCGCAAACAACGGGCAGGACCTTACACCCGGTGAAGCGCTCGAACGCGCCGCATTCGTCGGTTTGCAGATGGGCGGACGACGGCGTGATGACGGCCTCGTAGTGTTTGAGCAGACAGCTGAGCGCGACGACGTTGGCGCCGGTGCCGTTGAAGGCAAAATACGGGTCTGTCCGCTCGCCGAAGATTTCGCGAAAACGCTCTATAGCGCGCTCCGTGTAGACGTCCGCGCCGTACGAAACGGCGTCGCCCTCATTCGCTTGCGCGATGGCGTGAAAAATCTCCGGCGCGACCGGGGCGTTGTTGTCGCTGGCAAAAGTTCGAAGCATTGCGATGCCACTATGCGTGGAAGAGGGTAGAATAGCCTATCGCCATGATGCAAAACCTGCTGCTTGGAGTTATGCCTGAACAAGAGCGGCGCCGAATCGCGCCGTACTGTGAGACCGTCCAGTTGCAGGCCCGGGAGACGCTTCTCGAACCGGACTCCCCTGTCGAATACGTTTGGTTTCCACACTCCGGCATTTGCTCTAACTTGATTCACGTCGAGAGCGGCGAAGCCGTCGAAGTGGGTTTGGTCGGGCGTGAAGGCATGGTCGGCATTCCGCTCGTCCTCGGCGGCTTTGCCAACCCGTTCCATGTCGTTGTTCAGGCCGGCGGATCTGCCACGCGCATCGCGCGCGAACCGTTCGTGCACGAAGTACTCGACGCCGGGCGGCCGTTTTGCGGAGCGCTGTTAAAATATGCTAATTTGTTTCTCTCGACCGTTGCGCAGACCGCGGCGTGCAACCGCCTACATCGTATCGAGCAGCGTCTCTCACGCTGGCTCTTGGACATGCGCGAGCGTTCGGATTCGGATGTCCTGCCGGTGACGCACGAGTTTTTAGGCCTGATGGTGGGCGCGTACCGGCCATCGGTGACCAACGCGTTAAAATCTCTTGAAGAGCGCGGCCTTATCCGGGTCGGACGCGGGCAAGTAACGACCCTCGATCAAGCCGGATTGCGATCCGAGGCATGCGATTGTCACGACGCAATTCAGAAGCGTACGAGCCGCACACTCGATCATATTCGTGCAATAGCGGCAGCTTAAAGCTGACGGACGGTATGCTGGGCGACTGAGCCGGAGTATTATGAGCCCTTAACATTGTTGCCGAATACCCGGGCCGCAGTTAAGGAGCCGGCAACCCTTGTCGTTTACCTCACACGGCAACGCAATCTTGCGCTTGCTACCCGAAGCAGAACTCGAACGTCTCAATCCATTTTTCAAAACCGTCCCCCTGGCGTCCGGCCAGCCTATTTGCGGCGTCGATGAGCCCTTGGAAGCGCTGTGGTTTCCGGAGCGCGGAGCCGCGTCGCGTCTGGTGCAACTACTCACCGGCGAAACAGTAGAAACGGGCATCGTCGGAAATGACGGCGTCATCGGCCTTCCGCTAGTCTTGGGCGGCGATCATGCCGCCGGCCAATGCACCATGCAAATCGAAGGAAGTGCGCGACTCATAAGCGCCGCCGATTTTGCGGAACATGTGCGAGGACACGGTGGCCCACTGTTACGCGCATTGCTGATGTATGCGAATCTCTACATTTCGATTCTGAGCCAGATAGCCGCATGTCACGGTCTTCATCGCATCGAGCAGCGGTTGAGCCGCTGCATTCTGACGCTGCACGATTATGCACCGAACGGACAAGTTCGCGTCACGCACGACACGCTCGCTGAATTTCTCGGCGTGCACCGCCCTTCGATCACCTATGCGCTCCAGGCCCTGGCGTCGAGCGGCGCCATCGCGTTGGAACGGCGCTGCATCGTCGTCGAGGACCGCAATGCAGTGGTCGAGCACGCATGCGAATGTTATGCCAATATACGCAAGATGACGCGTAGAGAGTTGGAACGCATCCGCGAAGATATGTCCTAGTCGGCCATCACCGGCGCGGCTGCGCCGCTTCGGCGTGAGGGCCGCATGAAGAACACGAGCGGCGTACAGACGAAGAAGACGATTGCGGAGAGGCGGAACAGATAATCGTACGCTATCACCGACGAAGCTATCGACACGAGCTGTGAGAGCACAGGGATAGAGACGCCGTGCGTTTGCGTAACGCCCGAGGCTAGCGCGTTTTGAGCGACGGCCATCTCGCGTGCGAGCAGCGTGGTCAAAATCGCAATACCGAAGCTGCCGCCGAGTTGACGTAGCAGCGTCATTACGCCGCTCGCGCCCGCGAGTTCTTCCTTCGGAACGGCGCCCAGCGTCACCGTTGAGAGCGGCACGAACAAAAATCCGAGCGCAAACCCTTGCACTAATCGCGGCCAGAAGACGTCCCAATAGCCGGCGCTTTCCGTCAGGCCGCCCATCCACCAGGTTGAGATGCCGAATACGATCATGCCGAACGAAACGAGAATTCGCGGATCGACCTTTCCCGTAAGTCGTCCGACGATGACCATGCTCACTGCTGTTGCGAGCGCGCCGGGCAGCAACGCCAGCCCCGTATCGAATGCCGTAAAGCCCAAAATCGTCTGAAAAAACAACGGCAAGATAAGGCTGGTGCCAAATAGGCCAAAACCCGAAATGACGCCGATGATGTTGCCGATGGTAAAGGTGCGAAACCTAAAGACATTGAGATCGACCAATGGGTGACGATCGTGCAGCTCTTTCCAAATGAACCACGTCAGTGATACGACGGACACGATCGTAAGAATCCAGATGGTGCTGGATTGGAACCAATCATCGTGTTGACCGCGCTCGAGCACGTATTGCAGCGATGCCAGACCCGTGGAAAGCAATCCTAGACCCAACCAATCGACGCCGCCTTTTGGCTTCTGCAAGAAACTCGGATTCGGAATGAACATCAGCGTCATGATGAACGCAACGATGCCGATCGGAATGTTGATATAGAAGATCAGGGGCCAAGAATAGTTGTCGACGATGTATCCGCCGAGCGTCGGTCCAATCGCCGGACCGACCATTGCGCCCAAGCCGAAGATCGCCATTGCCTGACCGCGTTTCTCGGGCGGGTATGTTTCGAAGAGAATCGCTTGTGCGGTCGGTTGCAACGCACCGCCGCCGAAACCTTGAAGCACGCGATAAAAAACCAGCTGCCAAATGCTGTGCGCGGTTCCGCAAAGGACCGACGCAATGGTGAAGATTGCAAGACAGCCCGCGTAAAAATTTTTGCGTCCGAAGTACGCGGTGAGCCAGCCGTTGAGCGGCATCGTGATGACGCTCGCGAGGATGTATCCCGTTGCTACCCACGAAACTTCATCGATCGACGCGCCGAGATTGCCGGCGATATCGTTGAGCGCGACGTTCACAATCGTTGCATCGATGATCGCCATGATGAGCCCAAGCATGACCGTGATCGTGATAAGTGCGACCGGTGCGTCTTGGCGCGCGCGAAAAAAGCTGCGGCTGCCTGCCGCTTGTGACCTTGGGAGCAACGATTGCATGAAGCTCATACTGGAGATTCTTATCGCGATAATCCTCCACCCAATCGCGTTTATTCTGTCGATCGTCAACATCGCGGGACGTAACGATCTCACGGCCGCGCAAAAGATCATTTGGGCGGTTGTTTGCGTCGTGTGGGGTATCGGTCCGATTTTATATGTTCTGGTCGGCGGCGGAGCGATGTGGTGAAAAGAGCGACGCTCTAGGCGGAAAATCGCAAGCAGTTGGGAAGTATTAGGCGTGCCGAACCGGATAATTCGTTATGCCTACATACTGGCCGTGATTCTTATTGCGTGTTTTGTCGCAGTAGCTGCGCCGGCATGGGCTGATACCGACGAGAGCACGCAGGGTGTAAACCCCGCCACCGTGGGGCTGCAGCCGCTACACGGCGCGATTCCGGCCGCTACTCCGGCGCCCGGCGAGTCACGCCTGGTACGCCGCCCGGACGGCACGTTCGGCGCGGTGCCTGACGTTCGGGGAAAGACGCGCGTCTTTCACCTGGTCGAGCGCGACGCGCCGTGGTCGCTCCAGCCAAGCCTGACGGTGATGGCCAAGACGTATAACGGCGTCGTGCCCGGTCCGACGCTGGTCGTGCACCAAGGCGACCGCGTCGTCATCGACTATCGCAACGCGCAAAGCGTTCCGGATACGCTGCATCTGCACGGCATCCATAACATCCCGGTGGGCATGGACGGCGTGGCCGGCATCTCGCAACCGATGGTCATGAACGGCGAGAGTTTTCGCTACGAGTTCACAGCCGATCAAGCGGGCACGTTTCTCTATCACTCGCACGACAACGAAGAGATGGTCAATAGCGGACTGTACGGCGCGATTATCGTGTTGCCGGCAAAGCCGTCCGCCGCCGAGCGCGCCGACCGCGACGACGTCGAACTCATTTCATCGTGGCCGATCCAAAGCCTGAGCGAGAATCACTTCACCATAAACGGCAAAGAATATCCGTATACGACGCCGATCGAAGTGCGCAAAGGCCAGAAGGTTCGCGTTCGCTGGATTAACATCTCCGGCGAAAACTCGCACACGATGCATACGCACGGCCACTATCAGCGCGTGATCGCTCGCGACGCGCAGCCTTTGGCGTGGACCGATTCCGAAGACACCGTCATGCTGGGTCCGGGCCAACGCGCAGACGTCATCATCGATGCGAATCAGGCGCCGGGCAGTTGGCTCGTGCACTGCCATGTGATCGACCACACGGAGGATGGGCAAGGCTATCCCGATGGATTGATAACGACGATTCACTACGAAGGCACGCCGCAAAACGCCGCAGCGATGAATTCCGCGATGCGCGGCATGTTACCGAATTTCGGCACGACCGCGCGCGCATTGCCGTTCGGCTGGACGGTGTTTTTGGGTGCGATCGCGGGTCTTACGATCTTCCTCGGTCTGCCGATTGCGCGCATGCGCAACATCTCGCCGCAAGCGATCGGTGCGCTCAATGCGATCGCCATCGGAATTTTGGTGTACTTAGTCGTCGAGATTGCCGGTAATGCCACGTCACCGCTCATACGCTCGGTCGAGCGATGGCACGCCGGAGCGCCGGGGACTCAAGCGATTTTACTTTCGATCGCGTACATTGCCGGATTGTTCGTTGGGTTAGTGGGACTTGGAACACTGGCGTCGCGCCTGACCAAACGCGCCGCTTCTGAAGTGCAAGATCCGTTCTTGCTGGCGTCGATTATCGCAATCGGCATAGGCGCGCATAATTTCGCGGAAGGTTTGGCGATCGGTGCATCCGCTGCATCCGGGGCGACGGCGATTGCCGTCGGCTTAATCGTCGGTTTCTCGTTGCACAACGCAACAGAAGGTTTCGGGATTGCCGCGCCGCTCGCGGGGCGTGACATTAGACCGCGCCGGCGCCAGCTCGCTCTCGCAGGTCTGGTTGCCGGCGGTCCGACGTTCTTGGGCACGGTCATCGGCTACGCTTTTCATTCGCCCGTGCTCTCGGTGCTGTTTTTGGCAACAGCAATCGGTGCGCTGGTTTACGTGATCGGCGAGCTGTGGAGCGTGCTACGCCGCAGTGCCGGATTGACCTCACTGATGACATCGATGCTTGCGTGCGGATTCTTTATCGCACTTGCGACGGAGATCGTACTCGACTTAAACGGCGGCTAATGCAGGCGTAGGCACGGCGAACTGCTCGACGCATCAGCGGAGTGGGAACAATGTTCGCATGAATATTGGAATCGTCGGATCAGGAAATATCGGGCGTACGCTCGGCCACCTTTGGGCGAAGGCGGGACACAAAATCTTTTTCAGCTTCTCGCGTGACACGGACAAGCTCGATGCCCTTGCAAAAGAATGCGGGAACGACGCAAAAGCAACCACGCCATATGACGCTGTGCGTTGCTCGGAAGTCGTGCTGTTCTCGGTTCCGTGGGATTCCATCGACGAGGCCGTCAAGCAGATAGGCCGTTTCGAAGGCCAGACGGTCATCGACACCACCAATGATTCGTTCGTCGATGACCGGATGAACGTGCAAGACTTCGAAGAGAAAGATTCTTCGAGCGAATGCGTTGCGCGCAAGCTCGAGAACGCGCAAGTCATCAAAGCGTTCAATACGCTGCGAGCACAGACACTCGAGGATCGCTCGGGCCAAGGTTTGGTCGTATTCATGGCCGGCGACAACCCTACGGCGAAAAGCACGGTGGCACAGCTGATCCAAGACGCCGGCTTCGTTCCCTTCGACGCGGGGCCGCTGGTCGAAGGCAAGAAACAGCAACCCGGAACGGACCGTTTTATGGCCGAGCTCACGCCCGAACAGGCCCAGCGCGTCGAGCGCGGCGAGTCTCCCGACGGCGTGCGCAGCATCGTCGGCGAGATCGATCTCGATCAGCCCGTCCGCAGATATTAGCCGCAAGTGGGGGTTATGGGTGAAATGAAAACGTCACCCAAACCCCAATTTGCGGACGAACAGTCCGAAGACGGCCAATTCCTTCGGCAGAAGGATGCCTTCGCCGAGTGGGTACTCGCTGACGGCAGCAGCCGGTTTCCGGTGGAAGCGGGGCGCTACCAGCTATACGTTTCGCTCGCGTGTCCGTGGGCGCACCGCACGATTATTACGCGGAAGATCAAACGCCTTGAAGATGCGGTCGGCATGACCGTCGTCGACCCCGTGCGCGACGAACGCGGCTGGAGGTTCGCTGACGGTCCGGGATATTCGCACGATCCAATCAACGGCTTTCAGTACTTGAGCGAAGCCTATTATGCAACGGATCCGAACTATCGCGGGCGCGTGACCGTACCGGTGCTTTGGGACAAGAAGACGCGTCAGATCGTCAGCAACGACGACGACGACATCATGCGCATGTTCGAGATCGAATTCAGCGAGATCGGCGACCACGGCGCGCTGGACCTCTATCCGAAAGAACATCGCGCCGAGATCGACACGCTCAACGAATGGCTCTACGAGACGCTCAACAACGGCGTTTACAAGGCCGGTTTTGCGACTTCTCAAAAAGCGTACGAGCATGCGGCGTACGAAGTTTTCGAAACGCTCGATAAACTCGAGGAACGTTTGGCCTCACGCCGCTACCTTGTCACGGACCACCCTGTCGAGACCGATTGGCGCGCGTTCCCCACGCTCGTTCGTTTCGATGCGGTGTATCATGGGCATTTCAAATGCAATCTGCGCCGCATCGTGGACTATCCGAACCTGTGGGGTTATCTTCGCGACCTATACCAGTACGACGGCGTCGGAGAGACGGTGAACTTCGATCACATCAAACGGCATTACTACTACACGCACGATGACATCAACCCGACGCGCATCGTGCCCATCGGGCCGCAGATCGACTTCACGACGCCGCACGGACGGGAAAGGCTGACGTAGGGCGCAAACAAACGCGGCGTGGACTGGAAGTTCGCGCTCACCTCGTTCGCAACGGCATTTACGATCATCGACCCGATCGGCATGATTCCGCTCACCCTGGCGGCGACAGTTGCACTGCCTGCTTCAAAGCGGCCGAAGATCGTGGATCAAGCGGTTATCGTTGCAGGTTCGGTGATGCTTGTAATGGGCGCTATCGGCCGTCCGCTGCTCAACTACTTGGGCATAACGCTGCCCGCATTTTTGATTGCCGGCGGAATACTGCTGTTTCTCATTGCGATCGACATGCTCTTCGCGCGTCCGACCGGCGCTAAACGCACGGAAGAGGAAGAGCGCGAAGCGGCGCTAGCGGAAAATCCGGCCGTCTTTCCGCTAGCCATTCCGATGATTGCAGGCCCGGGTACCATCGCGACGGTGATGCTGCTCGTCAATTTGGCGCGCAACGATCCTGCACGGATCATGACGGTGATCGTTGCCTGCGCAGCCGCTCTGTTTATCACGTGGCTGTTCATGCGCGGCGCGACCAAGTTCCAACACATCATCGGCACGACGGGAATTCACGTCGTGACGCGCGTCCTGGGCATCATTCTCGCCGCACTAGCCGTGCAATTCGTCCTCAACGGCCTAGGCGAAACGCATATACTGCGCCGCTAACGT
>CAZRQS010000029.1:14746-20159 GCA_964602255.1 uncultured bacterium | reverse complement strand
TGTCGAAGGGTGAGCTTGTCGAAAGGTTACAGCGGTTAAAGAAGACCGCGTTCGCGGGCGATTGCTAGGGCTTGGGTGCGGCGCCTCGCACCAAGACGAGCGAAAAGTGAAGAGATGTGAAACTTCACGGTGCGCTCGGAGATGCGCAGCTGCGTCGCGATTTGCGCGTTGGAGAAACCTCGCGCAATAAGTTCTAGGACTTCAGACTCGCGAGCCGTTAGCGCGTCGCCCTCGCTGCGTACGAACGGCGGTTCAACTCCCTGGCCAAAAATGGTGCGTCCGTTTGCAGCGGCTCGAATGGCCCCAAGCAATTCTTCCGCCGGCGAGCCTTTGAGAATGTATCCGCGTGCGCCCGCCGTGATTGCAGCTCGCACGCGCTCATCGCCAGCATATGCCGAGAAAATAACGATGCCGGCCTCCGGAAATCGCTCGCGAAGCGCCCCGATTGCTCGTGCACCTTGAATCTGCGGAAGTTCCCAATCCAAAACGATGACGTCCGCCGCTTGCAGAAGATCCGGAACGGACGGTGCCGCGCTTACGACACGCATATCCGTCTGCGTACCTATCACGGCAACGATCCCATCGCGCACGATCGGATGATCGTCCACGACGGCTACGCTCAATACCTGGCTCATGCCGGAGAGGTCGGAAGGCTAGCGCGCACTTCCGTACCGCCTGCCCGGTGATTGCGCACGTTTACCGTGCCGCCGATACTGCGCGCTCGTTCTTGCATGCTTGCGATACCGATGCCGCCCGCTTTGCGCTCCGCCATTCCTTTGCCGTCATCGTGAATCGTAAGAACGAGTTTGCCGCGCCGGCGGGTTGCATCGACCCAAACAGTTTTCGCCTTCGCATGCCGTCGCACGTTCGTCAGCGCTTCTTGCGCGATCCGGTATGCGACGCGTTCGATGTCGGGATGCGCGCCCGCGGCATCGACGTGCAAGTGGACCGGTACACCGCTTTGCGAGGTGAACGATCGCACAAGCTCCGCCAGCGCTGCGTCAAGAGGACTACCGCTCTCAGGCGTGCTGCGCAGCGCTTCGACTGAGCGCCGGGCACGATGGACGCTTTCGCGGGCGACCCGGAGCGCCGAAGAGACCTGTTGCGCCGCCTGCGCTTCGCCGCCGATATATTGCAGCGCGGTTTCCAATTGGAGCGTAATAGCCGTAAGATCTTGCGCAAACGTATCGTGCAGATCGCGGGCGAGTTCTTCGCGTTCGCGCAGGCGCGCTATCTGCGTGGCGGTTTCTGCCAGACGCGCGCGTTCCACCGCGATGCCGAGTTGATCGGCGATCGTCGTGAGGAGCTTCAAATCATGCGCCGCGATCTTTCGCAGCGAAGGTTTGGTCAAATTCATCAGGCCGAGGTCCTGGCCGCCGAACCGGATTGCGACGCTGGCGTGGTAGGCGATACCGCGGGTCAGCGCGATCTCGTTGCGCATGACGGCCGGGCGAAGCCGGCTGCACTCGATCGCATCGACGTTTCTCGATCGGAAATCACCGTCGAGAAGCCCTTCAATGCACCAACATTTTGAGCCGGTCATGCGCACGGGCTCTTGCAGAAACGGTGGCAAATTGTACGACGCGGCAAGATAGAATTTCCGTGTGCGCTGATCGCGCAGCCAAATCCAGCCGGTCTCGCACTCCAGCAGCTCGGCGGCCAGACGCAGCGTCTGTTGTAGCGCGTCCGGTACGTCGGCTGAACGGTTGAGTGCCTGCGCAATGACCGCGAGAATTTCCAGTTCGCGCGTGTCGCGCCGCGTTGCCATAGGGCGGCCTTCGATGCCTCCGGATTGCGCCCCGCTTTAAAAGGCTGACGGGCGCGCCGCGTGAAAGTACACAGTCCATGCAGCCGCAGATCATCAATGAATTTTTTGCGTGGGCGCCGCTCACGCTTTTCGTTATCATTCTCATCGTTCTCTACTACACGAAACGCAATGAAGGTGCGGTCCAGGTTGCGCATGGCAAGACGTACGCATGCGCGCAGTGTGGACGCCGCGGAAAACACGAACACATGGTGCCGGTATCACGCGAAGGTTCGGTGGTGTGGTACTGCGGCCGATGCGCTCAGAGTAGGTAACAGCCAAGCGCTTCCTTCAGCCTCCTGAGCTAACGAGAATCCCGCTAAAATGCGGGATTTTTCTGTCGCACCCGAAGAATGCGCTATGGCGTAACCTTAGGGGAGGTCTCTCTATGACCCTCGACGTTTCAGCGGCCCAAGCAACGCAAAACGTTTGGGAAATGGCTCAGTCCCAACTGGACGACGTAGCGCGCTTAATCGGCCTCAACGAATCCATTCACGGATTCATACGCGAACCTAAACGTCTTCTCGAAGTTTCCGTTCCCGTTCGTATGGACAACGGCGTCTTTCGCATGTTCAAAGGGTATCGCGTTCAACACAACCTGTCGCGAGGCCCCACCAAAGGTGGCATTCGTTTTCATCCGGACGTGACTCTGGACGAGGTCAAAGCTCTCGCCATGTGGATGACGTGGAAATGCGCGCTCGTGAACATTCCGTTTGGCGGTGCGAAGGGCGGCGTCATCTGCGATCCCAAGCACATGAGCGAGCAAGAACTGGAGAATCTCACGCGCCGCTTCACCACCGAGATCTCCATCATCATCGGACCTGAAAAAGATATTCCCGCACCGGACGTTTACACGACGCCGCAGATTATGGCGTGGATCATGGATACGTATTCGATGCAGAAGGGGTATTCGGTTCCAGGCGTCGTCACGGGGAAACCCGTCGCTATCGGCGGGTCGCTGGGCCGGGACAAAGCGACGGCCCGCGGATGTTTGTACGTCGTCGACGAGGCGATGCAAACGCTTGGCATTCAAATAGAAGGCGCACGCGTTGCGATTCAAGGCTTCGGCAATGCGGGCATGAATGCGGCGGAGCTTATGTCTAAACGCGGCTACCGCATCGTCGCCGTTTCCGATTCGCGCGGTGGCGTTGCAAATCCCAACGGCTTGGACATCGCGGGCGTGATTGCGCACAAGACCGAGACGGGTTCGGTCGTCGGCTTCACGGGCGGCGAGCGCATCGACAACCGCGCGCTGCTCGAGTATGAATGCGACGTGCTTGTGCCGGCGGCGCTCGAGAAAGTAATCACCGCTGAAAATGCGCCACGCATTCGAGCGAAAATCATCGCCGAGGCCGCGAACGGCCCGACGCTTCCCGAAGCGGATCGAATTTTGTTCGATCGCGGCATCATGGTGCTGCCGGACATTCTTGCGAACGCGGGCGGGGTCACGGTGTCGTACCTAGAGTGGGTGCAAGATCTGCAAGAGAATTTCTGGGAGGAAGAAGAGATTAACGAACGCCTGAAACGCAAAATGGTGCGCGCGTTCAACGAAACCTACGAAAAGGCCCAGGCACTGCGAATCGACATGCGGCGCGGTGCCTACGTGGTGGCCGTCAGCCGTGTCGCGGAGGCGACGAAACTGCGCGGCTTGTATCCATAGCAGGTGCTGCTCGATAGACCACTTCGGTCGGCGATTCTGGCGGCGGCTGACAATGCGTTGGTGAAGCGCGTTGTCAGCCGCTACGGTTTTTCTTTAGGGGCCAAACGGTTCGTAGCCGGCGAGACCGCCGCGGAGTTCCTCGCCGTCGCGCGCGAGGTGAACGCGCAAGGTTTTGCCGTCGCATGCGGCATTCTGGGTGAGGGCGTGCGCAGCCCTGACGAAGCGATTGCGGCTTGCGACCAGTACTGCGAGCTGTTACGGATTTTTGCCGAGCAGAGCATCGACGCAAATGTAGCTTTCAAACTCACGCACGTTGGGCTCGACATCGATCCGGAGCTGGCGTTTGAGAACGCGTCGCGAATCGCGCAAACCGCGCAGCAAACCGGCAACACCATGCGATTGGATATGGAGCAGTCGCGTTACGTCGACGCAACGCTGGACATCTATCGTCGCCTGCGCCGGCGTTTTTCGTGCGTAGGATTTGTCTTGCAATCGTACCTTTTTCGCAGCGCGGATGATTTGCGGGCGCTTATGCCGCTCGCGCCCAACGTGCGTATCGTCAAAGGCGCGTATCTCGAACCGGCCACGATCGCGTATGCCGATAAGGCCGATGTTGACGCAAACTATCTTCGGCTTGTGGAGGCGGCGTTCGACGGTGAAGGATACACGGCCGTCGCGACGCACGATCGCCGCATCGTTGAAAGCGTGCTTCGTTTGAAGCAGAAGCGGGGAATGCCGAAGCCAGGCCGCTTCGAGTTTCAAATGCTGTACGGAATCTCGACACCATTTGCGCGGGAACTCGTACAATCAGGATATCGCGTGCGGCTCGCGGTGCCGTTCGGAAACTATTGGTTTCCGTATCTTATGCGGCGGCTCGCGGAACGTCCGGCGAATCTTGCGTTCTTCGTGAAAGGTGCATTTACAAGGGGATGAACCAACGTACGCAGTTGCAGGGCGTCTTCTCGGCGGTTCTCACGCCGTTTGACGCGGAGTTCCGGCCAGATCCCGTTCCGGCAATTCCGTATTACCGCGATCTTCTGGCGCGCGGATGTGACGGTCTCAACGTCTTGGGAACGACCGGCGAAGCGATGTCCGTGGGTCTTGCGGATCGGCTTGCATTCATGGAACCCGTTGCTGCAGCGCTTCCGCGCGAGCAAATGATGGTCGGCACCGGCGCATCCGCACTGGCCGACGCGGTCAAGCTCACGCGTGCCGCGTTCGATCTCGGATTTTCAGCGGCATTGGTAATTCCGCCGTTCTATTATCGCGAGGCGACCGACGAGGGCATTTTACGTTTCTTCGACGCGCTCTTCGAACGCGTGGGGCCACCACAAGACAGCATCGTGCTCTACAACTTTCCACGCATGAGCGGCATCACGTTTCATCCGGATCTGGTAGACCGGCTCGTTAAAGCGTTTCCCGGCATCATTTGCGGTCTCAAGGATAGCTCGAACACGTTGGATTTAGAGCGCGAAATTCACCGGCGTCATCCGAATCTTGCCGTATTCCCCGGCTCGGAAGTCTTGCTTGCCGATGCGCGAACCGATGGATTTGCAGGTTGTATATCGGGAAGCGTGTGCTTGTGGCCAGACCTTGCTGCTCGAGTGTGGCGCGAAGGGTCCGCCGCTGACACCGAACAGCTTGTGGAACTGCGTCGGTCGCTGAGCGGCACACCGCTCATCGAGGCGGTTCGCTTGCGCGTCACGCGCGAAACAAACGATCCCCGCTGGTTACGCAGCGTTCCGCCCTTGTAACAGCCGCTGACCTGTTTACCAGTTCGTTGCGGCTGCCTCTGCAAGCGTCATCTTGAGATCCGAGAGAACCGGCGCATCCGGTAGATCGCGTGCAAGCACGGCTGCGACACGACAAAAGTGTACGCCCAGCAAAACCGACAGTATGAAGGCGACGACAATGATGCGCATGGCGGAGCTCCCTTCAGCCTTCATTCT
>CAZRQS010000029.1:4766-14646 GCA_964602255.1 uncultured bacterium | reverse complement strand
GTATGAAGGCGACGACAATGATGCGCATGGCGGAGCTCCCTTCAGCCTTCATTCTCACCGATCGTACTGGCCTCTACATGTGAGAACCATGAGATTCCGGCGCTTTCACCGCCCCATGTCACACACTTCAACCGTATCCCGTCCGAGTCATGGAAGGGAGAACGTCATGTTAAGGTGGTTGGCTAAGAAACAGATGGATGCGTTCGAGCACCGCTGGGGATACGACACCGGCTACGTGCGCGAGATCGTCGATGAGGCCGGCGTCGGCGCAGTTATGCCTCTGCAGGGGTTGGCGAAGGTCGGATCGTTCAGGCGCAACGTACCGCTGGAAACCTACTACGGAGCAAAACTCACCGCTTCAAAGCTATCCGACTGCGGTCCGTGCCTGCAGCTGGTCGTGTCGATGGCGGAAGATGAAGGCTTGGCGGTGGGCGCGATCCGCGCAATCCTGCAACGCGACTTCGAACATCTCTCGAACGATGCCCTCCTCGGCGTTGACCTTGCGCTAGCGACGATCGCTCGCGACGGAAGCGGCGATGACGCGCGAGATGAGATTCTGCGCCGTTGGGGTCGCGCGGGTCTGGTGTCGCTTGCATATGCCATCCTTGCCGCGCAGGCCTATCCAACGTTCAAGTACGCAATCGGCTACGGCCGCGCGTGCGTGCGCGTCCGGGTGGGAAACGAAACGCTTTCAGTACAAGACGCGCAGTACGCATGAACATCGATTACGCGGAGCGCTTCGAACAGCTGCGTCCAGTGCTGACACGCCACGCATATCGCATGCTGGGCCAGTACGGCGACGCGGAGGACGTCGTGCAAGATGCATACCTTCGGTGGAACGACGCACGGCAAAAGACGCATGTGGACGATGACCAAGCCTTCTTACGAACCACGGTCACACGCCTGTGCCTGGATCGATTACGCTCTGCGCGCTCGCGTCGCGAGGTCTATGTTGGCCCGTGGCTACCCGAGCCGGTGGTTTCCGGTAATGCAGACGATCCGCAGGCGGCGGTCTCGCTTGCGGACGACATTTCGTTCGCGCTGCTCCTCGCACTCGAGCGGTTAGCACCGCTCGAACGCGCCGCATTCTTACTGCACGATGTTTTGGATGTGCCGTTTGCGGAAGTCGCCCAGTCGCTGGGCCGCAGCGAGGTCGCAGTTCGCAAACTCGCGTCGCGTGCGCGCGACCATGTGCGCGACACGAAGCGGCGTTCGGGAGCCGAGCGCGACGTCACGTTGCGCCTGCGCGACAGGCTGCTCGCCGCGCTCGGTAATGACGATCCCGTTGCGCTTGAAGAGTTGCTCACTGAGGACGTCGTCTTCACGAGCGACGGTGGTGGAAGAGTTCCCGCCGCAACGGTGCCGGTCGCTGGACGCGAAAAGGTCACGAAGCTGTTACTCGGGTTGCAGCGCAAAGGCGCTGCGTGGGTTAAGCATATCGAGATGGCGACAATCAACGGCCTTCCGGGCATTGTAACGTTCGATGAGGCGGGTGTTAGCAATGCGATTGCACTCGAAATCGTCGAAGGCCGCATCGCTGCTTTCTACGTAGTCCGCAATCCCGAGAAACTTGGCGCCGTGGCCTCGCACTTATCTCAGTGAGCGACCACTCCGCGAAACACGGTAAGCGATTGCGGGGCGGCGATATAGGTTGTTCCGCTCCGCGCGGTGCGGTGCTCCAGGCCCTTATCCGGATTGGGTAGGTCCGTCGGGCCGCGTCCGTTCCAATGATACTGTGCGCTGCCGAAGGTGATGACGTTCACCGTGCCGGTAAAGTGCATCCGCGTTGAGCTGCCGAAGTCGATCGTCACGGGCCGCGCTACGGTGTCCTTGTTGACGACCAGAACGGACCATGTGCCGTCTGGTCGCTTCAGAGCATACGACGTCACGGCGGCGTTTTCGCCCAAGCTCGTCGTTACTGGGTAAACCCCATGCGGCCTGTCACCGGGAAGTGCCCATTGCTTCGTTAGCAACTGCAGAGCGTAATAGGCCGCACCTCTAGCGCGAACGTTATAGTCCTTGTCCACGATGTAGGGATTGTACGCGCCCCAGCTGTTGCATTTTGCATTATGACCCAGCGGTTCTGCTTCCGCCTGATAGTACGTTACGTACGAAACGCCCGATGCAAGAGACGCTCCCATAAAATCGCCCGTCCATAACGCTCCGTAGACGCGCTGCGATGCTCCGGTTCCGTCAGGCGAGAAGTTGTTCTCCGTCTCGAGAAGCGGAACGTTCGCGGGCACACCGTCGATATGCCACTGGCGTACCATGCGGCGCACGAATGAAGGTTCTTGGAGCAAATCGTCGCGCAGCTTATTACCGCGGTCGCAATTATGATACGGATAGTGCTCCCATGACATGAAGGCGAGATCTCGCAAATGATTGCGACGCGAGAGATATGCGATAAAGCGATGCAGCCAGGACGTATCGCCGGACGCGTCACGCCAGGCGGGTACATCTTTGCTCACGCCCTCGAAAATGGGACCGCCGAGTTTTACGCGCGAATCGACCGCGTGAATCGCGCGCGCGAATTGGATGTAAAGCGCGGCGTAATCTTCGGGAAGTGCGTATTGCCCGTCAACCTCTTCACCCATTTCAATGTACGAGATCGGGTAGCCGCGCGCTTCCAAATACCGGATTTCATTCGCAGCGTTTTGCGGTGTGCCGTAAAACAACGGCACCGGGTAAATCGTCGGAAGTCCGCGCGTCAACGGACTGCGCGCGATGAGATCGAGGCCGGTTTGATCTTGATCCCCGGTCACTTTATCGGCATCGCTGTGCCACGGATCGTTGGAAGACGTCCACATCAGCGTTTGACGGCGCGGGTCTGGCGAACATTTGAGCGCACCGCCGCATGACCCGTTCTTTGAGCGGACGACCCTATCGTGAAACCCGCCGCCAACGATAGTGCCTAAGCCGATGTCTTGAATCGCGTATCCCACGCAGTTTCGAATATCGCCAAGGCCATGCGAATCACACGTGTTCGACGACTGCGTCATCAGAATACGGACCGCTGTCGTAGACACCGGCGCGGGCGCCAGCTTGAGCAGCGTGGTTCCACCCTTTCCGCTCGTTACGGTGCCCGCGGGAAAGGCGGTCCAATTTCCGCTGTCTTGCTCGACTACCGCGTCACCGTTTCCCATCCAGTACTGCACGCGGTACTGCGTCGCGTACGGATTCACCCAAGCAATGCGAAGGGCATTGATCGGCTGTGGTTTGAGGAACTGCACGACAACCCACTGCGGGTTTGCCGAATCCGGCTCGTGCGTGAACGCGTGCGTCAAATACGGATTGCTTTTCCAATACGTTTTTGGATCGCCGTCGTCGATTCGCGAATACCCGTTGTCGTCGCCCTGGTCGCGCGAACTGCCCCGATGCGGGAGATGATACCCGAATGAATCGGTGATTGCGGGAGAGCCGATCGCGAAGCTGCTGGTCCAGTAGCCCTGGCGATGTGCCGCGTCGCTATAACGGCCTGCGGGGTTCCAATGCCAATCTTGTATCGAAAGCTCCGTGTACAGCCGGTAGGTCAGCATTCCAAGACCCGTTCCAAGCATCAACTTCGTGCGCGAAGGAGAGTACAGCAACGAAAGTTTGCCCTTCGGATCGGAGTCGACCGCGGTACCGAAGGTGCGTAATGGGCGAATCGTTTGAATGCGATGCGCCGTGTCGACGTGAATGGCGACCGGGATAGCAGTGACGAGTGCGAGCGTCAATGCGAGCATGGCACCTCCTTATAAATCCTCGCGGCCGCCTCATAGGGCGTAAGACCCTGGAGGAGCGCTCAAGTTTAAAGAAAATTTAACAAGGTAACGCGGGCCGTCCGCTAGCGTTCACGTGATGCCATCACGCCATAGCGATGCTTTCTCTGGGTAACGCCGCAGGAGGTATGCTTTATGGATCGTGCAGTTCGTCACTTCGAGCCGTTCCATCGCATTGGGACGGTTTTTGCGCTCCTTACGCTACTATTTGGGTCGCTCGTAACCCTGGCCTACCCAGCGGGCGGCGTCACCGGCACGCTTCGTGGAAGCGTCGTCGATCAATCCGACGGAAAGCCCATTCCAGGCGCGGCGATCGTCGTAACTGCCGGATCGGGCACGTTTCGCACGACGACGGACGCGCATGGCTTTTTCACGTTGCTCGACCTTCCGCCGGACACGTATGTCGTCAAAATAGCTGCAATTAATTATGAACCCGTCACGTTGACCGGCGTAACGGTCTACGGCGATCAGACGCAGACCATCGGCGTCGCGAAATTGGTCAAGGGTCTAAAAACGATTGCGCAAGTGCAATCGCGCAATGCGTCCTCGGCGTTTCAGCCGCATCAAACGATTGACGTGACCACCTTCCAAGGTGCGCGAGTCGATCAGGCGTTGGGCGAGCGTGGAAGCACGAACATGAATCAACTCGTCCTGTCTGCGCCTGGTGTAATTAAGAACACCGACTTCCAGCCCGGTCCGGGAAACAGCAGTAATGCATTTACGATTCGTGGGTCGGCAAGCGTGGAAATCGGTTATCAATTCGACGGTGTCGACTATCGCGGATCGTTTTTCGACGAGAATCCGAGCCAAGCGTATTTGAATGGCGTCGGCGGAGGCAAGGGCGGTCTGCAAGTCGTCAGCGGCGCGGGTGACGCGACGCAGGGCGGTATCGGTGCGGGCGTCGTTAACGTGATTCCTGGGCGCGGAAGTTATCCCGGGGACGGATTCGTGAGTTTCGACGTTGGCTCGCCGTGGTTTCAACACTCGCTCGCCGGACAATATGGCACTGCAACGCCCGACGGCCGTTTTTCCGAATTCTTTTCATTCCGTTCAACCAGAGCGGCACCCCAGATTGCGCCATTCGGGCGCGATGCAGCGGACGCGCACCAATACTTCGGCACCTCATTCACTTATGACGACGACGTGCTGAATAATTTCTATTACCGCTTTGGAAAGAACAACAGCCAGCAGATCCAGGTGCTCACCGATTGGCTCGACCACCGCGCTTGGGCGAATTACGGCGGTCTTGCGAACGTGAATTACTATCCGTACGATCCGTTCTCGTACTCGCAATTCCAAAACGATTTTCAGGGCGTCCCGATGTGGCCGAGCACCACGAACGACCCTACTGGGCTGCTGTGGTACCAGTCGGTGATTCCGTATCTCCAAGGCACACCAAAAAGACCTAATCCACCGACCTCGTCAGAGCAATACGTCTACGGTCCCACAAATTTTTTGAAGATCGGATACACCAGGCCGCTTGGCAACGCGACATCGCTCAATACGTTTTTCTATAACTGGGGCGGTCTGGTCGCCAACAACATCACCGGCGAATCATCTGATTTGACGCTTGGCGCGTTTCTCGTCGACTACAATAACGCGGGCGGGCGCAAAGTTGGGTTCCAGTCGCAAATCACCACAGTCGCCAGTCAGAAGCACACGCTCACGCTCGTCGGAAAATTCGAAAACGGCTTTCCGTACTGGTCGCAGCAAAGTCACGGCAACACGTGGGCGGGCTTCTCCGGCGGACGAAGTATCGACGAAGCAATTTTGAGTTCGGCGATTCCGTGCGCAGCCGGCCAAGTTGCACCCTGCGGCACTGCGTGCACGTTGAACCCGATTACAGGATGCTATTCGCCCACTGGCGCGCGCATCGAAGATTGGTATCTGCCGGTGAACCCGGGGCAGCCTGTAAGCGCGAGCAATCAATGTATCGGGCCCGCGCTCGACAATGGCTATACGGTGAACAGCCCGACAAACGAAGGCTGTTATCTCTACTCGTATCTGCTCGCGCACGGAAAATGGACAGGGCATCTGCCGACTATTCCGACAACCGGGTTTGACTACAACAAATCGGACTTTCAGCAGTACGGCATAGGTCTGCGTGACCAGTGGACGCCGAATTCGCGGCTGACGCTCGATTACGGCGTTCGCCTCGACGGTCAAAATTTGAAATGGGGAGGTGTCACTGCGCTCAACAAGGACCTCAGCAATACTGCGGATATCGGGACAGCCTTCGCGACGCTGTCGGACAGTTATTTGCATCCGAAGATTTTCGAACCCAGAATCGCTTTGAGCTATGTTGTGACTCCACGCGATAGCGTGCGCGTCAGTTACGGACGATCGGCGAGTTTCTTCTTTGGGCAAACCGCTGGAACGCCGACGAACATCGCAAATATCGATCCCGTGCTTTGGACGATTCCCGCGAAAGACAACGGCTTCGCAACGTTCAACCCGGCGACGGGACAAGGCCCCGCGTGCGGCAGCGGATGGCATCTTCCTGGGACGGGACCAAACGGAACGTACGTTTCCAACCCCAACATGTTCTTTTCCGGAAACGGCACGCTGGGCGCTGCCGGCAACTATTTTCAATGTGCGAACTACGCGCAGTCGGTGTACTGGCTGTTCGATCAGGCGTTCGCAGCACCGGACGTCGGCGGTCAGGGCGTTGCGACGTACAACAATTGGGACATTGCTTACAGTCACGAGTTCCGGAATGGTTGGGGCGCAAAACTCACCGCGTACGACAGACGCGGCTATAACACGTATCAAGTCAATCTCTTGAGCGCAGGGCCGCCGGATCCGGTAACGGGACAAACGACGGCGGGCGCGTTCCAAGAACGTGAAGTCGGTGTTACCAAGACGTTCGGATTGGAGCTCATGGTAACAACACCGGATCGGCCTTACGGTTGGAGCGGTTTCCTTACGGCGAATTACGTAAACGCGCTGACTAATACACCGCCGGTTTTTGGTTCGGCGTCGCTGCCAATTGCACCGCAGTATCTCTATCAAACGGGCACGTTATTCCATGCGTCGTATTTACCGCCGCTCTCGGCGGTTGCGGGCGTGGAATACAAGACGCGCAACGGCTGGAGAATCAATCCGATCTTTTCGTTCGACGGCGGCGAGCCGTTCGGTGTCGGAAAGACGTCATTTGGTTTCGTGAACGGAACGCTGTACGCAATTCCAACCGGAAACCTGGGAATATCAACGCCGTTTGTCGGCGCGCCGGTGCCGGGGCAAGCGTTCAACGCAACCTGCTATGACGATCCTGCGTTTGCAGGCACGTACTTTCACCCGAAATACTTCGCTTGCCGCGGAAACAACGAGCCGCCGTTAGCAGGGCAAGCGCTCTCGCAGCCGCGCCTATATACGGATCTCAACTTCGAATACGAACATCGTGGTATTGTCTACGGCGCTTACATCACGAATCTGTTTGACAACTACCGCGGCCAGCCGACCATCAATCAATTGTGGCAGCCTGTGGCTACGGGAGTAGCAGGTGCGCAAACGGGTAAAGTCGCGGGCGCCAATCCGGTGACGACAAATGCGGGAGTCGTTGTTCCAAATCCGTTGTGGCTAGTCGGCGCTCGAAACGCAAGCGTGTACGATCAATTTTGGCTGCCGTACCAGCATCTGTACGTACCGGGCCGAACGTACCGGTTCTACATTCAGTTCAAACTCGGCAAAGGGCTATAGGGAAGGTACGAGATGATGCAGCGAATTTCGCAAGCGGTTTTTGCCGCGTCGAGTGTACTTCTCGTTGCCGCGTGTTCCGCAGGCGGCACAGGTGGACCGGCGATCACCACCGTCAACCCATCGAGCCCAAGTTACGGTTCGCTTCAGTTTGCGGTCGGCACCGCGAATATCTACAATGCAGCTTTAGGACTGAACGTCGTCTCAACGTTTCGTCAAGGAAACGGCACGAGTGCAACAGGCGTGAATACCCCGACGATCACTGGGCCGTTTACGTTTAGTGCGGCAGCAATCGCATCGCCGGCTCCCGGCGGCGGCGCGGATCCGTACAGCACGAGTTTGAATGGTGGACCGAGTTTTACGGAAGTAACCGCAGCGTCACCAACGATCACGGGCACATCGCAGAGCGTTGCGCCAGGTACACCGGAGTGCGACGGCAATGGCGTATCCTCGCCGCTGACGAGTTGCCAAGCCGGTATCGCGCCAAATACTACGTCGTTCGGCCAAAGCGGCGGCGTGTTTGCAATGGGCATAGCGCCGTACAACCATCAAGCTTCGACCGGACAGTCGTGGAGCTATCAGCCGTACGCGCAGCCTTTATATCCAAATCCGAACTTGAAACATTTCCCGTTCATTCCGTGGGGCGGTCCTCCGGCGTTTGATCCGAACGGCACAGGTTTGGGCGAACGTGACGGTGTGGGTTCGATTAACGGCGTCGACAGCTTCGGCAATCCGTATTTCCTCGGCGTCGGTGAGGGCATTACGGTGTTCGATAGCGTGAGTCCGCACACCGGAACGTACACGCTCTCGCTCGCAATTTCGACTGTTGGGAACGGTGGAACGGTCACAACTTCAACGGTCAGCAAAACCGCGAACCTTCAATCTTTAGCGCTGCTGCCGGGAGTAACCGCTCCGGTCGTCACCCCGGACGCAAACGGCGATGGAGGTGCCACGTTCACCGCGACGCTTCCAGCCGGCGTAACCGAAGCGTACGTGCAAATCGTGGATTACGGACCTCTGGGCGGCCCAAACGAAGGTAGCAGCCGCCTTGCGAAACCGTTCAATTGCCAACTCGCGCGCGGAACGAGTTTTGCGCCGGTGTACTACACGTTTCACATTACCGCTTCCGGATCGTACAAACTCCCCGCCACAATCGGCCCGAACCTCAGCACGTCCGGCGGCATTTCAAGCGTACAGCCGAGTCCCTCGCTCTGCACTGCGGCGCAAAACACAGCCGCGAACGGTGGTACAGCACTCCCGGCCGACGATTTTGTCGTGCAGATGATCGGATTCGACTATCCGATCTACCAAGCTGCGCTCGGTTTGACGCAGCAGTCAACGCCGCAAAATCCGCCGATTACCAATAGCGCAGGACAAGCCGATCTCACGCTTTCGATTCCAAACGAACAAGACGCAGGCGGGCCTCCCGTTCCGGCGTTCAGGCGTTCGTGATATAAACGCAGAGTGAAGTTACGCGGCATTAGTCCGGCGGCTGTTTCCGCCGCTCTTATTTTCATACTGTGTGCGCCGGCTTTCGGCGACACCGTAACCGTTGACACGGCCCATCGAATTGCGAGGTTTCGTCCGCTTTCAGCGCTTGGGTCGACGGTTGATAAAGAACCCGCGGGAGCCGTTCCGCGCCTTTATTCGCCGCACAACCTGCGCGCGATGCTGGACGCTGGTTGGGGTTGGCTCAGTTACCGGCTATTCACAGAGCTTTCGGTTCAAGACTGGCATTGGAATCCCACCGGGAATTTCAGCGCGGGCAACGGCGGATATTGGACGAGCAGCGCGTCGGTGAACCGCGCGCCGATTGCCGATTCGTTCGGGTATCGCTTACCGCATCGCGGTTTTACTACAGATCAAGGTAACAACCAGGACTACTCGCGCCTCGACGACGGCGACCCTCGCACGTATTGGAAGAGCGACCCGTACTTGAGTTCCTCCTTTACAGGCGAGCCGGATGCAGCCCACCCGCAATGGGTAGTTGTCGATTTAGAATCGCCGCGGCCCGTCGATGGCGTTCAAATCCGCTGGAACTCACCATACGCTACCCGTTACACGATCGCTTACTGGACTGGAAGCGATGCAATAGGTGACCCTGGACACGGTCGTTGGGCACCATTCCCCGGCGGTACCGTGCGTCGCGGCGCCGGCGGCGTAGCTGTGTTGCATCTGTCCCAAATTCCAATTCGCGCGCGCTTCGTGCGTGTGGAGATGACGGAATCTTCCGGTACCTGCGATTCACACGGCGCCGGTGATTCGCGCAACTGCATGGGTTACGCGATCAACGAAATATCCGTCGGCCGGCTCGATGCGCGCGGGCGTTTAAACGACTACGTGCATCACGCGCCATGCGGAGGATTAAATCCGGGGCGCAACGCATGCGGAGTTCGTCAAACCGCGACCTACGTCTCGTCCGT
>CAZRQS010000029.1:0-4666 GCA_964602255.1 uncultured bacterium | reverse complement strand
ATCCGGGGCGCAACGCATGCGGAGTTCGTCAAACCGCGACCTACGTCTCGTCCGTAGACCCGTGGCACTCAGCGGCAAATCGCGTGCGCAATCAGGAGCAACCCGGCCTCGATCTGATCGCACGCAGTGGTTTGACGCGCGGCATCGGCGCGATGTATCCGGTGCCGATGCTTTACAGCACGCCGCAGAACGCGGTCAACGAGATCGCCTACTTACGCGCCCGAGGCTATGCCATAGATCGTATTGAATTAGGTGAAGAGACGGATGGCCAATACACGGCGCCGGAGGATTACGGTGCGCTTTACGTGCAGTGGGCGCACGCTTTACACCGTTACGATCCCCACTTGAAATTGGGCGGACCGGTCTTTCAAGGAGTCAACTCCGACGTCCAGGCTTGGCCGGATTCTAGCGGCAACGTTTCGTGGCTTAGTAGATTTCTGCAGTATCTGCAGCGCCGCGGTGCGATGAGCGAACTGGCCTTCATGTCGTTCGAGCATTATCCGTTTCCGGGATGCGAGCACCGCAGCAAACTTCTTGACGACCTTGCCGCCGAACCGCACTTAATGAGAACCATCACGGATGTGTGGCGTAAAGATGGATTGCCTTCCAACGTACCGATGTACATCACTGAGGCGAATTTCACGGCCACGAATTTTTCGCAAACCCCAATGCAAATCGAAGGCGCGCTTTGGCAAGCGGACTACATGGCCTCGGCGCTTTCTAACGGCGTGAGCGGTGTCGTGTACTATCAATACGAGCCTGTACCCCTTTCGCAAAACAAAGCATGTCCAAGCGATTGGGGCAATCTCACGATGTTCGACGCAGATGTGAACGCAAACATCCGCGCGCGTACGGCGCAATATTTCGCGGGCCGTATGCTCACGCGCGAATGGGTCGTTCCCGGAGACGGCGAGCACGAGTTGTTCAAGGCTACGGTGCACGGCGCAGGCCGCGACGGATTGCTTTCGGCGTACGCGGTCAGACGCCCCGACGCGTTATGGTCGGTGATGATCGTGAACAAAGATTCGCGGCCCCACTCGGTTGCGATCGCATTCGGCGGGAAGCGATTCAATCAGATGGTAACGCGGACAACATTCGGAAGTGCGCAATATGTTTGGCGTTCGAACGACGCACAGTCTCACCCGGATCCAAACGATCCACCCGCCACGACGACGATGAAGGCGAACACTGCGGGCGTATACACAATCCCGGCGCAGTCAATCACCGTGCTGCGGGGCCGCATCAGCCTTGGAGCCGGCCAATAACTGCGTAAAATCCGTCGCCTTTATCAATCGGTTGATGTTACCCATCCGGAAACGCGAGAAGTATGATCTCCAAAGGATGGTTGGTTCTGAACTGCTAAAATTGTCGCGCCCTGTTCCATTAGCGTCGTTTGCCGCCGTTATGGGTATTGCGGGCCTGGGCTTGGCTTGGCGGCTGGCCTTCGGTGCAGTGAGCCTTCGCGTACCGATCGGTGAATGGTTAATTGGCGTCGCTGCGCTTCTTTTTGCAATGTTGTTGGTCATTTGGCTCGCGCGGACGATCGCCCACCCGCAAGAGATCGAAGCCGAATATCATGTGGCAATTACGGCGAGTTACTTCGGAACGATAACGATTTCGTGCTCCCTGCTGGCTGCCGGCCTATTGCCGTATTCGCGACCGATTGCCATAGTGTTGTGGGTGATTGCGGCGTTTGGCGGAGCGGCGTTACTGATCCACTTACTCGGCCACTGGATCGAACGCGGCATCAAGGACTATGAGCTTACACCGGCACTTTTCATTCCCGTGGTAGGAAATGCGACAGCCGCTTATGCAGCGGTTCCCCTTGGATATACTGACCTAGCGTGGGCGTCATTTGCGTTTGCGCTTCTGTGCTGGCTCACACTCGGCCCCATTATCATGTACCGTCTGCTTGTGACCGAGCCGCGATTGCCCCAAAAGATGGCGCCACAGCTGGCCATCATGGTCTCATCGCCGGCGGTATTGGCAAGCGCGTGGTACACCTTGACCGGCTCCGCCGATGCTGTATTCAAAGTACTGTCATTTAAAGCGCTCTTCTTTGCGTTGCTGACGGTTCGGCTCTGGAGGATGGCATGGAACGAGCCCTTCAACGTCGCGATGTGGGGCTACACGTTTCCCGCCGCCGCGTTGGCCGGCGCGTTTGAGCGGGCTGCCGTTGCAACACATTCACAACTGTACACGACGCTTGCGGCAGTATTGCTCCTGGTTGCGACACTGACCGTCATTGCCTGCGCGATGGGGACGCTGCGTGGCTGGGTCGTAAATCTTATCAAAACTCATGACGTGACGGTAACGTAGCCCGTTCTTGTGTTATAACAGGGTCATCGTGTAAAGGAGGGTCTCGATGACCACTGCGACTCCGGCTCCGTCGCCATGGAGCCTGGGAGATTTCCACGTGATCGGCGCTGCGCACACGCTGGTGGGCGAGCTTCTTTGTGAAGATTGTTCGCTGGGAGCAGCCCATCGCGTTCTTGACGTTGCGTGTGGAAGCGGCAATACCGCACTCGCGGCGGCACGTCGCGGTAATACTGTAACGGGAGTGGATCTCGTCGATAAACTCATCGAATGTGCGCGCATGCGCGCGGATGCGGAAGGGTTTCGCATCGACTTCCGGACCGGAAATGCAGAACAACTTCCATTCGAGGATGCAAGTTTCGATTACGTGCTCTCGACGTTCGGCGTGATGTTCGCGCCCGAACAGGAGCGCGCGGCGAACGAACTCTTGCGCGTTTGTAAGCCTGGCGGAACGATTGGGCTCTCGAATTGGACGTTGGAGAGTTTAGCGGGCTCGATGTTCGCGCTCAGCTCGAAATATGCGCCTCCTCCGGCGGGAATGCGCGCACCGATCGAGTGGGGAACTGCGCCACGGCTGAAGCAACTCTTCGGCGATCGTGTGCAGATGCGAGTCGTTGACCATCATGTCTACTCGCGCTTTCCGAGCGTCGACGAAATGATTACGACGTTCAGGCGGTATTTCGGTCCGATGGTGATGCTGTTCGAACGCGTTCCAGCGGAGCAACACGCAGCCGTGGAAGAAGAGCTGCGCCAGGTGATAGGGCGCTACAACCGCGCGACCGATGGAACCCTTGCGGCCGCTATGACGTATATCAATGTGATCATGACTAAGCGATAACGTCAGGTAGGGAACATGAAAAACGTCGTTACAACAGCCGCCATCCTCCTCGCCTTCGGACTGGGCGCGATCGCCGTGGGCGCCCAAGAAGGCAATGCGACCTCGGTCCAAGATGTCTCACAGGCATTTTCGCAGATCTCCACCGACACAGGCGGAACGGCGGTACAGCCGATTATGCACGCGCCGGCCGGCGATGTGCTCGCGGTTTATATCGTACGCGCTCCGCGGCAACTCTTTAGTAAGCAAGACGAATTGTTCTATGTGATTAGCGGCCGCGGGACAGCGAACATTGGCTACCCGTCGTACGACGTCAAGCCGGGATCGATTATTTCAATTCCGCGCAACACGGCGTTTGAGATAGCAGCAAGTGGGCGCGCGCCTATTAAAGCGCTGTTGATTGCGACGCCAAACAATAATCCGAATGACAAAAAGGTCTTACAGCCCTAGGAGAGCCGCTCTAACTCCGTAACGAGGTCTTCCCATTCCGTGAGCGCGCTAGCTGATGCGCCATTCAGGGATTCTTTCTCCGCATGGAGCGCTTGCAGCTTGGGCACGTCGGTGTAGACGGCGGGATCGAGGAACAGCGCATCGATCTCCGAGCGCCGCGCATCGACTTTCGCGATTTCGCGTTCGACACGCGCAATCTGCGTTTCCAGCTTCGAGCGTTGTTTGAGCGGCGTCATCTTCGAGGACTTCGGGCGTTCCTGTCGATCGTCGCGCGCTTCTTCGCGCGCGCGGCGGTCGTGCTCGCGTTGTGCGGCCTCGTACGACTCGTAGCCGCCGTCCAGGAGCCTCCACCCGCCGCTCTCGATCCACACCACGCGATTGCACAGGCGATTGAGCAGATAGCGATCGTGGGAGACGACGACAATCGCGCCTTCGTACTCGTCGAGCACGGATTCCAGCGCTTCGCGGCTGTCGATGTCGAGATCGTTGGTCGGCTCGTCAAGCAGCAGTACATCCGAGCTGCGCGCCATCAGCGCAGCGAGCATGACGCGCCTGCGTTGTCCGCCGGAAAAGGCGCTGACCGGTTTGTCCGCCGCCTCACCGCTTATGCGCATGCGTCCGAGCAGATTGCGCGCACGTTCTGGTGTAACTAGCGGAGCTACTGAGAGCACGGCATCCACAGCGGTTTTCGTAACGTCGAGTTGGTCGTGCGTGTTTTGCGCGAAGTAGGCATGACGTGCCGCGGGATTGTAGCGCACGGTTCCGCGATCCGGCTCAAGCAGTTCGGCAAAGATACGCAGCATCGTCGACTTGCCGGCACCGTTCGGGCCGACGATGCCAAGGCGCTGGTCCTGCTGAACATCGACGTTGACGTTTGTGAAAAGCGGGTGCGCGTACGCTTTGCTAATGCCTTTTGCTTCGAAGGCGAATCCATTACTTGCGCATCGCGCAGATTCGAGGCGCACGGCAATTGCTGCGCGCGCAGGTGCAGGTGCCGGCGCGACCGTCTTTTCTTCAAAACGCGCGAGCTGCTTCTCACGGCTGCGCACTTGGCTGTAATCCGAT
>CAZRQS010000028.1:11757-20429 GCA_964602255.1 uncultured bacterium | reverse complement strand
CCGAGAACGACTTGGATGCCGCGGCACAGCACCTTAGCGAAGCGGAGCGTCAAACGCGGCAGTTTGGAAACGTCGACGAACTCTTGACGATCGAACTGTACAGCGGCTGGCTGCAAATGCGCCGCGGCAACGTGCGTGAGGCGCTCGACACTTTTCTCGCCACCGCTGCAAAGGCGCGTGAAGCACTGCGAGCGCGAGAGTGGCTTGAGGCGACGTTATGCGCCGTGGACGCATATTATGCGCTTGGTGAACGCGAAGAGGGCGCTGCTCTTGCGCAAGAACTGTTAGCGTTTGTAGAATCTCGTGGAATCACCGCATACCGCGAGCGCGCGCAACGGGGAATTACGGGGGAATGCCTTCCGCAAGAGCCGCTTCATCGGGCGCTGGCGCAGGCGGCTCCAGTGCCTCGATCATAAACGCGATCAGCCCCTGGACGTTGGCGAAGTAGAATCGCCGTCCACTCGGCACATGAGATGCGGACCCTCGCCACTGTCCAGTTTGGTTGTTCCTCGACGAGAAACGCACCAGGAAGAGCTGGCTTTGACCCTTCGACTCGACCATGCCAACATTTTAGCAATGCAGCGTCTGAGAAACGTCCAAAGGGCCCCGCCGAAGCCGAGCCCTTTGCGCGTGTTGCCTACTTGGAACGCCGTCCGTCAGAATTTGATGCTGGCATCAAAATAGACGTTCAGCGGTGCAACGGTAGAGTTGCTGTTGGCATTGTACGGACTTGCGTACGCAGCATACGGGTATTGAACGAGGCGCTGAATCGGCGCTCCGGGGTTGTAGACGTTTCCGACCGGTTGGAAGGAGCCGCCGTTGTTGAGAGTGCCGTAACCGCAGATCTTGTGGCTATTCATGGTCCACGCTTGGGCGCTGCCGCCGAAGCACGTGCTGAACAGATTTGCGGCGGTGGCCCGTAGACGTATCTTCGGAGATACCTCGTAGCTGATTTGCAGATTTCCTACAATCTGCGACGGTTGTAAGAACGCGCCGAGCGTATCGAATTTGCCGGTGTACGCGTTCGGAATTGCCGCCAGCACGCTATTGCAATTTCTCGCATCGTACGTATTGGGTGCGGGATTACCGAACGGATAACGCTCATCCGTCCCCGATGCGAGGGTCGTGCACCCGCCCGCTGCCGGATCGATACCGGTTTGAGATTCCGGTGCGCCGTAACGGTTGCCGCCTTGGAACTGCAGCGACGGCGTAATCGAGAACCTATCGTGACGGTAGTTCAGAACCATGGTCGCGACGTATGGTACTTCGAACGAATCCGCCGACGAACCGATACCAGCCGGGAAGATGCTGTATGGCGCATACGACGCGTTCGGATCCAGCAATCGCTGCACCGGTGCATTCCAATACGGATTGCCGATATCGCTCGCCGTGCACGCCGTTTGTCCCGGTCCGCCGTGCGGATTACCGTTACTGTCATAGCACGGACCAGCGGCCGTACCGCTTGACGTTTGACCGCAGCGTGCGTCGGTACCGTGCGCTGCGCAATACGACGTGTAAGCGTTGTAATTGCGAATATCGCTGTTGATCGGATCGAGAATCGTCGTTCCGTTCGCGAGCTTGCCGTACTTGATCTCACTGTGGGTGTAGGTGAACGACAACAGCCCGGAGAGTCCGTTCTTCGAGAAATCGCCTTTGGTCATTTGGAACTCGACACCCTCGGACGTCTGGCGTCCGACGTTGAGTCCGGAAACAAAAGACGTTGCTTGGTCCAAATAAAACTCTTGAACCTGATCCTTTGTCTTGCGGACGAACGGCGTTATTTTAAGGGACATATCGGTACCCTTGAAATGCCGTTCGTACGAAAAGTCCGCGTTCAATGACGTTTGCGGACGAATATCGTGCCCCGGTGTCGTGAAACCGTATTTGTAGAAACGCGCACCGAGGAACGCGGGCAGATTTTCCTGCAGGGTATTGTACTGGGTGTGGGCGGCATTGGGCGGCTGCACGTACAGCCCCGCGCTAAAGCGCAAGACTGTGTCGGGATTCATCGTGTAGGTACCGCCGAGGCGTGGCTGTAACGCACCATGCGCGGTCACCCAGTTCGATTGGTTCTGTAGTGCAGCGGCCGTATAGCCCGCGGGGCACGGAGCCGTTACGGCTATACCCAACGAGTTCACTTTGTCGTGCGGAACGCCGTTGGCATCGATGCAGTTGTCCTGATTCCATGCATTGAACCAGAACGCTCGCGCGGCACCGCGTGCGGTATTCGATCCGACAAAGGCGAAGCGATCGTATCGCAGACCGAGGTTCAGCAGCAGCTTGTCGCTGGGGCGGAACTGGTCGGTCAGCGAAAACGAGGAAAACTGCGGACGCACCGTATTGTAGGTCGCGTACTGGCTGCTCTCCATGACGTAGAACGTACACGGACCCGTACCACACGTTGCTGCCGGCGTCGTAATCGTGCCGCGATACGCTTGCGCGAGTGTTGCGAAATCCGCGGGGTGCGGGCTCACAGAGCACGTCGTCGCCTTGCCGGAAGCGGTGTAGCAAATGCCGCTGAACGGATTGTTGGGATCGACGAGCACGGCAAAACGGCTACGCGATCCGCCTGTATTGTACATCTGCGTATTGTTGTCACGCACCGAGCTTGCCGTAGTGTAAGATGCTTGCGCGGTAATCAGGTGCTGCGCATTAATCTGGTCAGCAAACGTCGCGCTTGCACCACGGGTGTGGCTTGAAAGTTCGTAGTCGGGCGTAGCAGCCGATGCATAGTTGGAGTATGCGGCCTGCGGCCCATACTGCGTCCAATCGGAATAGTACGTGTAACCGTACAAACGCAGATAAGCATTCGAGCTCATGTTTCGCTGGTACTGCGCCTTGAAAATGTTCTGATCGTTCCAATATGTATCGCGGACATTCGCGGGAATCGTGCTTCCCCACGCATGCGACGGTGCATTCGGAAAATAGTAGAGCGAGGTCATTTTTTGGTAGTTTGCCGGTAACGGAACCCCGTCTACACCGTTATACTGATAACCATCGGTATATGTCGGCACGCCGAGCGAACCCGCGATAGCAGCCGAACCTCCTATATCGTTCGTAGAACTGAAGAACGCCGTGTTGATAGCGTTGTTGTCGTATAGCAGCTGGACGTCATCGCGCCCGCCATCGTTCTTGTGCGGGATGCCGAAGTGAACGTTCACCACGGTGTCGCGATCCATGACATTTGCCGGAAGCGCATACGTGTACGGCGCCAAGAGATAGCCACCCGGCCCCACCGGCACGCCGCCGGTGTTGCCGCCGCCGTCGTTGTTGTAGCATGCGCTAAATCCGGTTCGTAAGCCGCACGCAGCCGGATCGGAACTTGCCGGCAATGGCGCAAGCGCCGGGGCGAGCAGGCTAAGTGAGACGCCCTGGCTTTGGTCCACGTAGCGGTAATCCTGATTGTATCCGCCAAGCCCGACGTAGTAAGAGAAAAGACGGTTCGGTGTCGCGCCGCCCGCTTCTGCTGCGAATTTATGGTAAAACGCAGGCGAGCCGGCTCCGAGATCCATCTTTCCAAAGCCCGGATAGGTGCCGGTTTTTATCACTTGGTTGATGTAGCCCGCGAGCGCTTGGCCTTCCGAGTTTGCCGGAGAGGAACCCGTATAGACTTGCAATTCTTGTTGACCGAGCGATGATGCAGCGCCGGACGGATAGTTATCAAACGAGCGGTTCACGGGAACGCCGTCGACTTCGTAACCGACTTGATCGTAGTTGCCGCCGCGAATGTGAACGGTCTGATAGTAACCCGCCTGATTGAGCGGTACGTACGCGCCGGGCACCGTTGCCACGGCTGAATACGCGCTGTTCAATCCGCCGCCGCCACCAAGCGCCGATACCGCCTCTTGTGTTTTGGCGTTTACTGAATAAACGTCTGACGTAGTGCCGGGCTTCACGAGGCTGCCCGCAGCGCGGCTTGTTACCTGCGCGATCGTACGCATCGTCTTGTGCACACTGAGGGCTAATGTTTGCACCTGATCGGCCAAGACGGTAACGCCGCCTTCCGATGCGTTCTCGTAACCTTCCTTATTAACGGACACCGTGTACGTGTCCGGTGCGAGAGACACAAACGTGAAATGTCCCGTCGCGTCGGTCAGCGTGGACGTCGTTTGCGATGGGCTAAGCACGGTGACTCGCGCATTCGCGACGGTCGAGTTGCCGTCGAGATCGCGTACCGTGCCGCTCAACGTGCCCGTCGTGCCGGCCAGAACCCATGTTCCCTGGCCGAGCAATGCGACAAGCAACAAAACGGCAATTCCCGCATGCCGCAGTCGTTGTGACATACGATTCTCCTGTAATGAATGTTGCGAATAGAGCTTCGCAGCATGCATCATAGCGCGTCTTCGTCCGTGAATCGTCTAACGATTAGCAACGCGTTTTTTCGGTGCGATTAGACGAGATGCGGACGCGTTGCGGTTAGCATCGGCTACATGAAGAAAGCGTGCATGGTATCTCTTGCGGGAATCGCATTACTCACTTCGGCGTGTGGCGGCGGCATAAGCACTTTGGTAAAGCCGCCGGGTCCGAGCATCTCGCCGTCGCCAACGACATCTCCAACAGCAACGGCGTCTCCGACGGCGTCTCCGGGCGCAACGGCATCGCCGACGATCTCTCCATCGGCAACGGCGTCGCCAACGGCATCGCCGACCGCGTCTCCGACAACGTCGGCCACTTCGTCACCGCCGCCGTACACATCTAAGCTCAATCTACCGGTATGGGGTGTGCAGATGTTCGACGGTTCGACGCTCGACATGAATGAAGCCGGCGTGACCGGCAACATTTCGGTCTGGGTCGATGCTCCGCAGTATCTGACCGCAACGTGGCAGAGCAGCGGTCCGACACTCCATCTGGTGGCTGCACAGACTGTTCCCTCCCAGCAGACCGTGAACGTCATTCTTACCGATGGCACCGGCGCCGGATATGATTTCAAGGTCCAACTCACGCAGCTGCCTTCATCACCGATGATGCGTACGAATCCCATTGTCGTTGACATGCAGCACGGTGCGTCGCAACAAATTCAGGTTCTCGACGGAACGGCCAATACGGCGTTTGGCGACGGAACCGGCGTTGTACAGTTCACCACGTCACCGCCGTGGATGGTTACGGCGCAAGCGTACGCCGGAAGCGGAAGTGTAACGTACACGAATACCGCTACCTACACACCTCAAGCGGGCGTCGTAGTTACGGTCGGCGCGCAACCGTAGACGAGGAGAGGCTCCGGCATTACTCCGGGGCCTCTCCTAGATACTTCAAGGCCGCTGCAAGCTGCGTATCGTGTTGCGCGTCGCCAAACCTATCGGCTTTCGTGCTTTCAACCGTGATATCGGGAACGATTCCGCGTTTGTTGATATCGTGATTCTCCGGCGTGAGATAGCGCGCCGCCGTTACCTTCAACATTGCATCGTTTCCGATGAATCGCATCGTTTGCATCACGCCCTTGCCATACGTTCGCGTACCGACCAGCACGGCGACGCGATTTTCTTGCAGGGCGGCGGCTGCAATCTCTGAGGCCGACGCACTCCAATGATTGACTAAGACTGCCACGGGTTTGGTCGTCAGTGGACGGCCATTCGCTTCCACCGTCTGAACTGGACCCGTACGGCCCTTGATCGTTACAAGTGGACCTTCCATGACAAAGTCGTTCGCCAAGTCCAGAGCCGCTTGAACGTAGCCACCGCCGTTGAAGCGCAAATCAAGGACGTATGCGCGCACGTGCTGCTGCTCGAGGCGATCGATCGCGTCGGCAGCCTCACGCGCCGACGTGTTGGAAAAAGCTGCTACATAGATGTAGCCTATTCCATCCTTCTCGCTAAAGTACACGGTAGGCGCCCGCAAATCGCTGCGCGTCATCGTCACTTGACGAGACGGCTCAGACCCTGAAGCCACTATTGCGCGTACTTGCGTCCCGGCCGGGCCACGCAAGAGCTTTGTAATTTGCTCGATTTGTAGGCCCTTCGTGGACGTTCCGTCAACCGAGACGATGGAGTCGCCGGCGCTGATTCCTGCCTTATCCGCAGGCGTGTTCGGCTCGACGAAATACGTGCGTGCCGAATCCGCCGGGGATGCGGTTGGGTCAAGCACCACGCCGACACCCGAGAGATGTTGGGGATCCAGGGGCGCCATAAAGCTCTTGTATTCGGTTCCACTGAGGAACTGCGTGTACGGATCGCGCGTCGCGCCTGCCATGCCATGCAACGCAACGTCAAGAGCAGCAGACTCTTTCAGCTTTCCGTTGTGAGACGCGGCGTCAACCAACCGTCTTATATACGAGAGGGCCGCGGTCGCGTCTAACCCCGCCCGAGGCGATGGCAGCTCCGCTCCGCGCTCGTGAAGCTTTGTAAGCAATGCGGTACGTGCGCCGTCAGCGATCGCAGAAGGCGAAATTGGCTCGTAGTACATGTCGGACAGTGCCGAATACACACTCTGTATTTTGGCCGACGACACGCTCTGGAGTGGATATGCGCGATCGGCGCACAAAAGGATAAGCGCCGCAACGGTTAGAGCATTGGATAACTGCTTCATCGGTGATGCCTCTACTGTTTTGTCAGGTTATAGATATCGCGGACGATGCGCCAGCGTCCATCCTTCAAACGCCAGACGACCAGGGTTTTGACGTCCGCCGGCTCCGCCATCTGCCTGCCCTCACTATCAAACGCTGCAGTCGTAAAACGCGAAACGACGGTGACGTAGCTGCCGCTCGCGAGCGGATAGTCGAAGGTAAATGCACTCAGCCGGAACCGGTATCCTAGCGAAAAAAGACGCTCGTAGTACGCGTCTATCGCGTCGCGCCCTGCGACGAGATCCTCCGAGGGAGGCATAAGTACCGCGTCCAAATCGTAAAACGCTGCGACGGCTTTTGCGTCTCCATCGCCAAAGGCGCGTACGAAGCGGTCGTATTCCGCCTGCAAAGTATCGAGTGTCAGCGTATCATTCGTCATTTGACAGTAGCGTCGCACAGAATCGTCCAGGCTACGTCTAACCTCAGCCGGGACGAGGCCGCTCTACCGCTTCTATCGCCCGGCGATCTGACGATAGAGCCCTAGCGTTTCCGGCAGCGGCTGCAGCTGACGCGCTTCAAACAGTTGCTGCGCGTACAGCTCGAATTCACCAAGTGCGCCGGCCCGGTCACCGGCGCGATCTTTTGCGCGCATCAGGTTCTGCAGCGCTTCTTCGCGCCATGGCGCGATCGCCAGCCACCGGCGCGCATATTGGACGACCGCGTCCCAGTCGTTGCGCGCTTCCGCCGCTTCGATGCAGTATCGTATGTTCGCGGTCTGCATGAGGTGTAACCGTTCCCGTTCGGAGACCAGCCAACTATGCGTTAAACCCTCACACAAATCGCCCCGATAAAGGCTTATGGCCTTGATTCGGGTTGAGTTATTTGAACTGAGCCGCTCGAAATGCGCTATATCAAGGGTGATGCGTGCGTGGCCTTTCCATGTGAGCGTGTGTAAAGTCTGGTGAAACCACTCAACCTTGTCGCTCTCGGGAAGAGCCATTTTAACATAGCGCACGTGACGGCGCAGGTTTGTACGAGCGATGCGGACGTCGACTCCAGGCCACAGCGCTTCCGCGGCGCGCTTGCGCGATATGACTTGGTCCTTGTGCAAAAGCATATAGATCAGCAGCGGCAGCGCCCTCGGCGGTGCCGCGAAAACATAAGGTTCCCCTCTGTAGGCGAGACTCGGCACGCCAAGCAACGCGATCGATAGGCCGGCTTCGGATTGACTCATTGCCTTGCATGATACTCGCACGTCGTCTAGTGTTCGTCCGGCCTGGCGCGGGTACGAGTAGCGCTCCGTTCTGGACGATCTCCAGACGGTCGTTCAGGACAATACGTTATGCGCACTCTCGCGCAGCCTTACGGTTTGGAAAGGAACGTCATGTCAGATTGCGTGGCAATTCGCCGTGAAATAGAACTAGTACCGAACCGTAAACGCCCACGCGTATTGCCATGGTTGGGTGGACGAACTCGCCCCTCCGGCGATCATCGTCTGATAGTCCTTGTTCGAGTCGGATACTAAACTATTCTGGTCTTTGGGGCGAAGGACGATGGCGTAATCTCCCGGAGGCAGCGGCCCATCGAGGCTCATTTCTGCTTCGCCCTGCACGCGCAGGTACGTGGTGGTCGGAACGACGCGATCGGCGAAAGAAAATGTCGTTTTGGGAGCGCTGCCTCCGACAAAGGTTTGCGTTCCCACGACATGCCAGTCGGTTTTCGAGACGATTCGGCCCAGCGTTTTGTACGGAGACAGGCTTACGAGGACGGGAATATACGCGTCAGCATCCACGCCCGGCATACTATGAAAGGCAACTGCGAGCTCAGGCTTTGCCGCATGAATCGTAACGGAAGCATGCAAGCCAACCAGACCCCACGTGATCCGGTGTGAGACATTCTGGTGCGTGTAGTAGGCCTCAAACGAGCCGCCATTGTTCTGCACATCATTATCCGCAACGATCTGCACTTCACGCGGAAGCTCGGCGCTTTCGTTGCCGACGGTAATATAGGCATGTCCACCCGTCATGTTTTTAGGTCCCTTGTTCGGATGGAACCTCGTCTTGGGCGGCGACGGCACTAATTTATCAGGATCGCTGTCTGCCGCGTAAGCAGCATGCTGCGCGAGCGTGCCCACCAATAACACGAGCGCAACTGCACGAAAAAAGGCGTTCAA
>CAZRQS010000028.1:9842-11657 GCA_964602255.1 uncultured bacterium | reverse complement strand
GCGCGAGCGTGCCCACCAATAACACGAGCGCAACTGCACGAAAAAAGGCGTTCAAAGAAGTTCCCTTTGCTTCAGCTGATGTGACAATGGCATCACTCCGGCCAGATCCTATCGGGGAAACGTCTACGAAACGTCCAAGGATAGCTCATAAAAGAACGGGTTTGGATGGAAATTCGACGACTGGCTCGCGGTGATGGAACGACTCTGGAAGCTGTAGTACCTTGCTTTGATAATGCGTTTGAGCCGAATCGACACCGGTGATGCTTTCGTGGCAATTTTCCGCGGAGAACTAGTCGTATACCCGGGCTCGCTCATATTGCTTTGGCCACGGTACGTCGCGCTGCCGTAGGGCGCGCGCGGCGTGCAGCGGCCAATACGGTTGACGCAGCAGTTCCCGCGCCAGCAGAACGATGTCCGCGTCGCCCTGAGTAATGATTTCGTCGGCGTGCTGCGCGTCGGTAATCATGCCGACTGCGCCCGTAGCGATGCGCGCTTCTTCACGAATCCGCCGCGCGAATTCAACCTGATATCCCGGCCGCGACTCAATCTTGGCGTGAGGCGAAATCCCGCCCGATGATGTATCGATGAGATCGACGCCAAGCACTTTCAAATGCTGAGCCAACTTCACCGAATCGTCGATCGTCCAGCCGCCCTCAATCCAGTCCGTTGCGGAGATCCGAACGAACAGCGGCATTTCACACGGCATCATTACGCGCAAAGCTTCCACGACTTCGCACACGAAGCGAATACGATTCTCGAACGAGCCACCGTATTGGTCGGTTCGCTGATTGGTAATCGGCGAAAGAAACTCGTGCAACAGATAGCCGTGCGCGGCATGCACTTCAAGGATGCGGAAACCCGCGCTGAGCGCCCGGCGTGCAGCCTGCACGAACTGCTCGGTGACGCGCCCGATTTCGTCAATCGTCAGCGCGTGCGGGACAATCCAACCGTCTTGGAATGGGATTGGGCTGGGCGCGTATACCGGCTCCCATCCGCCCTGAGCGGGTGCCACCGGCCCGCCGCCGTCCCACGGCCTCGCAGTGCTTGCCTTGAATCCCGCGTGCGCCAATTGCACTCCGGCGACTGCACCGTGTTCGTGAATGAAATCGACGATTTCACGAAGCTTAGGAATGTGTTCGTCGCGATAAATGCCTAAATCGGCCGGCGTGATTCTGCCTTCCGGAGAGACCGCGGTTGCTTCCGTTAGCACTAATCCCGCACCGCCCACCGCTCGACTGCCGAGATGGACGAGATGCCATTGGTTCGCAAAACCATCGGTGCTCGAGTATTCGCACATTGGCGAAACCGCAATCCGGTTTCGCAACACGACGCTTCGAAGCCGGAATTGGTCAAATAAGTGCATTGCGCGCCATTCGTTTCGTCAATCCGTTTAACCCACGAACCGCCACACCAAACCTAGTAGTAATGACCCTACCTTAAAGCAATGATGAATGCTAGGCTGCTCTTGGAGTATGGCCGGGTGAACAGCGAGCAGAACCTCGTCCGCATCATGTATTTTGTGATTGGCTTTATGGCCGGCGTTCTATCGGTCCGTGCGCTTGTAGTCGTAACGCCTATTATTCCGGTTGCGCAGCTCATTGAGAACCAATGCCCGCGCGTCAACGGCGCGGGCGGTTCCATGTGGTGTACAGGTCCAGGCGTTCCTCGCTAGGGCGTTTAGAAATGAAAAGGGGAAGCGCAAGTGCGCTTCCCCTTTAGGTTAGTGGCTGAAGTGCAGCGTTACGTCTACCGAACGGCCCGCGGCCACGTGGTTGCCCTGTGCGTTGAAGTACGTGATGCGGTACCGGTCGTTCA
>CAZRQS010000028.1:0-9742 GCA_964602255.1 uncultured bacterium | reverse complement strand
GCGGCCACGTGGTTGCCCTGTGCGTTGAAGTACGTGATGCGGTACCGGTCGTTCAAGACATTCCCGATACGTAAAACCGCCGTCACATTCGAACCAAGCTCTTGCCCGCGCTCAAAATCGAAGGTCGTGTGAGGCGTATATTTGCAGAAGGTAACCGTCGGCGCGCATGCCGCTGACGAAAGTCCGCTTCCATACTCACCATCGGCGGAAAACCACCCATGCGACGTATTCCAGACTACGCCGGCGTTTGCGCCCCAGCGCTGCTCGTGATCGGCCGGGGTCCAATCGGTCGGCGATCCGAAACACGGCGCCAACAGCTGTGTCTCGCAACCCTTGTTGACCGAATAGGTGTGGTTGACGGACGCATACACGCGGCCACCGCGCGCAAGCGGACGCTGATAATAGAGCGACTGCGTCGCGATGCGCCCCAGTTGATAATTGATATCCTGGTGCAGCTGCGTTACGCCGACTTGCGTATCGTCGATGAGATCCGTCGCGTTCTTCTGCATCACCCGCACCCCCAAGTCTCCTGCGCCCACGGGCAAATGCCCCCCGATTTCGTAGTCGGAATCGCGCTGAGGTTTGAGATCAAATGCAGCTACGGTTTGCTGTAACGGCAAGTTGAGTTGCTGTGCCGCCGTCGGCGAAACGTTTTCGAAAGAGAACGGCGTAAAGAACCGTCCGTAATACACATATACGCTGGCTCGTGCTCCGAACATGCGCGTCAGTTTGATGCGCGGACTCACTTGCGAGGCGCCATCCCGGAACTCGGTCGACCTCAGCTGGAACGCGTCCGCTCGCAAACCATAGTCGAGTTGATAGCGATCGCCGAGCTTCCACGAATCCTGAACGTAGATCGACTCGGTGTGACCCACATTCGGCGCGCTGTCGGTCACGGTATACGGCGCATTGGAGAAGAAATTCCCCGGTTGCAGCGTTACCGCGTAGAGCTTCTTGACGCTGGTGGCATCGTATGACAGGCCCGCGCGCACGGCATGTCGATTGCTCTGCAGTGCATAGTCCGTAACCCAACCGGTGTCGTATGCTGTCCGATCCCCGTTGAGTGAGTACGCGCAGGTGGTTGGACTAAATGTTCCGGTGGTTACTGCATTTGCGCAATCGGTGGGCGATCCGCCTGAGGCAAGATAGAGCGCCTGACCGTACGTGAAGTCGTTCTGCGGATCCCCAAAATCCCGTATACGCGAACGCTTGAACGACGGACCGAACGAGAGCAGGCCCCTCGCGCCAATCGCGTGACGGAATTGCAGCGCTGCGAATGTGTCCTGTTGCGTTTGGACGTCATCGGTTGAGGCCGGCTGGCCTCCGGCAATGTCAACCGGAATTTGGAAAGTCTGGTACGAGTTGCTTACCGTAAGATTGATATAGTCGGAAGCGCTCGTCGGCAGCGTCAAACGTAGAAAACTGTTGACGTTGCTGCCGTTGTCGTGAACCGCCGGTCCGAAATTCGCGGGGTCGAGTGCGCGAGCGTCGTGTGCTCCGCTGAGCGCGAGCACGATGTTTCCCGTTCCCACCGGCCGGTGATAGGTGAACGACGATTCCGAACGTCCGAACGTGCCGGCGCCAATCGACGCGGCGTATCCCGCCGGCCCGTTCCCGGCGCGCGTCGAGATATCGACGACCGAAGCAAAACGGCCGCCGAATTGCGCCGGATACGCACCTTCCATGACGTCCACGAAGGCTGCGTCGGACACGTCGAATTCACTGCCCACGGTGCGATTGAGTTCTTGCGGAATCGGAACGCCGTCGACGATGTAATTGATATCGCCGTGATCGCCGTTGATATGAACGACGCCGTTTGCACCGCGAGCCGCTCCGGGCAACTGCAGCAGCAGCGACGGAAAACTCGTCGATGCAGGTGAGCGCGCGAGAAGCGATCCGGTCAACGTAAGATCCGTGCCCGATCCATGAACGGGCGGCGCCGAAACGGCCGTAGCCGTGAGGCTGCTGATTGTTTTGAGGCCGATGTCCAACACCACGGTTGCGCCCGATCGCGTCAAGTCGACGCGCATTGTACCGCGGCCTTGCGGCGCGCTTGCCGTTAAAGTATAGCTGCCCGGTTGTAACGTCGTGAATTGGAAGTGTCCACTTCCGTCGGTGCGCGTGAGCAGCGTTGCGTTATTGCCGGAGACCGTAACGAGCGCTCCCGCAATGTGCCGTGCGCCGATCGTAACCGTGCCATCCAAAAACGAAGCGTTTTGAGCGAGCGCGCGACTTGGAAGCGCTGTGAAGATGAAAAACGTGGCTGCGACTACGATCGCGTAGCGCGCCGCCCTGAAACTCTGAGAAAACATGGTCCATCCCTAAAGAAAACGTGTGTTACAAATGTTTGAATAGGGATAGACCCGGGGGCGGACGCTTCGGCATGCGCACAGGCCACAATTTGAACGGCCTGGCGGTGGAGATCGCATTGTCCCGGCGCCGCGCAACGATAGGTGCACCCAAAAGGCAATGACGCCCGGCGAGAGCCGAACTGGTGCAAACGGTATGCGCGCAGACGAAATACACGATTTGAGAACGATTCTCATTTTATCGGCGGCCTCCTTGTGTCGGCGTCCAGTGTCGTCAATGCAACGCTAAAACGTGTATTGACGGGGGAAATCCCACCGTGCTAACCTGTCAACATGCCTTTTACTGGTGTGACCCCTCCCCCGGACGTTGCGGTGGCCTTCGCGAATTCCGCGTGCTCGGATTCGGCGTGTAAGGCCGAGGCCTCGGGCTTTTCGGACGTGTTGGATATTCTCACGACAACCGGTGCGGTCGATAACGCCACTGCGCGGCGGCTTCTCAAGCAGCATGGGAACTCGCCCCAGGCGCAAGACGCGGCGGCGGCCGCACTGGCGTTTCGCGACGTCATTGCGCGTGCACTGGAAGCCCGCATGCGAGGCATTCCGGTACCTGCGCGCACGCTCCAGCAAATCAACGATGCACTCTGCGCATGCGGATGTTCGCGTGAACTCGTCGCAGATGCGCACGGTTATCGTGTGCTGCCGGTGTTCGATATTTGTGAACCCGCTGACGTTTTGATGCCGTTGGCGCACAGCATTGCCGGGATCCTTACATCCGCGGATCCCACGCGTATCAAGCAGTGCCGCGAGCCCCGATGCACGTGCTACTTCATCGATACGAGCAAGAATCGTACCCGCACGTGGTGCAGCATGCAACGCTGCGGTAATCGCCAGAAAGTCGCAAATTACTATCGCCGCAGCCACCAGCCGGTGTTGACGGACGCAAGGAGTGCCGGTTAAATGACTGTGCTTCACGCAATCTCACAGGCGCTGATATTGGCCGGCGGGATGTTTTGGCAAGTCGGTTGGAGCCTGATTTTAGGCTTTACGCTCTCAGGCATCATCCAAGCCGTGGTTTCCAAGGAGCGAATGCAGCAGGCCCTTGGACGAAGCGGACCTCGCGAAATAGCGCTCGCAACGGCATACGGCGCTGCAAGTTCGAGCTGCTCGTACGCGGCGGCAGCCCTGAGTAAGACGCTCTTCAAAAAGGGCGCGGATCTCATTCCGTCGCTTGCGTTCTTGTTTTCCTCGACGAACTTGGTCGTCGAACTGGGCGTGATTCTCTATCTGTTGATGGGCTGGCAGTTCACTGCAGGCGAGTGGCTAGGCGGCATTCTTCTCGTGCTCATCTTGTCATTGTTGGTCAAAGCGACGTATCCGAAGAAACTCGTTGAGGAAGCCCGGCGCCATCTGGATGAGGCGACCGGACACGAGCACGGCGACAACGTCGTGGAAGGCGCGACGCTTTGGGAGAAGCTGCGCAATCCGCAAACGCTAATCGTCGTCGCGCAGAACGTAGCGATGGATTGGTCAATGCTCTGGAAAGATTTGCTCGCCGGCTTCCTCATCGCGGGAGCGTTAGGCGCTCTCGTACCAAACGGCGTCTGGAATACCGTATTTCTGACTCATTCGCCGGGTTGGTTCCAAACCGTCGGAAATGCACTCATCGGCCCGCTGATTGCCATATTCACGTTCGTCTGCTCCATCGGCAACGTTCCGATGGCGGCGATATTATGGGCGGGCGGAATCAGCTTCGGCGGCGTGCTGGCTTTTCTCTACGGCGATCTTATCGTGCTACCGCTGCTTGACGTCTATCGCCGTTACTACGGTTGGCGGATGGCCGCGTACATCGGCGTTGTCTTCTATGCAACGATGGTTGCGGCGGCGCTCGTCATCGATCTCATCTTCAACGCGCTGCACCTTGTCCCGGTGCCCAATCCTCACTTGCGGATGGATTTGATCTCGTTCAGTTTCAACTACACGTTTTACCTGAATATCATCTTCGGCGCCCTTGCCATGTACCTGTGGACCCTTAATCGCAAGCATCCGATGGATCACGGATGTCACGCGATGCATGGCCACGATCACGACCATGGCGAAATGGTTGCTACCGAGACCTAGCGTTCGCGCTACAGCGCGTGTTGAATTGCCGAGTTCAGTTCGGCATACGACGTCTCGCCGCTCGACAGATACGTAATCTTCTTATTACGGTCGATCACGACCAGTGTCGGAAAACCGCCTTGCAGGTACTCATGCGCCACCATTAACGACCCGTCGTACGCGAGCGGATATTGCGCGTGAAACATGGTTGCGAAATTCAGAACGTCTTGCTCGCTCGACGGTGAGCGCCCGTCCATGCCCGTTGTGCTTCCCGAAACGCCGACGAAGTAGGCACGATTCTTATACTTCTGATACAGGCGATCGATAACCGCGGTTTCCCGCTGGCAATGCGGACACCATGTCGCGAAAATTTCCAAAAATACCGGCTTTTGCGTTTTGGCCAGATCGAAATATCCTCGATCGGTCGCCGCCGTAAACTCGGGCGCTTTTTGTCCCAGATGTGCAGTTCCAATGACAGGTGCTTCCGTAGAACTGCGTTGCACGCTAGTATTCGCGTAGCGAATAGCGACCAAGACACCGACAATAACAATTGCGACGGTAATGCCAATCCAAATACGGCGATTGTTCATGCTTTCCCCATGCGACGATCGATCGCGAAAGCTCCTGGCGCGCGCCAGGCTATAATGAGGCAGATTACCGCCAAGGCCAAGTCGATGAAGACATGCGGCCAATCTGCGGGCGCCTGATCTTGCGGACCGAAACAACCGCAGTTCGCCGGAATATGGCGAATGACGGCCGAAGCAATCGCAGCGGCGTAGATGATGAGCTGCGCCGCCGCGACGACTGCCGCAGTCCGCGTAAAAAATCCGGCGCACAGATACAGACCCAAGCCAATCTCGAAGAACGGCAAGAGCACGGCGAGCGGTGCAATGACCGCCCCGGGCAGTATTCGAAAACCGGCGATTGCCGCAGCTAAATCATTGAAATGACCGACTTTTGTCGCCCCGGCAAAGACGAACAACGCACCGACGAGAACTCGAACGCCAAAAGTCACCGCATCATCGACCCGCATACGCATATGGTAATGCCAATGCCTAGGATTTTCCCGCTGCTGGCCTGTGCGGCACTCGCAGCATGCGCGTCCCCGAAGGCGCTGCATGGAACGGCGTTTTCTCCACCGCAACCGGCGCACCGCTTCACGCTCGAAGCGCAGGATGGCTCGCCCTACGTCCTCGCTGAAAGCGGACATCAACCGGCGGCGCTCTACTTCGGTTTCACGCACTGCAAAGATATCTGCCCGCAGACACTTGCCAAGCTCGGTAAAGCGCGCACGCGTGCCGGTCTAAGCCCGCAGCAATTTCCGATCGTCATGGTAACGATAGATCCGGCCCGCGATACGCGCGCCGCGATGAAGACGTTTTTCGCGAAAACCGGCGTACAAGGAATCGGATTGATGGGATCGCGAGCGCAGCTTGCTCCGGTCTACCAAGCGTACGGCGTTGCGATAAAACCGGAAAAAGACGACATCGGACACACCGATTATGTCTACTTGCTTGACCGGGAAGGGCGCCTTGCCGAGCTCATCTCTCCCCAAATGTCGATTCAAGATATTGCGGATGACATGCGCGCGACCGTAGAGTAGGAAGAGATCTATGTTGGCTCTGTTGTTCGCACTCGCGCTTGCGGTCGCACCGGTGATTCCGGTTCACGGCGTTGCCTTGGGTGCAGGCCCGAACGGCACGGTTATCGTTCGCACCGACCCGGTCACGGGAATCGTCCGCGCGCAGACGCGCGCGTTTCGCATCGCGCCCTCACTTCGCGTTCCGCCGGGCACCGGAATTGACGCGTTCTTGGATCGCTCCAGTATGCCGTGGCGCTTGTACGACGCATCAGTGGCGGCGAAATTCGTGCCGGGCTTACCCGAAACCGGAAAAGTCGAGCCCATCGATTTTGGTTCGCAGCTTCCGCATACGCAACTGGTCGATCAGAACGGACGCCTTGTCGATCTGACTTCCGACTTCCGCGGCAAAGTCGTGCTGCTCAGCTTCATCTTCACGCGCTGCCCCGATAAAGACGAATGCCCTGCGCTTAGTGCAAAATTTACGGCGCTGCAACGGAAATTAGATCCGCGGCATTTTCACTTGGTGGAGATAACGCTCGACCCGGTGTATGACTCGCCTTGGGTAACAAAAGCGTACGCGCGTCAATTCGAAGCGAACGACGCGTCCTGGTCCATTCTTACCGGACAACCGCATGACGTGCAGCACCTGCTCGACCGATTCGGCATTTCATCGCTGCGCGGCAACGAAGACAAGCTCATCCATAACGACAAGGTCTTTCTGACGACGCCGGACGGCAAGATCTCCGACATCGTGCAAACCGTTGCTTTCTCCACCGATGCACTCGCTGCACAGGCGCAGCATCTCGCCGGGATGGCTTCAGATCCGATCGGCCGCATGAAGCTCGCGATCGTCGCAAGCGCGGTTGCGCTCTGCGGCGGCAGTCAGTTTGCGGGTGTGGTACTGCTCGAAACGGTGCTGTTTTTGATTATCGCCACGATCAGCTTCATTACGCTCGGCTGGGTCGCGCGAAAAATCTGGAAACGTGCCTAAGCGTCAACTGCACGCCGCGCCGCGTTAGTACAATCGCTGAAAGCATTCCGCATAGTAGAAGCGCCAAAAGCGCAACATTTGCAAGCAGCAACACGAGAATCGTCTGCGGATCCACAGCCCGCTGCGACGCGACACTCCAGCTGTAGCGTTGTAGCGGCACCCCGGCAGCCAGCAGCACGACGTCGCTGACCGCTATTGCGGCGCACAGATATCGCGAGCGCACGTACATCATGACGTCGCCGCAATCCGGGAAAGCGCGTAAGCGATGGCAGCAGCGCTCTCGTCCGGACTTCCAAGCGTAAGCCGGTAACTCTTCACGCGGCGCAACGTGCTGATGGCGCGTGCGACGCGGTCGACCATGTCGCCGCGCGTATCGAACCAGCGCGTGATCGCCGGCAGTGCCGCGGCGGTATCAATTGCTTCCAACGCCGCACAATGCCCGTTCCCGTTCAAGACGAACAGCGCGCGCAGTTCCCGCGGCGCGGCGATAGCCGATGGTCCAAAACAGGTTTTGAGCGAAAGCTCGGGCGCAATCCGAATTGTGTCCGCCAATCGATCGGTGTCATTATCCGCAAGCAGCAGGCGCGCTCCGGCTGCTCGTACCGAGCAGCGCCGCAGGAACGGATGCACGACGTTCTCGCTCAGGAAGGTGCGCTCGTCGGAGTACACGCGCATGCCGCGGCGTGCGCAGGCCAGCAGTGTCGTCGCCCTGCCGGTAGTAGAATTGCCGGCAATCGCGGCGGCGACGCCGCTGTATTCGACGGCTGCAGCATGCATCGACGCCATGCGCGAATCGAACCGTACCAGCGCAGCAAGCGCGACTGCATCGGCCAAAAACGCGATTGCGTCCGCCGGCAGCGCCCCTTGGGACCAGCGCCATGACGGCGCATGACCGCACCAAAACGCGTAGCCTCCTCGCACCGTCGCGACGTAATAGCGAAAGTCCGCGGCGCGCGTCGCACGATGATCGGCGTAGCGCATGGCGAACAGGCGCGCCACATCTTCGATATCGGTGCACAGTTCCATCACCACGCCGGCGATCTCGCATCTAGCCGCATGAATGCAGTGCCGCTCGAGCGCGGCGTTCGCATCGGATGAACGGGTGAGCTGCTCGGCACGAATTACGCGCATTGCGACACCTCGCTCAAAAATGCCGCTGCAGTGTCACGTGGATCCGCAAGAGTTACTTCATAAAACGCAACGCTTCGCATCGCGCGCCGAAGGCTGGAGAGCTGCGCTAGCTGCGAGGGCCGAGTATATGCGCGCTGCATGATGGCCGGAAGTGCACGCGACATGTCGACGCGCTCGACGGCGTGCATCGGCGCCCGTTCGCGAATAACGCATACGGCGGCAAGCCGGTGCGAACGGTCGCTGGGAGCGATACCACCGAGGTGCTCCGCTGCGAGCGCGTACCAGAAGCGCCCACGTTCCGTATCGACCATGGTGTCGGCGCTAGACACGCTCGAACGCATCTCGGGGGACGGCAAATACGCGAGGGCTGAATCGCGAAGCGCCGGCTTACGCGCGAGCGCGCACACACGAGCGGTGCGAAGGTCGAGCAGTGCGGTTTCATCACCGAGAAACGCCGCGCCATGAGCGGTCAAATGCAACGCGAAAAGCGTTTTACCGATCGTCGTCGGTCCCAGAATGAGTACGGCGCCGTTACGCACCGCGACGAGCGCGCCGTAGAAGGCAATCGACCCGGGGTGCGCGGCCGCGAAGCGCGCAAACACTTCCTTCGTCGCATAGTATGCGGAGAGCAGCGGCACAGGCGCCGGTTCGCCTATCGCAAGCGTGCGCCGATCGAAACGAACGTGCAGTCTTCCATCACTCAAACGCCGCAGCGATGCGGTGTGATCCCACGTTCGCATGTTTGGAATGCGCGCGTCGACGTACGTGGTCCGCAGAATCTGCGCGACCGACTCGTCGTCGACTTCGATAGCCAACGTGCGTCCCGCAAGACAATACGTCTCGCGCTCCAAGGAACGCGGCACGGCGACTACTGCCGCCATCCCCGTTGTGCCCCTCGCAAGCGCATACGTTCCTCCCGCCGATGTGTACCATTTATGGTAGCGAGCGGGCCACTACGCGCGCGACGGCATACCAGTCCTCGCAACGGGCCGGTCGGGGAACGTTCAGCGGGGCCGTTCGGGTACCAGCCAAGGCGTTTAATATCCCGACGGGAAAAAGCATGAACCTTAATGGGAGTGCCGCGGAAGCCAATTGAGCCGCCCACACCGGAGCAGGCCGCCTTCCTGGAGCAGGCGATCGAGCAGTACGGGCGGGCAACCTACAACTTCGCCTTTCGCCTCACTCATAACGAGGCGGACGCCCGCGACCTCACCCAAGAAGCGTTCATCCGCGTATACCGCGCCTGGAAGAGCTTCCAACCAGGGACTTCCTTCCTCTCGTGGGTCTACCGGATAGTGACAAATCTGTACCGGGATGAACTTCGGCGTAAAAAGGGACGTTATCAAGAGGAGATCCCTGAGGACAACGCCCCCGTGGCCGGCGGAAGCGAAAGACCGCTGGCGACCTCGCCGATAGAGGATTATGTCGAGGCACAGCTCAGCGAACCGCTCGCGCGATCGTTGGAGCAACTCTCGCCGGAACAACGGCAAGTGATCGTCCTAGCCGACATTGAGGAGTACAGTTATCAGGAGATCGCGGAGATCATGGGGTGTTCCATCGGAACGGTTCGCTCCAGGCTCCACCGCGCGCGAGCGTTGCTACGACGTTTAGTACTGAGACAACAACAATCAT
>CAZRQS010000027.1:10917-20565 GCA_964602255.1 uncultured bacterium | reverse complement strand
CCGCGAGATTTCGTAGTGACGTGAGCGTTGGGGAAGTACTGCGTCGCGGAAGAGACAACTTCGCGACGAGGAAACTATAGCACAGGGTTCGCTAGGGGGACAAGGCCTTCGGGCCGGACACGAACGGGTTATCGCGTTCGTAAAAGCGCAATAATCGTTCTGCTGCCTTCGTGATGCCGATCCGCCGGCTTTTGCCGACGCGTTTTGAAGTGGCGGGACTTGCCGCCAACCAAAGCCCTGACGCGGCGAGCAGATCGGTGCCGTCGAGATCTGCATCGATTGATAAGGCTTGGCAAAGACGGCCCGGTCCGCGACAGAGATCCCGCATACGCGTGGTCGCGCGCCGCTCTTCCATAAAGCCGAGGCCCTCGAGCGGTTCCAGTGCACGGATTAAAACCGCAGCTCCTTGCCCTTCGGTTTCACTCGTGACGTTTACGCAGAACGACGTTCCGTAGATTTTATAAACGTAGGCGTGAAAAGGTGGAAGAAACATCGAGGCGTTGCGTTTGCTGGGACCGGAATATGCATGCGAGGCAGGATCGTCGAGAACGTAAGCTTCCGTTTCAACGATCCGCCCCGCGGTACGGCCGTCCGGGCAGTCACGGACGAGCACGCATCCAATCAAAGCTTGAGCAAGATCCACCGTTTCCGCCGGCAACTCGGCGGCGCTTAGGCGGCGATACCGCGGCACTATGCGGCGACGTGCATCGCCACTTCCGATCGAGCGCGTGCGGTCAGGTCGCTTTCGCCCTGCGGTGAACAGGCGATCTCGTACTCGCGAAACTGGTTGAGCGCGCAGCGAAGGCGTACGTACGAAAGCGTCAACGCAGCAGGGACGTCGCGATGCTCTTGCAGGTCGCTCGCCAAGCGCGAGTCGTCAACGCTCAAGTGTACGCGTTCTAACCCGCGGTGCAGCATCGCGGCGCTCACTGCGGTGAGCGCTCCATAGCCGACCTCGCGGCCGAGGAGTGCGGGATATCGTTTCACCGTAAACGGTACGCGCATCACCCGCGAGCCATTGCCGTTACCCACGCGCACGTAGGCGACCCCGTTGCCCTGCGGGTCTGCAGCGAAGCCAACCGCCGCTTTGACCAAACCGTTCATAGCTCCATGATATATCGAACATATGTTCGAGTCAACCCGGTACTGCACCGAGAGCGCTCGACTGAAGGCGCTCGTAGACGGCCAGGACCTTACGCGCCTGCTCGGCGATGCCGAAGCGAGCCGCAACGGCGTACGCCTTCGCCCTTTCACTGGGGTCCGGCTGGGCGGGAACGGCTTTGAAGGCGGCCGCAAATTCCTGCGCGTCCGGCGCTACGATCCAGCCGGCCCCGCCGAGCACTTCGCGGTTTTGCGGCGCCTCCGCGGCGAGCACCAAAACACCGGCGGCAAGGGCTTCCGCCAGCACCAAACCTTGCGTTTCGGTAACGCTCGCAAACACGAACGCGTCCGCGCTCGCGTACAAGTCCGGCAAGCGATCGCGTTCCACCGCCCCTAAAAAATTCACGCGGTCGGCAACGCCCAGCCTCGCGGCGAGTTGCTCGAGCGCTTGACGTTCCGGACCGTCACCCGCAATGACCAGCCGCAGCGGTTGCGAGCACAGCGCGAGAGCTTCGATCAACAGTTCGACATTTTTTTCGCGCGCCAGCCGCGAAACGAAGAGCAACATGCGCTCGCCCTCGCGCACGCCTGCCGAAGCGCGAATTTCGGCGCTGCGCGTGCCTGCACCGAAAAGCTGCAGATCGATTCCGCTCGGTATTATTTCTATCGGTGCCGTGACCTCGAGCTCGAGCAACCGCTCGCGCATCGCCGGCGTCGGCACGATGACGGCATCCGCAAGATTTGCGAAACTGCGCGTCAGCGTCGAAGCTGCGCGGCGCGTCGCGTTGGGTTCGAACGGCACGTAATGCGCGTATTCTTCCAATCGCGTGTGATAGGTGTACACCAGCGGAATTTGCAAACGCCGTGCATAGCGCACCGCCATCCATCCGGTGACAAAGGGTGAGTGTGCGTGCAGAACGTGCAAACGATTGATAATCGCTTCGCGTTTACGGCGGCTGACGACCGGGACCGTCAACCGGTAGGGCGTTGGAATCGGCAGCGGTAACGACGGCATGCGATACACGGGCCCGTCACACTCTTCATAGCCCGGCACGCGCGGCGCAAAGCAATACACCTCGTGCCCGAGCGCGCGCAATCCGTCGGCCAGACCGTCCACTGACGTGACGATGCCGTTGACGATGGGGTGATAGACCTCGGTAAAAAAACCGGCGCGCATGATGGTCAGGCTGGAGTTATGTACCCGGCAGGCGTCGCCCTCGGGAGGGGACGGGACGCCTGGGCCTGCCAAAAAGGCCGGCCGCCCCAGCGCTATGACTTTTGGCGTTGTTTCGACTTTGTAAAACCGTGGTATAGTGCCCGGGTCAGTTCTAGACCGGGCTAGCGTGCAGGTCTGCACGGAGGCCCGAACCATGGCGTTTCCAGTCGGATCCGTCAACCAATTTACTGCCTCTAAAGATCGCATCACCGCTTCCGGCTCCCATCGGCTCTCAAGCTTGTAGGGCGTCCTAGCCAGTCGTGCGTTCCGTCAGGAAAGGAGTTGGGTTGATAGGACGCAGTGCTAACCGCGCCAGTCAGTTCCTGGTGGGCCTTCTCACCATCGTCCTGGCCGGCTCGGGCTTCGTCACCCACCCAGTATCGGCCATTGCCGCCGTCGTGGACGCCCAGCGCGCCACTCACGCGGTGATCTTCCAGTCTCAGGGAACTCAGACTCAGCACGTTACGTCATCGCAAACCGTTGGCGAATTCCTTAAGGAGCGGGGCATAGTCCCCGCGTCGCGAGATTACGTGCGTCCGGCCGCCGATACCAAACTCGTCGACAATTTAGTCATCGAATATTCACCCGCCATTCCGGTGACGCTCATTACAGCGGCGGGATCGAAAAAGATCATTACAACGGCCGACGACGTCGGCGCGTTGCTTGAAGAACAAGGCATTCGCCTTGGAAAGTATGACGTCGTTCGTCCGTCACTGGACGATCCGCTCGTCGCAAACGCGAGCGTGCGCATCGCGCGTGTCGTGCAATGGGCGTCGGCGCAAAGACAACATATTGCGCAGCGCACTATTCACGTCATCGACTTTTCGTTGCCGCCGGGGCAAACCAAAGTGCTAAAACAGGGTGCACCGGGATTGACGCTCACGATGGTCGATTACACGCAAACGGACGGCAAACTCAATAAACGCATCATCGCACACCATCTCATTCGCAAACCGCAAGCGCGCGTTATTGCCGAAGGTGTTGGAACGTACGCAGCAATCGCTGATTTTGCGCGGCATGGTTTAGAAAAAACCTCGTATATCGCGGCGAATGCGCTCGAAATGGTCGCAACGGCATACACGGCAGGATGCGCGGGCTGCAGCGGATTTACCGCAACAGGGTTTCGCGCGGGACACGGCATCGTCGCCGTCGATCCGCGTGTCATTCCCTTGGGAACCAAACTCTATATTCCTGGTTACGGCTTTGCGATCGCCGGCGACACCGGTGGCGCAATTATCGGACACCGCATCGATCTCGGTTTCGATTCACTCAGCGACGCAATGTCATTCGGCCGCCGCGCGGTGAAAGTATTCACGCTGAAATAATTGCACCCTAAGGCGCTTCTCGCACAATTCGGATACCGGCCCAAGAAAAAATTGGGCCAAAATTTTTTAATGGATGCGGGCGCCGCATCGCGCATCGCGCATCTCGTGCTGGAAGATCCTCTCCCGCACCGCATCGTAGAGATTGGCCCCGGCACCGGAGCACTTACGCAAGCGCTTCTCCAGCTGAATGCCGACGTGACGGCGATCGACATCGATCCCGACATGGTGCGCATCTTGCGTTCGCGGCCGGAACTTGCGCGCGCGGACATCGTGCAAGCCGATGCCCTCGAGTTCGACTATGAACGCTTCGCGCAAGGTGAGCCGTGGCATATGACCGGCAACCTTCCGTACAACATCGCTACGCCGCTCATTATGCGGCTCATTGAAATGCGTAACGGTCCCGACTCACTGGTGGTCATGGTGCAGCGCGAAGTTGCAGACCGGTTTTCTGCGCGCCCTTCTACCCCGGCGTATGGAAGCCTGAGCGTGGCGGTGCAGTATGCGATGCATGTGGAGAAGGCATTTACGCTTGGACCGGGCGCGTTTTATCCTCGCCCGAAGATTGACTCGACGGTCGTACGGCTGCGCCGGCGGGCCGAACCGGCGGTGCAGGTTCGCGACGAACACTGGTTTCTGCAGGTCGTCCGCGCAAGCTTCGCGTACCGCCGCAAAACGCTGGCTAACAGTCTTGCGCTCTCGCTCGGCGTGCAGCGAAAGTCGGTAATCCAGGCATTACAGCAGATCGGACTCGATACGGAGATTCGTGGAGAACAGCTCGCCATCGCCGACTTCGGCCGCCTCGCCGACCGCCTTTCCGCCTAACGCGTTCAGCCCCGGGCCGACAATCTTAACGTTTGTCGGCGCGCTTCTGATCTTGGTCGTTGTCGTGATCATCGGTCTTGTAGCATGGATCGTCGTCCACGGCTTTGATGTTCCGCTACTGAATCGCTCTCTCACCGGGTTGTTCGGCATCGGCTTGCAGTCGATCGCGGAAATCGTCGTCATTTTATATTTGCTCGTGGTACTGCCGTCGATCTCACATACGAGCCTGCGCGATCTCGGATTTCGAGCGCCAAGCACATCCGATGCGGTTAAAATCGCCGGCGCTATTATTGCCATGTTCGTGCTCGTCACTGCGCTGGGGAGCCTGCTCACGACGGCGCTGCATTTTAAAACGCAAGAACTTGCCGTCCAGGTGTTCTTGCACATGCACGGACTGGATAAGGCACTTTTTGCATTTTTCGCCGTCATTGTGGGTCCCGTTACCGAGGAACTCTTCTTCCGTATCTTTCTATTCAACGCGATGCGCAAGTGGTGGGGCTTCTGGCCCGCAGCGCTGGTCAGCTCGATACTCTTCGGTCTCGCGCACGGGCAGCAGCCGTTTACCGCGGCGATGGTTATTTCGCTCAGTTTACCTCTTGCCATCGGCGGCGTGATCTTGTGCCTCATCTACGTTCGCACCGGCAGCGCCTGGTCGAACATCATCACGCACGCTTCATTCAATGCGCTCTCGCTTTTGCTGATCTCGATTGCGCCGCAATTCGCCAAGTGATCCGGCTCGGCGTCGACGCCATCAACTTGGCGGCAGATCGCCGCGGCATGGGACGGCTGGTTCGCCAGACGTTGCGTTCGCTGCAAGCTACGGGCGATGTGGAACTCGTACTCGTCGTTCGAAACGCGAGCGAAGCGGCGCCGCTCTGGCGCGAATTCAATTATCCGACAATCTCGACCGGCGATCTCGGTAAAGAACGGCTCGACGCGGTCTGGTACCCGTGGAACGGCATGCGCTTCGCCCCGCACGCGAGGTCGATCGTCACCATCCACGATCCGTTTGCATTCACATATCCGCATTCCAACTTCGTAGCACGGTGGCGCGAACAATCACCGGTCCGCCGTGCGATCAAAAGTGCGGACGACATCTTTGCTCCATCGTCTTGGACGGCAGAAGAGTTACAGCGCCTTTTCCGTATCAGTGAAACGCGCGTTCGCGTAGTACCGAACGCTCCGGACGAATTTTGGTATCCGGTAGCGGTCCCGCAGCGTGAGCCATACACGTTGTTCGTTGCAGGCCCCGAGGAGCGAAAGAATGCGCAGATGCTGTTTCGCGTATACGACGCGGCATTCCAAGGCTCGGGACCCGAACTCGTCGTCGTAGGCACGCTCGATGCAGCCGGCGAGCAGGCGTTCGAGCGCGTGCGCGGCCCGCGCCGTCACGAACTGCCGTCGGACAAAGAATTGCGGGAGCTGTACAGCGGCGCTTTACTCGTGCTCGTGCCCTCGCTTGCAGAAGGCTACGGCTTGCCTGCTGTTGAGGCAATGGCATGCGGCGCGCCGGTCATCGCATCGAATGCAACCGCACTTCCGGAAACGTGTGACGGCGCAGCGGTTCTCGTGCGGGCAACCGATGAGAACGCGTGGAGGAGTACAATCCGCACCGTTTACTTTGATGGTGCCTTGCGACGCGATTTGCGAACACGCGGATTAGCACGTGTAGCGCGGCTCGATCGTCACGGCCCCGCCAAGGCACTGCTCGCTTGCATTCAACAATTTTAGGGATGTGCCGATGATGATCACTGGGTGCGATGTCGTACTCGTGATTCTTTCGGAGGCTCGACATCTTCGTAAGATTGTAAGGACCGGGCCGATCACCCGGTCCTTTGTATTTGTTCGACGATCGCCTGCAGCCGTTCGATGAAACGCTGCGGTGCAAACGACTCCGCGTGGTTGCGCAACGTTGCGGCACCGTAACGGCGTTCGTCGAATTTGCGTAGTACCGCTGCGAGCGACTCCGGCGTTTGCGCATCGAAAAACTCGCCCGTTTCACCTTCGCGAATCGTTTCGCGCGCGCCACCCGCGCGATATGCAATTGTAGCGCGTCCGCATGCGGCCGCCTCGAGCGGAAGCAGTCCGAAATCTTCTTCGCCGGGCAGAATTGCCGCACGAGCCGTACCGAGTAATTCGTTCACACGAATGTCGTCAACGTATCCTAGCATCGTTGTCGTCGTCCCGCGTGCGAGCTCGCGCAGCGACGCCTGCGCAGGTCCGGTTCCTGCGACGACGAGCGGAACATTGGCCAATGCTGCGGCGCGGATGGCGAGATCGATACGCTTATACGGCAATAATCGCGACGCGATAAAGAAATGCTCGCCGCCTCCCGGCCCGATCGCAAACCTATCGATGTCGACCGGACAATGCAGCACGATCGAATCGCGGCGGTAATACCGTTTGATGCGTTCGGCGACGTTGCGCGAGTTCGCAACAAACTGCGTCGGCCGCTGCGCAGCGCGCTTGTCCCACTCCACCAGCGGCGCGATGAGCGGCCGTGCCAGGGCCGTGCCGACGTATTGATCGTACGCGAAAGCAAAGCGGCTCACCGTATTGATGTAGCAGATGTGCACCGCGCCGGGCGGTACGCGCACACCTTTTGCCCATGCCGTCGTTGAACTGACGATGGTGTCGTATCCCGACAGATCGAACGCTTCGAACGCGCGCGGGTACAGCGGCGCGAGAAACCGGAAATACGCATTCGCGCCGGGGATTTTTGCTAGGTAGGACGTGTGCACGCGCGCGGCATCCACGAGATCGCCGGTTTGCCGCGGATCGAAGAGCGCCGTATAGATTGGAGCGTCGGGGTAGGCGCGCGCAATGTGCGCGAAGACGCGCTCAGCGCCCCCACGTTGATTCAGGTAGTCGTGGACGAGAGCGACGCGCAAACCGGTTATGGCGAGGGGTTTTGAACCGTCGGCTGCGTGCGCGGCAGAACGAGCGCGATCGTCGGTGCGCCCAAATATTGTGCCGCGACCCGCTGCAGATCAGCGGATGTCGTCGAATCGATCGCCTTCAAAATCATCGCCAAATAATCGCCGTTAACGTGACGTGAGGCAAATATGCCGGCCAGCCATGCGCGATCTTGCATGGTCTGCGTATCTTCCAAGAAGCGTCCTGCGGCGAAAGCCTTCATCTGGGAGAGATCGCCGCCGAGCTTCGCATGTCCGAGCACGTTCACCACGGTCAGCGCCGTCGCAAACGTGCGCGTCGGATCCCCCAAGCCCCCGTCGACGTAAATGATGACGTTGGCCGGATAGGTATCAAAATTATAGTACGCGCCTACGCCACGCTGCGTCGCCGATCGCGTTGCAATCGCCGGCACTTCCGAAACGTCGGCGAGCGTGCGCTGCATGAACGCCGTGAGAATGAGCATGGCACCGAAATCTTTGGTGCGCATGTCAGGTGCGGGATATTGCGCCACGAGCCACGGAACCGGAACGTCGCGCCGCGCGATGAGCTGCTGTGAGTTGGACGGTAATTTTCCGAGATGAACGCTGATCGGGGGTGAACTTCCGGCCGGCAGACCGTCGACGAGCCCGGTAAGATTTGCGCCGGCTGCGCCGCGAATATCGCCGATTGCGCTGATAACCGCGTCACCACGCCGGTAATGCGCCGTGTAGAACGTTTGCGCGTCCGTAGAAGTGAACCCGGCAAGTGTTTGCGGCATGCCGTACGGGGGCATTCCCGCGTCGGAATTCTGATAGAACGCGCGGTTGAGCATATCTATGCCCACGCTCAGCGCAAGGCGCTGATTCTCCACGATCTTTTGATTGACGGCTGCGCGGGCTGCATTCAACGTTGCCGTGTTAAAGCCGGGGTGAGTCAGGGCCGAATGCAATAACCCGAGCGACTGCGCAAACGTTCGCGTAACGCCCTCGAGATAAAACCGTACGTGTCGCGGCTCGACGACGAACGTTACCGAACCGCCTGCAGCGGAAACTGCCTCTTGCAACGGTTGCGATTGTCCGGAAGCGGTAGACACGGGCGTGTTCAAAATCGCTTGTGCAACCAGCGCGGCAAGACCGTTTTGGCGCGGCGTTTGCCGGTCCAAACCGGCTTGCAGAAGAACCTCGACGCCAACCAAATCTGCGCCCGCATCGGGCTGTTCTACAACGGTGACATTTCCCGGAGCAGGTACCGGAGCCGCGGCATGCGCGGGAGTTGCGAACATCAACGCCGCTGCAAGAGCGGCATACGCGGCAAAACGTTTCACGTTGCAGTACCGGTTCCGTGAGGCGAAGTGAGCAATTGAACGACCGCGGGGTGCTGCAGATACTTTCGAACGACACCGGCGACATAGGCCGGATCGAGCGACTGAACCGCTTGCACGTATTGCGATGACGCGTCGCCGGGGGCGTAGGCTGCGTTGCCCTCGACGGCGTACCAGCCGAAGTTGTCCGCACGTGAAGCGGGCGTCTGCGTTTGACTGAGAATGTGGTACAAGAACGCACTGCGCGCCGCATCGAACGTCTTCGCATCGAGCGGTTTCTGCAGCGCCGAGACCGCGTCGAGCACGTTCGGCCGGAATTTCGACGCGCCGCTACCCGAAAGCGTCACGAGCAGGACGCCGGGATTGTGCAGCGTGATGAACTGCCCGTTCACGAACGCGTCGCTCTGGGCTTTACGCACGAGCGCTGCAACCGTTCCGCGGTCCGCGTCGAATAAATAATCAGCGATAAAATCCATCGCCGTCGCTGCTTTTGCGTCTGCTATAGGCGGCCCCGGCCACGCGAATCCGACCCCGCCGACCTGCGCCGATTGCGTAACGTCGATAGCTGAACTCGAAAGCGTCGAATCGATCGGCGCATCTTGTTTGCCGTCGGCTGAAGCCGTAGCCGTATGCACGTTCGAAAGCCATGTTTGATCGACGCTGCCCGCGACCGTCATGATGGCATTCGGTTCGCGAAACGCGCGCGCCGCGAACGTTTTCACGTCTCCGGCCGCGATCTTCGTAAAGTCTTGTGCCGACGCCGGTATTGGCGGAAAGTGTGCGGGACCCGTCGTGAACAAATGCGTGAACAACGTGTCCTGTAAGATGCGCTCCGAATCGAACCGCGACTCGGCCGCCGCAATCGCGCTATCGCGAAGCGCGGCTTTCAATCCCGTATCCGTGATCGACGGGGCGAAATACGCGGACGTAAGCGCGCGGATAACCGACGGCGCTTGCCACGAGGGAAC
>CAZRQS010000027.1:0-10817 GCA_964602255.1 uncultured bacterium | reverse complement strand
GCGCCGCCGGGTAACGTGCCCGTTTGCTGCGGAGCGGTCTGGGCCGCCGCGCCTGCACCGAGCGTGTTAAATGCAAACAGCGATACGCACAGGCATATCGCTGCTGCAATGTTCTTACGCCGCGACGTCACGCCGGTTCCGGCGAGATATTCGGCGGAAGCCGCTTGGGCTGTTCGGCGCGCTTGCCTTCTTCGACAGGCGTGATCGCCGGCGTTTCAACGGCCGGCGTGCCGCCGCCGCGGTTGTACGGACGTCCTTCGAGAATCGCCTTGACTTCGTCCGCTTCCACGGTTTCGTATTCGAGCAGCGATGCGACCATGCGATCGACTTTGTCCCAATTTTCGGCCAGCAACTTGCGGCCGCGATCGTAGCAGCCCTCGATGATGCGGCGCACTTCGGCGTCGATCTTCGAGGCGATCTCTTCGGAGTAATTGCGTTCTTCGCCGAGATCGCGGCCCAGGAACACCTGATGGTTTCCGCGGCCGTACTGAATGGGACCGAGCGTATCGGACATGCCGTATTGCGTCACCATGCGGCGCGCAAGTTCCGTCGCTTTTTCGAAATCGTTGCTCGCACCGGTGGTAACGTCTTTGAACTTGATCTCTTCGGCCAAACGTCCCCCGAGCGCGCGCGTAATCGTCGCTAGCAACTCTTCCTTGGTTTGGCTGTGGCGATCGTCTTCGGGCAACGACCACGTTATGCCCAGCGCCATGCCGCGTGGAATGATCGTCACCTTGTGGATCGGATCGCCCTTGTCGGTCAGGCCGCCGATGACCGCGTGGCCCGATTCGTGATAGGCAGTAATTTCTTTTTCTTTCTGTGACATCACGATCGACTTGCGCTCGGGTCCCACCATGACGCGATCGATCGCCTCATCGCAATCGTTCATCTCGATGACGGTCTTGTTGCGTCGAGCCGCAAGCAGCGCCGCTTCATTGAGCAGATTCTCCAGATCCGCGCCGGAGAAGCCCGGCGTGCGCTTAGCCAGAATGTCGAGCGCGACTTCCTTGCTGAGCGGCTTGTTGCGGGCGTGCACTTCGAGAATCTTCGCACGGCCTTTGACGTCGGCGCGATCGACCACGATTTGCCGGTCGAAGCGGCCCGGACGCAGCAGCGCCGGGTCGAGCACGTCGGGACGGTTCGTCGCCGCAATCAGAATGACGCCGGTGTTTTGATCGAACCCGTCCATCTCGACGAGCAACTGGTTGAGCGTTTGTTCGCGCTCGTCGTGTCCGCCGCCCAAGCCGGCGCCGCGCTGGCGCCCCACGGCGTCGATTTCATCGATGAACACGATGCACGGCGCCGACTTCTTGGCTTGATCGAACAGGTCGCGTACGCGCGATGCGCCCACGCCGACGAACATTTCGACGAAGTCGGAACCGGAAATTGAAAAGAACGGAACGCCGGCTTCGCCCGCGATGGCGCGTGCAAGGAGCGTCTTGCCGGAACCCGGCGGTCCGAGCAGCAGCACGCCTTTTGGAATGCGTGCGCCCAGCGCCTGGAATTTCTTCGGATATTTGAGGAACTCGACGATTTCGCCAAGCTCTTCTTTCGCCTCGTCGACGCCGGCAACGTCGTTGAACGTTACTTTGGGGCGGTTCTCAGAGAGCATCTTCGCGCGTGAACGGCCGAACGACAATGCCTGACTCCCTCCATTTTGGGCCTGTCTCAAGATGATGAACAAGAACAAGGCCAGCACGATAAACGGAGCGAGGCTGAAGATGGACGTGAGCACCGAGGTGTTGTTGGGCATCTCCCATGTTACGCCGCCCTTGACGTGCTGCATCACCTGGTTGACGAACGCGGAGTCACGATTCGGAATAGTCGTTGAGTACTTATTGCCGTTCGTGAGATCGCCGGTTACGTCGTAGCCGGTGGCATGGAAGCTCTGAACTTGATTGTGTTCGAGCTTCTGATAGAAGGCGCTGTACTCGAGGCGCGTGACGTCGGTCGTCGGCAGAACCAGTTTCTGCACGATGAAAAAGACCATCACGATGGCCACGATGATGAGGAGGATTCCCCTTAGATGCTTGCTCACGATGTTTTACAATTACCTTACTCTGAAAATACCCATGGACGCAGTTGCGCAAGGTAGGGGAGATTACGGTAGCTTTCCCCGTAGTCTAAACCGTACCCTACGACGAACTCGTCGGGCGCAACGAGCCCTACATAATCAATCGGTACATCGGCCAGCCGGTTATACGGCTTATCGAAAAGTACGCACGTACGGAGAGCCGCCGGTCCTCGCCCGGACAGTAACGAACGAAGGTACTGTAGCGTGAGACCATTATCGACGATGTCCTCCACGACCAGGACGTTTTTGCCGGCGATATTCTCGCTGGTATCCTTTAACAAACGTACCTCGCCGCTGGACCGCATCGAGTTCCCATAACTCGAAACGACCAGGAAATCGACCTCAATGGCGCTTGGACCACCAGGCACGCGTGAGAGCGCCCGCACCAAATCGACGGTCACGTACAGTGCTCCCTTTAACACACCGAGTACGGTTAGAGGTTGCCCCTTGAAATCGTTCGCGATCTCCGCGGCCAACCGGGCGATAGTTGCGGCGATTTCCGCCTCCGAAAAGAGCGTGCGCTCGATCGTCGGCCCGTAGGAATCCGTGGTCATCTCAACTCCCGATGTACCGTTAACTCTCCGTTCTCAATCCTGACTTGTACGCCCGAACCCATGGAAAAAGTTCCCGATCTACCGCGCTCGAGGGCCCGCACCGCCGCTTCAATATGCTCGAAGTCCACGCCGCGAAGCGCTTGGTGTTCTTGCAGTGAATCACGCACCTGCCGGCGCAGCGACGCTTCGGGTGCGCCGGCGATCTCCGAGCGAACGACTTCGGCCGCGCGCGAAACCGCCGCGTCCAACCCTGGAAAGAGCGGACGTAACGCAGCAAGTGCCTCGCGAACGGCATTGCGGCGAAACGCGAGATCGGCGTTGGTCGGATCGACGGCGTACGGCAATCCCATATTTTGCACGTACGCGCGGATCTCGTCGCGTTCAAATCGCAGCAACGGTCGCGCTAGTTCGACGTCATCTGCCAGCGGCCGTCGAGCCGGCATACCGGAAAGCCCTTGCGGTCCGGTTCCGCGAAAGAGCGCGAGCAGCACCGTTTCGGTTTGATCCTCGGCGTTGTGTCCGGTTGCAATGACATTCGCTCCCGCACCATGCGCAAGCGCGACCAGCGCGTCGTACCGTGCATCGCGAAGCGTTGCTTCATCGCGTTTGCCGGGTTCGAGCGCAACGATGCGTGCTGGTATGCCAAGCGCTGCCGAAACGCGAAGCACAACGGCTTCATCTTGCCAGGCGCAAGAGCGCAGGCCGTGATTCACGTGTGCGAGCGTGAGTTGCAGCTCCATCGGCTTTACGATTGCATTCAAAATTGCTGCAAGTCCGACGCTATCCGATCCGCCGCTGCACGCGATCAGCACGCAATCGCCGCGGCGAATTACGCCGCCTAGTTCCACCGCTTGTTCGATCGCCCGCTCGGGACGCGTACCGCGCACGATCGACTTACACTCCCGCCGAACGGATGACGGCAACGACACGCCCTGCGCGCACGAAGAATACCGTGCGCACTACATACGGCAAATTGCTTCCGGGGAGCGGAATGTCGCGCTCGTAAGCGTACGCTAATCCTTGGACCGTATGCAGCGGCCGCGTCTGCCCGTAGACTCGTTCGATGTCCGCAACGGTGGAACCGACGCGCAAACCGCGCTGCGTGGAGAAAGCAAACGATGCGCGCGGAACATACGCGGGCGGCGCGCGGCGCGTTCGCGAAACTTCGATCGACTCCACGGTGTCACCGTGCGAGCATCGCGCAAGAACGTGCATTGCCGGATCGAATGCGAGTAGTTCGCCGTTTCCGCCTCCGCCGATGTGCCCCTGAAACCATCCTGCGCGAGCGGACGGATATCTCACCGGATCGTGCACCGTCGTACGATTGTAACGCGAGAGCGCGAACTCGAAACCATCGCTCATATCGGCCGCCGCGCGTTCATCGGAGATCTTTGAAACCCTCGCCGCATTGCTGCGCGAACAATGCAGCTCGCCTATGACCGGAACTTCCAAAGCGGCAACCAGCCAAGCGGCAACGATCACGCGTGCCTCGCGATTTCGCGCTCCACGTCTCTCTTGGTTGCGGCTTCACGTTTGTCCCAAAGCTTCTTACCACGCGCGAGGCCGATCTCGATCTTTACCTTCCCGCGCGTGAAGTACAGACGCAGCGGAACGATGGTCAAACCTTTTTCGGCGGCACGACTGCCCAAGCGCTCGATCTGCTCCTTGTGTACGAGCAGTTTGCGAGGACGCGTCGGCTCGACGTTGGAGAAACTTCCTTGCTTGTACGGCGGAACATGCATGCCCAGGAGCCATAACTCACCGTCGCGCACGCGTGCGTACGCTTCGTTCAGGCTGATTCCGCCTTCCCGTATTGATTTGATCTCGGTTCCGGTCAGCGCAATACCGGCTTCCATCGATTCCAAAATGTGAAATTCGTGACGAGCGCGCCGGTTATCGACGGCCGGTGTGGCGTTCTTCTTTTGCTCCGCCTGCGCTGCTTTGCGGGCTTGTTTTGATTTAGCCATCTGCAGTCACACCAGGGTTTCTGCGATCGGAAACGTCTTCAATGCGGCCCTGCGAAACGAAACGGCCTTCACCTTCGAGCAGCACGGCGCCGTCCGGATCGGTGACGCTCGCTTCGATCTCGAGTACGTTGCGCCGCATCCACTTCACACGGCCTTCTATTTCGATTTGCACGCCGAGTGGAACGGGCTTGCGAAAGCGCGCGTTCATGCTCGCCGTTACGCCGCGATATCCGGCGGCTCCGGCCGCGTGCGCCATCGCTTCATCCAAGAGTGCTAAGGCGATTCCGCCGTGCGCGATCCCTTGCCACCCTTGAAAGTCTTCGCGCAGCGTCGTGCGCGCGTAAACTCCGTCGTCGCCGCGCTTTTCGAAGTGCAACTGGAGCCCAATTTCATTCTCAGGCCCGCACGCAAAGCAGCGCCCATCATCAATAGGCATCATTTGAACCGGCGCTGCGGCCCAGCCTCCGCGCCCCCCACTTCGTGGGGCCCCCACAACCTCAGGGCGCCTAAATGTACTGCTAACATCCGCGCTCCCCGAGGGCGCCGCAATAAGCCATTAACGACCCACGTCCAGGCGCGCGGCGAGCGCGTGGGGCAGTTCGGCGTCGACCATCTTTTGCTGGACTTCGCTTATCGGATAGTCGTAGCGCAGCCACTGTACGTGCAGCTGCTCTTCGTCATAGAACACGATGCACGGTTGCGGATTGAGATCGCGCGGCTGGCCGACACTACCGACGTCGATGATATAACGCTTGCCGGGCTCCAGCGTAAGCTCACCGCCGTGCTGCATATGCGCGTGCGAAATGCTGCCGTCGGGTTCCAGCGCGTAATACTCCGCGATGTGCGTGTGTCCGATGAAGATCAGCGGCGCGTCGGTACGATCGAAAGCCGCTTTCGCGTGACGCTTGTCAAGAACGTATTCGAAGTAATGAACCGGCGCGCCGTGCACCATCAGGAAATTCGGGTAGCGAATCTCGTAGCTCAATTCGTTGAGCCACGCGATCACGTCGGCTTCGATGATGCCCTGCGTCCATTCGATGGCGCGGCGGGCAGCCGCGTTGAAATATTCGACGCCGAAGTTGTCGACCGCGGCAACGTCGTGATTGCCCAGTACGGTATCGGAGGCGCGCTCGCGAACCAGACGCACGCATTCGTTGGGATTTGGGCCGTAGCCGACGATGTCGCCCAAGCAGAGGATCTTGTCGTCCGGCTTTACGAGCGAGAACGCTTTGAGCAACGACTCGAGATTCCCGTGAATGTCGGAAACGATTGCGTATCTCATGCGTCCAGCTCCGCGAGAACCGCCCGCAAGCGGGCGGCAAACTCCAGGCGTTCGGCAGCCGTTCCAACGGAGACGCGAATGTAGCGATCGAGCGGCGGAGCACCCGGCTTGCGTATGAAGGCGCCGCGCTCGAGCAGGCGATTCATTAACGCGGTTGCGCGTTCGTTCGAATCGAAATCGATGCAGACGAAATTCGTCCACGAGCGCAGATAGCCGCGCCCGAGCGACTCCGCGAGCGCATAGTAATCCGCGCGCCCGGCGGCGACTTGCGCAACGACGTAGTCACGAAAACCGGTGTCTTCCAGCGCCGCTAGCGCGCCGATCTGCGCGTTGCGATTGACGCCGTAGTGCAAGCGAATCTTCTGAAAGGTGAGCACGTTACGCGGCGCTGCAATCATGTAGCCGATGCGAGCGCCGGCCATACCGTACGCTTTCGAAAACGTGCGAACGCGCAAAAGCCGGGGGTGGAGTATCTGCGGAAACGCATCGTTTCCATCGGCGAAATCGGCGTATGCCTCGTCTAGGAACAGCAACGATTGTGCCGGTAGTGCTTCGAAGAGACGCAGAATCTCGGCGCCGTCGAGGAGCGTGCCGCTCGGATTGTCGGGATTCGCGAGATAGACAATCGCGGGGCGTAGTTCGTTCGCTTTTTGAATGAGCGCGTCGACGTCGACCGTACCGTCGTTGCGGTAGGAAACCGTTTCGAGCGTTCCACCGAAACCCGTAACGTGAAATGCAAACGTCGGATACGTTCCGCGCGTCGCGAGCGCAACCGCGCCGGGCCACATGAATGCGCGCACCGCAAGGCCCATCAAATCATCGATACCCGAGCCCACGGAGACGTTGTCAATCGTGCAATGGTGAAGCGCGGCGAGCGCACAGCGCAGATCGTACGATTCGGGATCGCCGTACCAGGAAATGCGCGGAAGTTCCGCAGCCATGGCACTGACGGCCTTGGGCGACGGACCGAAATTGCTCTCGTTTGCACCGAGGCGTAACAGTGAGGCATGCCCGCCCTCGCGCATGAGCTGTTCCGGCCCGATGAACGGCGTCACCAGCGGAATAGCCTCGATGTGCGGCGCGGCCAAAAAGTCGGCCTGGGCCTGCGCAGAGTTCGTTGAAAGACTCACGTGGTTACGACTTTACCTCGATCCGATCGATGACGCTTTTTACTCCGCTCGTTTTTCGGACCGTATCCAAAATCGTCGCCTTTACGGAAGCGGAGGGCACCGTTGCCGACAACGTGACAACGCCGTCGCGAACTTCTGGTTTGACACGCCCGGCATTTACCCCGGTCTGAGCTGCAAGGTTCGCGGTCGGAACCGACGCGGCAGACTGCGCGGGTTGCTGCGCAGCAAATGCGATTTTAGATGAATCTCGTAACACGCACATTCGTTCCGGCGGGCAATGTTTCTACGGCTTCGTCCAAAATCATGAAACCGCTTGCACGTGCCAGCAAACTCACCCGGCTCGAACGCATTTCGAGCGGATATGCCGCGGGCTGCGCGCCGGTCTCATCGAGCCGCACCGGCACGAACCACGTCCAGCCGGGGCGTTTGCTGTAGGCTTCGGCGAGCCGCGCCTGCACCCAATCCGCTTTGCGAGGGGCACCCGTTAGCCAGCCGATGATGGGCGCCGCGACAGCCTCCAATATCATTAGGGCCGACGTAGGGTTTCCCGGCAGGCCGATGACCGGCTTGCCGTCAGCGCAGGCCAGGACTGTGGGCTTTCCGGGCTTCACGCGCAGCCCGTGGACGATCACCCCCGGGGCGCCCAATTCGTCGACGATCCGCGGCGTGAAATCACGCTCGCCAACCGAGGAGCCGCCGGTCAAGACTACAGCGTCCGCGGTAGCGACTGCCTCGCGCAGAATGCTCTCCAGGCGCCGCGGGTCGTCCGGAGCGGTCGGCACGTGCCGTACGGCCGCGCCTAACGCTTGCAGGGTTCCCGCAAGCGCCCAGCGGTTCGAATCCCTTATCTGTCCCGGCCCCGGAGATTGATCGGCGTCGATCAGTTCATCGCCGCTCGAGAGCACGGCGATCACTGGCCGGCGGTACACGGGCACGGCCGTAACGCCGAGCGTCGCCAGCACACCGAGCTCGGGCCCGGCTATGCGCCGGCCGCGCTCGAGCACGGCTTCGCCCGCGCGCATATCGGAAGCCGCAGGCGTAATCGAGCCGCCACCAGGCACCGAATTCGCTATTTCAATGAAGGCGCCGTCGATACGCACGTCCTCGATCGGCACAACGGCATCGGCCTGCGGTGGGACGACGCCGCCCGTTGGGATTCGGACCGCGCTCTTTCGCGGAAACGGCTGCGGCCAGGCATGCCCCATGCGGACCTCGCCGAGTACCTCGAGCCGGCCCGGCGCCTCCGACGAGCGAATCGCGAAACCGTCCATCGCCGAACGCGGCGAGGCCGGATAGTCGGCATCCGCATCGATTTGCTGCGCCAGCACCCGTCCGAACGCGTGCTCGAGCGGAACGAACTCCGCTTGGGGCGCGCGCAGTCCGGCGCGAGCGAAATACAGCGTCAGCGCCTGCTCCGGCGCGAGCAGCGCGTTCACGTCGAATCCGGTTCCTTGTAGGAGCGCGCTGTTGCCTCGCGTAATGCGCGGTTCTTTCATATGCTTGACATCGCTCTTGTTCGACGCGACCCCGATCGCATTCGCCGCTCAGCGCAGCATCGCGGCCAAGATCCGTCCTTCGTCGATGAACTTCTGCGGCTCGATACGCAGTACCGCTCTGCGCTCACCGACGTGGAAACGGCAAAGGCCGAAAAGAACCGCATATCCGCGCAAATCGGTAAAGCGGCCGACAAGGCCGCAGCGGCGCGCAAGCTGCGCCCGCAGCTCGACGAGATCTCCGCGCACATCGAGCGAGCCGAAGAAACCGCGCGAGCACTTGCCCCGGAGAATCCGTCCTCGCGTCTTCGAGAACTGCTCACGCAATCGCCGAACGTGCTTGACGATTCCGTTCCCGAAGGCAACGACGAATCGGCGAACGTGGTGGTGCGTACATCGGGCACTCCGCCGAAATTCGATTTTGAGCCGCTGCCGCATTGGGAGCTCGGAGAACGCCTGGGCATTATCGATTTCGAACGCGCCGCAAAACTCTCGGGTAGCCGGTTTTCCATCCTCAAAGGACAAGGCGCGCGTCTCTCACGCTCGCTCGTGCAATTTTTTCTCGACCGCGCCGGCGCGAAAAAATACGTCGAAGTCGTTCCGCCAATTCTGGTTTCGCGGCAAACGATGTGGTCCACCGGGCAGCTTACGAAGTTCTCCGATGCGATGTTCATGGACCAGGATGCCGATCTGTTCATGATTCCTACTGCGGAAGTGCCGCTCGCGGCGCTTCACAGCGACGAAATCGTCAACGCCGATCAGCTTCCGCTCAAGTACACCGCGTACACGCCGTGTTTTCGCAAAGAAGCGGGCGCCGCCGGCAAAGATACACGTGGGTTGATTCGCCAACATCAGTTCGAAAAAGTCGAACTGGTGTGGTACACGACGCCGGAACAGTCGTTCGATGCACTCGAGGAACTCACGCGTGATGCGGAAGCGCTGCTCGCTGAGCTCGAGTTACCGTATCGCGTCGTGGCGCTGTGCGCAGGTGACACCAGCTTCAACGCCGCGAAGACGTACGATATCGAAGTATGGTTGCCCAGTGCGAATACCTACCGTGAGATCAGTTCGTGTTCGAACGATACCGACTTTCAGGCGCGGCGCGCGCTGATGCGATTTCGCCGCGACGCGAAAGCGAAACCGGAATTACTCCACACGCTCAACGGTTCAGGTCTGGCTGTGGGACGAACCATGCTGGCAATCATGGAAAACTATCAGCAGCGCGACGGTTCGATTCGGATTCCGGCCGCGTTACAACCCTATATGGGCGCGGACGTCATTCGCTAAGCAAATAGTTCGCGAGCGCGTCGACGTACTGCGAAGCTGCGCGCTGCTCCGCCGACGCGCCGCGCCGGCTCTCGATGATGACGCGGCTACGATCGCCCTCGAGCGGTTGCACCGTCACCATCAAGCGTTCGGAATTCACCAAACCGAACGTCGCCTCGATCGCCCCTCGATCTGCGTCGGAGTCGCGTACGTATCCGCCCAGGATGCGTTCGATGCCCTCCATGCTGCGCTCAAAGGCTTGCGCCGGCGGCATATCTAGTTCTATGGTTCGCGAGGGATGGAGTGCGACGCCGGGAGGGCGTTCGGGCCGCAGCCATTTCAAAAGAAAGCGCATCTGCTAGCCCACGAAAAACGGTTCGTTCGCCTCTACTCTGCGCACGCCGCTCAACGAGCCAATCTCGCGAACGATTCCGCTCAGATCGCGCCGCTGTGGCAGTTCGATGAGATATGCGAGTTCGACGATCTGGTCGGAGCCTTCGATTTGTATCGACACGATGTCGCTGCTTTCGAAACGCACGTGAGCGTCGCGAAACGCCTTCGTAATGTGCCCGGTCGAAATCTCCGGCGACACGCACGTAACACGCATCGTTGCTTTGCGCGGAATGCGAAAGAGTCGAATGATGTCGTTGTCGGACAGTATGAGGGCACTCAGCGTAAGCAGTGTAGCGACGAGAGCGACTTGGACGCCGAACGCGTTCGCATAACCCATCGCAAGACCAATGGCCGCCACCATCCAAATGCTTGCGGCTGTGGTAAGTCCGTGAGGCGTCGTGCCCTGGCGAACGATGGCGCCCGCACCCAGAAACCCTATGCCGACAACGACGTAGGAGGGTATGCGCGTATCGTGCAGGTGCGCACCCATCGTGGTAAACGCGGCGGAGGCCGCCGCAACTAAGAGGTGCGTGCGGAACCCCGCGGGTTTTGCTGCCGCCATACGCTGGATGCCGATGGCACCTCCAAGCACGGCTGCGCCCGCAATTGCCAGCAGCGGCGAAAAGCTTTGCTCCACGGCTTGACCTTTCGACGGCCG
>CAZRQS010000026.1:0-20766 GCA_964602255.1 uncultured bacterium | reverse complement strand
ACCGTGACGCCGCCGACCATTGTGCCGATGACGCTGAATTCGCTGTCCCAGAATGAGAGATCGGCGCGCAGGCCGGAGGTGATGCGGCCCATGTCGCGTTCCAAGCCGATGAGTTTCGCGGGTGCGTACGTTGCGCCGACGATCGCTTTTGCGAACGGAAGTTCCGTGTACGCCATGTAGTTGCGGACCGCTTCGTCCATGCGCAGTGCGCTGCCCGCGATCGTTCCGTCTTCAGAGCGCATAACGCCGCCGGCGATGTGATAGCCGGGGCCTGCGGGCGGCATGTTGTCGGTTGCCAGGACGATGCGATCGCCGAGTGTGCGATGCAAAATGTCGACCATGACCGGCGAGACGTGGTGGCCGTCGCAGATGACTTGGACCATCGTGCGCCTGTCTTGAATGAATGCCGCTAATATTGACGGGTCGCGATGATCGAGCGGGGGCATTGCGTTGAACGCGTGCGTTAGCGAACGGAAGCCGAGGCCGATGGCGAGCATGCCTTCGCGGTAGTGTGCGGAGGTGTGTCCAGCGGAGCAAACGACGCCGTTCTCGAGAAAATAACGTGCTGCTTCGGTTGCGCCTTCGACTTCGGGCGCAAGTGTGACTATTAGGCATGCGCCTTTGCACGCTTCGACGAGTGCGCGTGCGTGATCTTTACTTGCCGGGATGACCCACTGCTGCTGATGGACGCGGCGGAACTTCGGATTGAGGAACGGGCCCTCGAAGTGAACGCCTAGGCAGCGAGCGCCGCGCGGAACGTCCTCTTCCAGTTGATGCGCCGCTTCGACGATCTCGCCCGCGGCGTGCAGCATCGATTCCCACGGCGCCGTCATAATGCCCGCGACAAATCCTGTCGCACCCTGTCGCGCGTAGTCCACAGCTGCGACGGGGACCGCGTAGCCTTGATCGCGGTTGAAGAGAAACTCGCCGGCGCCGTTCGTATGAACGTCGATGAGCCCCGGTGCTATATGCGTGCCCGGTGCGAGGCGGAAATCACTCGGCCCGTCAGCGGGAAGAACTTCTCGAATGCGACCGTGCTCAACGGTAATACGTCCGTATGTTGAAGATCCGTCACCAAGCGCAAGGGTCGCAGGGCCGAGGGTAAAGCGGTCTGTTGTAGGGCGGGAATCCATATGCCGGAGCTTGCCTTCGCCGTGGGGTTGGGCAATCCCAGTTAGCGCGAGAAGAACCGGGAAAGAAGGCCCCTCGGTTTCTCCGTAGCAGGTCGCTCGGCAGGTCTTTCTACCGCCGCAGGCGCTGCTGCGGCGCGTTCGAGGCGCTCCAAGCGCGCCATGTGCTCTTCGGCGTGGGATGAGATCGTCGAAATGAGCGCGTCCAGCTCGTTCCACCCCGACGGTGCACGCTGTTCGCGCTTTGCTTGCGCGTATTCGAGCGTCGAAACCGTGAAGACGCGTTGTGCCGGAATGTTGCGTTCCCGCAAGTACTGCTGCGCGAGTTCGACGACGTGCCGGCGCTCGGAAGGTGACTCGTTGTCCGCAAGCGTGTGCGTGAACATCATCGGCTTTCCGAGATCCGCTACGCGTTGGTAGAGCGCTAGTTCGCGATCTGAGAGTTGCCGCGAGAAAAGACAAAGCACTTCGCTGGCTTCACGCGCGGCAACCATGCAGACGTCTTCGAGCGTCGTGTCGCCTGCGTCAAAGGCGGGCGCGTGAACGAGGACGAGTTCGCGCGGCAGCTTCCAAGGCGTGAGAATGAGCACCGGATTACGCGCCGCTTCGTCGAGCGCCGATTCAATCTCGACTTCGCGCCACGAGCCGTCCGGCTGCAGAGCGAACGCGCCTTCTTGTTCGCCGTATCGCACGTGCACCGGATATGCGATTGCGCCCGCGACCTCGTCCGCGAGCACGCGGCGCCCCGCAAACGCGTTGATGAGGCTGGATTTTCCGCGGCGCAGTGCACCGAGCACCGCTACGCGCCAGCGTTGCGGGCGAAGGCCGCGCCGGTAGGCTTCACGGTCGAATTCCGCGTCGACGTGCGAACGCCGTACGGCCTCGGAGCCCGCGTCGGCCAATGCAATCTCTTCGCCGCGCGTAAGAAAACCGTCGACTTGTTCGTCGACTACGCGCACGAGCGTTTGTATCTGCTGTGCGCGCTGCTCCATCGCTGCCGCTGCGCTCTCGACGTTTTCTGCGCGTTCGAGTGCCGTTATGGCGCGTTCGATACTGCCGAGTGCGGCGTCTCGTTCGTGATGCAGCGCCTCGTCGAGAGCTGCGGAATAATTCTTGCTTATTGCGGGAATGCGCGCAGCGATGGCTTCGGCAAAGGCCTGCATTTCTTTGCGAAACTCCGGCCAAATCGTCGCGCGCAGATCTGCGGTGAGTTCGCGTTTCATGTACGTGTCGGGGCGAGCTACCCCGAAACGCGTGCCGATGGCGTGCACTAAGGCAATAGCCGGACCGCCGATCGCTTCGAGAACAATCGTTGCGCAAAGCGCCGCGCGCGGGTCCTCGTTCCACAAACTCGTGCTTCCCGACGCGCCGAATGCGGCTGAAGCCGCTTGCTCGAACGAAAAGCGCACGGGTAGTGTTTCTTTGGCACTTTCCAGTGCGCGCTCGTACTCGGCAAAGACGGCAGCGGAGGCTTCCTGTGCGAAAACTTCAACCGCTTCACCGAGCGTGCGATCCACGAGGATGTGCAAACGCGCGCGGTCGCGCAGCCGTGCGACGTCCGCGGTATCGAACGCGTGGCTTAGCGCGTTCTGCGCGTCCTCCGCGAGCACCGTGCCTCGTTCGCGCAAGGCTTGCTCGAGGCGATCCGCTGTTTGTTCCGCACCGGATTTCATCGCTTGAACCGCTTGCTCAGTCTGCGCGATGCGCGGCTGCGCTTGCGCGCGCCGGCGCGCAAGTTCGTCGGGCGGCAGCGCGATCATCGCTCGATCGCGCCCTAAGCGTTGAATCTCATCCGTCGCGGCTTGTTTTGCCTGATCGCGCGCTATGCGCAAACGCGCACGGCCGGTGTTACGCACGAGCGATGCATCCAGCGCCGAAAGAAACTCCGTGAAGCGCGAACGCTCGACGAGCGCGGGGTCGTTGCGCAAAATGCCTTCAACGTATTGACGCGCAGACGTTGCGTAGACGTACGTTCCCGGCGAATGAATCGCGGCGAGCTGCATGATACGATCGCGCGCGGCTTCCCATGCCGGCTTTCCGCTCTCAGTCGTTTGCTGCCACAGGTCGATCTTCGTCTGAACGATGAAAATCGTATCGAGGTGCTGGCGGATGATGCCCAAGAACGACGCGTCACCTTCGGTAAATGGCTGCTGCGTGTCGATCAAATAGAGCACCGCATCGGCGTTGGGCAAGAACTGCAGCGTTGCGCGCCGGTGCGCAGGATTGATGGAAGCAAGTCCCGGCGTGTCGGCAACACTAAACCCGCGGCGCAGGAACGGCGAGTCGACTTTTACCAGAACGCGGCTGGGCGCGTCTTCGTCGACGGCGACGAAGCGCGAGAGGCGATCGAGCGCGACTCGCTCGACGCGTCCACTTTCGTGGTACGCGTAGGCTTCGTTCTGATCGGCGTACTCGAGTTCTGTAATCGTGGCTGTTGACGGGTTGATGTCCGTTGCCAGCAGACCTGCGATATGCTCGCCGCCCGCGACTTGCTCGAAGCGGAACTTTCCGAGGAGCGCGTTCAGTAAGAACGATTTGCCGCTGGAGAATTCGCCGACCACGGCGAGCACGAACTTCGCGCGTTCCAGACGTTCGCGCGCGAGGACGATGGGTTGCCGTTGCTCGGGTCCGACGAGTGCTTCGAGAGAGCGAACGTTCTCGAGAACCGCGAGGCGAGTCTCGTCGTATCGCTCTAGGGCTTGCGAGTCAATCAGCTGCGGATCAGCTCCAGCGCTTCGTCGCGATGACGCTCCATGAGCTCTTTCGTATCACCCTCGACGTTCAGACGAAGCAGCGGTTCCGTGTTCGAGGGCCGGATATTCATCCACCAGTGAGGATACGAGATCGTGACGCCATCCAAATGATCGATGGAAGCGTCGGCATAATGCTGTTGGATCTGTTCGAGCTTAGCGGGAATATCTTTGACGGTGCTGTTGATCTCGCCCGAACGGAAACGGGTGTCGATCGGCTTGATCACTTCGCTAACCGGTTTGTTCGCCTCGCTGAAAAGTTCTAAACATTCCATCAGCGCGATCATGCCCGAATCGGCGTACCAGTTGTCTTTGAAATAGAAATGCCCGCTGTGCTCGCCGCCAAAAATCACGTCTTCTTCGCGCATCGTTTTCTTGATGAGCGAATGGCCGACTTGCGAACGTATGGGAATTCCACCATTCGCCTTGATCAGTTCCGGAACGCTTCGGCTGCAGATGAGATTATAAAGAATCTTCGCGCCGGGATGGCGTTTGAGCGTGTTCAGTGCGACGAGGGCCGTAACGGTGCTGCCGTCAATCAAATCGCCTTTTTCGTCGACGATGAACATGCGGTCCGCATCGCCGTCGAAGGCAACACCGAGATCGCAGTGATGTTTGCGCACTGCTGCCTGCAGATCGATCATGTTCTCGGGCTCGATCGGGCTGGCCGGATGATTCGGGAAGCTGCCGTCGAGTTCGAAGTACAGCGGCACGATCTCGCACGGTAAATGTTTGAACACGTGAGGGACCGTCTCGCCGGCCATACCGTTACCGGCATCGATGGCGATTTTGAACGGCTTGACCTTCGTAGGATCGATGAACGAGAGGCAATGTTGCGCGAAATCGTCCAAGATATTCTTGCGTGTGACGACTCCCGGCTTTGCCGCCTTGGGCGGGATCTTCCCCGAGAGGATCTGATCGCGGATTTGTGCCAGTCCCGTGTCGAGCGACATCGCCTGCGCCTGTTCGCGCGTGAACTTCATGCCATTGTAGTCGGCAGGGTTGTGCGAGGCCGTAATCATAACGCCGCCGTCATAGCCATACTTTCCGACGGCGAAATACAGCGCGTCGGTCGAGACCAAGCCTACGTCGGTGACGTCGGCGCCCGCTTCACCGGCGCCTCTCGCAAACGCTTCAAAGAGGCGTTGACCGGATGGGCGCATATCACGTCCTACGGCCACGGTTTTTGCGCCCAACAAGGGCACGAAGCAGCGGCCGATTTGATACGCCACGTCCTCGTTAATCTCTGACGGATAAATTCCGCGAACGTCGTAGCTCTTAAAAATCGCCGTATTCACTTGCGTTTGCATGGGATCACGTTTTCGGAGGTACGGTTGTCTAGACCTATGGAGCAACAGGGTGTAAGAAGCATCCGAATGGGTTGTACCCATACGGCAGACGTCGCATGCGGCGGAAACGCCGCATGATCCGGTTGCCCCGGTTGCCCGTTCCGCTTATTCGCAGTGCGGGCACCCTGAGCGCGGTAACGATTCTGCTGTTCGCGCTCGCAATTTCCATCGCGGTAGCAGTCAATACGCGTAAAGCGGTAAACGCGTCGTTCGACGAACAAATGAAAATTCAGCAGGGGCAGCTCGCGCTCGAACGCATGCTGAAGATCCAGCTCGACGAAGAAAATTACATCCGCGCATACGTCATTACGCACGATCCGTCCTATATCGATTCGTACCGGGCAACGAGTGAAAATTTCGACGCCGAACGCGCGCAACTCGGCCGGATCCTGAACCAGGAAAATCTCTCGGACGCGCGTGCAGCGTTGATGGATTACGACGTTGCGCATCGCCTTTGGCAGACGCAGGTTGCCGATCCGCTCCTGCACCATCCTAGCCTTGCAGCGCGAGAATTGGATAAGCGCGGAAAGATTCTCATCGACACGCAAAGCGAGGCGGCGCGCTTCATTGAGGCGCGCATGGACGCCAAGAATCGTGAAGTGCTGGCGACAACGCAAGAGCGCATCAATCAGTCGCTGTACTTCGGTATGATCGCGCTTACCATCTTTGGATTTCTGGCGATTCTATTCTACGGATGGCGATACGCCGTCACTACGGCGCTCGAAGAAGAACGGCTGACGACGCAGACGCTTCAGCGTGCGTTCAGAAGCGAACACGTACCGTTGCCCAATTGCCAAATCGGCAGCGCGTACGGCGCAGCAAGCAGCCACCTGGCTGTCGGCGGCGACGTCTTCGACGTACACCGTCTTTCGGATCGTTTGGGTTTGGTGCTCATCGCCGACGTCAGCGGTAAAGGCGTGGACGCTGCCGTGCTGACCGCGTTCATCAAGTTTACGATTCGCGGCATCGCGCTGCGGCGCCGCGATCCCGGTTTTATCCTCCAGGAATTCAACCGGGCGTTCCCTCGCACGGTCGAGAATCCATATCTCTTCGTGTCGATGTTCGTCGGCATTCTCGACACGTGGACGCTGCGGTTCGATTACGCGAGCGCCGGCCACGACATCGCGTTTATTCGCCGTGCATCACAGGTGGAGCAACTCGCCGTTACGGGGCCGGTACTCGGCGTGATGGAGGAACCGTTCGATGTCCGCACCGCGTATTTGGAAGACGGCGATACGATCGTGCTTTCAACGGACGGTCTGACGGAATCGCGCGACGGCAGCGGCCGGTTTCTCGAAGTTTCCGGCGCGATGGAGTGGATCCGGAATGCTCCGAGCGATCCGGCATTGCTTGCAGCGCGGCTTATAGAAAGTGCGCGCGCGCGTTCGGGAAACCGGATGCGCGACGACGTTGCGGTTTTGGCGATACGCGTTGCGCGTCCGAGCGCGCTCCCCGTCGATGGAGCCGACGCGAAGCCCGCGACCGAGGCGGAGGCTCGCGCCGATGCTTAGAGCGCTCTTCGTCACGATGTTCATTCTTCAGGCAACGCTCGTGAGCCAGGCGGGCACGGTGGTTTGCCATGCGGCGCACGGGATGCGCGTGACGCTTTTCGGCGGCGTAGACGATCCCGACGTGCTCATCTGGGATTCGCGCGATCGGTTGATAAGTTATGCCGGCGGCTCGTCGGACACGCGGCAGTTCCTCTTACCGCACGCGATCCTCAACCGGCCGGGAACGCGAGCGGTGGTGCAGTCGTGCGTGGTCGGCATCGTACATCCGAAGTTTCATATGGACGCGGCCGACGCTGTGGGCGTGCTCATCACGAGCGGCAAATATCGCGGACGGTACGGATGGGTAAGTTCGCTCGATATTCACGGGACTGGTATACCCGAACTTCGCAGCCAGTGGTGACGCGATTAGAACCGCGCGGAAAGGCCGATGAGGCAAAGCGGTTCCAAGATCGAGATCATAAAGCCGTATGAATCGCCGGCGAGGCCGCCCAGGCGTGTGCTGATCCATTGCGCGAGCGCCATTGCCGCAATAATCGATACCGGTACCGTTATCCATGCGCCGCGCGAAACAAGTACGGATAACGCTGCGAGCACAGCAATAGACATCAGTATCAGAGTAGCGTTCGGCGGCTGTTGCAACGCCGAAGAGGGCACCGCGCGAGCGTAGCGGTGCATGTACGCGGGCACGATTGCGGCAGCGCGCGAGAGCGCGCACGCCAGCAGCAAACGCAGCGGCAAATCGGCAGGCTTGGTAAGTGAGAACGCTGCCAGCCACCATACTGTGAGGATCGCCATTCCAGCAACGGCGTACGTTCCGTGTCGCGGATCTTTGAGGATCTCCAAACGGCGCTGCGCGGACACGCTCGCAAACAGCGCGTCGCACGAGTCGAGAAAACCGTCCAAGTGGATGCCGCCGGAGAGCAGGATGATTGACGTGAAGGCGGCGGCGCCGCCGAGCAGCGGTGAACTCGCGTGCGCGACACCGTACCCGATCGCCCCGGAAGCTGCGCCGACGACCGCGCCGACGATCGGCAATGCGGAAAGCGCGCGCGGCGAGGGTGCGGACGACGCGAACATTCGCGGAACGCGGATCGTCGAGAAATATGCGAACGCTTCGGCGAGGGTCGCGAGCAGCGTTCTCACGTTGCTTTCGTCGAGACGCCCGCTTCGGCAAACGTACGCATTTCGCAAACCATCCTGCTCGCCGCTTCGACCAGCGGTAGCGCTAATATCGCGCCCGTTGCTTCTCCGAGCCGCAGTTTCAAATCGAGCAACGGTTCCAAATCGAGCATTTCGAGCGCTACGCGATGAGCCGGTTCCAGCGAGAGATGCGACGCTATGCAATACTTCGAGGCGCCCTCGGAAATTGCCGATGCGAGCAGTGCTGCCGCAGTCACGATCACGCCATCGAGTACAACCGGAATGCGTCTTGATGCGGCCGCCAGTATCGTGCCGGCGAGACCGATGATCTCAAGCCCTCCAACTTCGCGAGCAACAGTTCGCCAATCGCCATCTTTGTTGATTCGAGAGATCCCGGCTTCGATAGCGGCACGCTTTCGCGCCAGCCCTTCGTCGTCGATGCCGGTTCCCCGTCCAATGATCTGCGCCGGGTCCTTGCCGCTCAACGCCGCAATAATCGCGGCTGCACTGGTCGTATTGCCGATGCCCATATCGCCTAGCGCAAGAACGTCATAGTCTTTGCGCCGGAACACTCTGTCGGCGACGGCTTCGCCCGCCGAGATCGCGGCTTGTACTTCAGCGCCGGTCAGCGCGGCTTCTCGCATCAGATTACGCGTTCCGGCTCGCACGCGCACGTCGAAAAAGTTTTCTGAGGCAGGCGCGTGCGGGTGCATCGTCCCAAAATCCGCTATGTAGACGTCCGCGCCAGCAGTGCGCGCAAAAGCGTTTACCGCAGCGTGTCCGCTCACAAACGTCGCGACCATTTGTCCGGTAACCTCTTGCGGATACGCGCTCACGCCTTCAGCGACGACGCCATGATCGCCCGCTCCGATGATCGCCGCTTTTTGAACGTAGGCGTGATCTGGAATCTTTCCGGCTATGCCTGCGAGCTGCACCGCCAAATCCTCGATCCGGCCGAGCGCACCCAGCGGTTTGGTGAGATTGTCGATGCGCGTTCGTGCGGCTGAGGCAGCAGCTTCATCGAAAGGGACGACGGAAATCGTGCGGATCATTCAAGGTCTCCTATGGGAAGCGCCGCTTTCAAGTCGAGCGCGTAACCACAAACGACAAAGTACGAACGGTGCGCAATGCGCGCGAGCCGCTGATTGATGAACCCGAGCGCATCTCGAAAGACGCGGCCCGACGGGTGCTCCGGTACGATGCCCCAACCGGTTTCCTCGCTCACGACGATCACGTCGGCTCTCGCGGCCGCAACAGCATCGGCAAAGTAGCGGCCCAAACCGATGAGCGTTTCCAGCGTCTGCGAAGTACCGGACTCTCGCGGAAGCTGAGCAAGCTGGTCGTCTAGCCACGTTCCGACCGAATCAATGAGCACAATCGATTCCGCCGGACACTGCGCGAGGACGTCGAGAATCGCCGTGTGGCTGCGCGAACCCGTTTCGATGGTGGTCCATTCTCGCGGACGATCCATGCGGTGTTTTTCGATGCGCTCGGTCCATTCGGCGTCGTCAACGTTTTGCGCGGCTGTAGCCACGTACGTGACCGGGCGTTGAAGTTGTTTTGCGCTGAGCATCGCAAAACGGCTCTTTCCGGATCGTACCGGGCCAGTGATGAAAACAACGCTCATTGCGGAAAGACCCGTAAAGCGCCTTGGCGCGTGCGCAGGAGTTCCATCTCGATCCCATAGGCGTCGAACAACAGCGCCGGCGAGAGCACTTCACCGGCCGAGTCAAAAGCCAGCACGCAGCCGTGCGTGAGGAGAAGAACGCGGTCGGCGAACTCCGCAGCTTCGTTGATGTCGTGCAGCACGCAGACCACGGTTTTCCCGAGTGCAACCTGCGCGCGTAACAGCGCCAGTATTTCATGCGCAACGCGAATGTCCAGATGGCTCGTCGGCTCGTCGAGCAATAGGATTTGTGCTTGTTGTGCAAGTCCCAGCGCCAGCCAAATGCGTTGGCGCTCGCCACTGGAGAGCGTGTCGAAACGCCGTTCGGTGAACTCTTCCATGCGCACGTCTCGAAGTGCCTGGCCGATGAACGCGTCGTCACGGGCTTCTTCGTGCCACTGCCACCAGCGGTGATGCGGATATCGTCCGGTCGCAACGACGTCGCGCACCGTCAACTGATCCAAGAACAGATCGTCGCCCGCCATGTGCGCGATCGTTTTCGCGCGCTCAGCGGGCCGCAAGGCCGAAACGTCGCGATCGTCAATGAGGATTCGCCCCGCATCGGGAGGGCGCACACCCGCGAGTGCTCGCAGCAGCGTCGTTTTGCCAACGCCGTTGGGTCCGAGTACGGCGACGAACTCCGCAGGACGCAATTCGAACGAAAGACCGCCCAGCAGTGTCCGCTCGCCGGCATTGAGGCTGACGTTCTCTGCGCGAATCACGCCACTGCAGCCCGCTGATCGCGTAAATACAGATACAAAAATGCCGGAACCCCGATGAAGGCGAGCAGCACCCCAATCGGAATTTCCGTCGGCGCAAACGCGGAGCGGCAAACGGCGTCGGCTAAAATGACGAGCGTTGCGCCCAACAGTGCCGATGCCGGAATGACCGCGCGCGCATCGGAGCCGACGATTCGCCGTGCGACATGCGGCACGATAAGGCCGACGAAGCCGACCGTTCCGGAAAGCGTGACCGCGCACGCGGTGAGCAACGATGCGGCGCAAAGAATAGCCCATTGCGTGCGTTCGACGTCGACACCGGCCGAGGCAGCGCGCACGTCACCCAAACGCAGTGCGTTGAGCGCGGGTACGGTGAGCGCTGCGATGGCCGCGCCCACGATGGCGTACGGCACCGCAAATGCAAGATCGCTCCATCCGCGTGCTGCAAGCGAACCCGCGAGCCAGCCGATGATCGCCGGCGCTGCATCTGTCGTTTGCAGCCGCGTGAGAATGAGTGCAATGATAGCCGAGAACAGCGACGAGAGTGAAACACCCGCGAGAATCAGGCGCGTTGCATCGATTCCCGCTCCGCGCCTTGCCAGCGCAGCAACCAGCAGCGCCGTTGCGATGCCTGCGCCGAATCCGAGTGCGGGAACCGCTGCCGCCGATACGCCGATGGTCATTCCTGCGACGATCGCAACGGCCGCACCGGCGCTCACACCGGTGAGAAACGGATCGACCAGCGGATTGCGCAGCATGCCTTGCAGTAATGCACCGGCGATTGCAAGTGACGCGCCGGCAACGGCTCCGATGATCACGCGCGGCAATCGCAGCTGCCACAAGATCGTCGCGGCGTCGCTTCCACGCGGGTGCGTGAGCGCGTCAGCCACTTGCGAGATTGGCAGCGGCGTGCCGCCGACCAGCAGGCCGCCGAGCAGCGCCAATAGCGCCACTACGAGCAGGCCTGCTAATTTGGCGGGCATCTTATTTGCTCGAGAGCTCCAGGATGAATGAACGTCCCGGCATGGGATAGCCGTTCACTGAATTTCCGAAACCACCGACCGACGCGTAGCGTTCATTACCCACGTTGTATCCGCGCAACGTGAGGAGCGCCGTTCGCCCTGCGCGCAGCCGCAGATACGCATCGACCGTCGTGAACGCCGCCGGCTGATCGAACAGCGGCTTCGCCGGATCCACGAAACCACGCGCACCTGCTGCATGCACGACGACTCCATAGCTGTCGAGCACGCCTGTTGGTATTCCTATGTAGTCCAAGCGAAGGTTCGCTGTCAGCACGGCATCGTTCGGCAAGCGGGTCTGCGCATCCAGATCTTGTGCGCGGTAGAGGTCGGTTAGGTTGAGTGACGTCGTGAAGCGATGGAACGACGGCGTGTGCACGTCCAGCGTGAAGCCTTGAATGAACGCATGGTCGATATTTCGCGGTCCGTACGTGAACGTCGCCGGATCGAGCAACACGGGAACGATGAGATCGTTCGTGCGGTTCGTGAACCAGCCCAACGTCACGCCGCCCAAAAGGTGCGAATCGGTGATACTGAGGTCGCCGACCTTCGCGCGTTCGGGATGTAGCTGCGCGTAGCCGTATCCGGGAAAGTATAATTCGGAGGCATTCGGTGCGCGGAACGCCGTTGCGAGATTGCCTTTGATTGCGGCCTCGTTTGAAAGGCGCACGATGAAGCCGGCCGAAGGTGAAAATTCTCCGCCGAGCGAGCCGTCACGTTCGCCGCGCATGCCGTAGTAGAAGCTTCCCCAAGTGGTGTCGACGTGCTGCTGCACGTAAGCCGCAGCTTGCGCGAGTGCATTGACGGAATAGCTTCCGCCCGCGTCTCCGCGCACGAATCCACGCGCAAGGTCGATTCCGTAAAGGAGCCGCTCGTTGGAGCCACCTACGACATTGCGTGCGCTAAAGTCGACGCGGCGCTCTGTGCTCAGCGACGGCACGAATTGGAAACAGTTCGGATCGATCTTCGGATCGGGATTGCACGAAAAAGTGATTTGCTGCGTCGTGCCGCCGATCTGTGCGCTGAACTCCGCGCGCGCCGTCTTACGTGCAAGTGTGAGATTCGCCGCGCCGTTCACGTCGCTTTCACGCGACGTTATCGATTGAAACGGAATTGCGCCCGGCGTTCCGGAGTGGTCGCCGCTCAGCGATGCGCGCAGCGTTGCATCGAAGCTGCCGAAGCGATGGCCGCCGTCTACATGAATGGCGGAAGCTTGATAATCACTATCGGGTTGAGTTAGTCCGCCCTGCCAACCAAAGTTGTTATTCGCGATCGCGCGCGAAACTTGCACGTGATCGGTCGCCACTTCGAGTTCGCGGTCTCCGAACGAGCCGAAGCGCGCGGTGGCGTGGTTACCGGCGCCGCGCTGTGTAATGACGTTGATGATGCCGCCGATTGCGCCGGATCCGTAGAGCGTCGAGCCGCCGCCCTCGACGACTTCGATGCGTTGCACGCCCGTCGTCGGCAGGTTGCCGAGCTCGACGGAGTTGGCGAACGACCCCGGCGCCGGAAGACCGTCGATCAGAACGAGAATCTGCGCCGCGCTGCTGCCGCGGATACTGTAATTGACCGTCGATCCGAATGCGCCGTAAGGCAGAATTTGGACGCCGGGAAGTTTTGCGATCGATTCGCCGATGGTGCGATAACCGTTTTTCGCAATCTGTTCGCGCGTGACGATGTACGTCGTACGCGCGGTATTCGCGAGCGTTTCATCGGTCCGATCGGTCGTGTAAACGTGGGCGATCTCCGGAAGCGGCGTCGGGGATGGCGAGGGAGACGCTGAGGGTGAAAGCGCAAGCACCGTGCCGAGCACGGGCGCAAAGAAGAACATAGCAACCCTTTCCTTTACGCGAGGTGGTTGTGAGGGCGCTTACGCTGGTGTCCTGACTCGCGGATCGTTGCCTGGTGCCCGTGCCTTCCCGCCCTTCGATTTCTTCCAGGCAGTGACTACGGGCGGCTCCCCGCCTACAGTGGCGCGACCGTGCCGGCATTCGACCGGCTTCCCGCGCGCAAACGCGATACGGCTTACGTTACAACGTGCAGGCGCGCGTTCCTGGTTTTTTGAAAGCGAAACTCATCGTGAAAGCAATCGCCGCCATTCTCGCCGTGCTTGCGCTGTGCGCGTGTTCCGGCCACGTTACAGATCAGGCACGCGCCGGAGTGCCCGCGCGCCGCATCGTCTCGCTCATGCCTTCATTGACGGAAGATCTTTGCGCGATCGGTGCGCGAGAGCAGCTCGCCGGCGTCTCGGTGTACAGCGAAGACATCGGCAAGTGCACCAGCGGTGTGCCCGTCGTTGCGAATTTCACCAGCGTCGATACCGAACGCGTCGTACAGCTGCACCCCGACGTCGTCATCGGCATTCCATCGCAAGCTGCAATGACGGAGCCGCTACGTCGCGCCGGAATCCATACCGCCTTTTTTAAAGGCGATTCGTATGACGATCTCTTTCACGACATCGCGGCGCTCGGCGCACTCAGCGGACATGCCGCGCAAGCACAAACACTGGCTGCGAATCTTCACAAACGCACCAATGAGTTGCGCGCGTCCGAGCATTTCAAGCGACGCCCGAACGTGTTTTTTGTCATTCAGGCGCTTCCGATTTGGACCGTGGGGCCGCAGTCGTACATCACCACGCTCGTCGAATTCGCCGGCGGACGGAATGCGGTGCGCTCGCTGCCGCAGGCATATGCGCAGTATAGCCCTGAAGCGCTCGTGCGTTTACAGCCGGACGTCATCGTTGCCACAAAAGATGCACGGCTCCAGGCGCTGCTCGCGCGCGAGCCTTGGCGATCGTTGCGCGCAGTTCGTGAACACCACGTCTTTATTTTGAGCGATGATTCCATCGTGGTCCGGCCGGGACCGCGATATAACGAAGGACTCCAATGGCTGATCGAACGATTTCGAGCGGTATCGACGTAGTAACGCCGCGAGCGATCGTCGTCGCGGTCGATACGCAGGATCCGCGGCGGCCCGTCGAGCCTGAATTGATTGAGCTCGAAGCGCTCGCGGCGGCTTCGGGTGCAACGATTGTGGAGCGCATCGTGCAGCGGCGCGCTGCCGTGGATCCCGCTACGCTGGTCGGCAGCGGAAAAGCGCACGAGATTGCAGATCTCGCAAAGGACGTCGATGCGAATATGCTCCTCGTGCTCAACGACTTGCGACCGCGGCAGCGAAAGAATCTTGAAAAGGTCGTTCCGCTTCCGATCGTGGATCGCACCATGCTCATCCTCGACGTTTTTGCGCGCCACGCGCGCAGCCGCGAGGGTAAACTCCAAGTGGAACTTGCGCAGCTGCGCTATCGCCAGTCGAATCTCATCGGCATCGGCGCGGACCTCTCGCGTCTAGGAGGCGGGATTGGAACCCGTGGTCCCGGCGAAACGAAGCTCGAAGTCGACCGGCGCCGCATCCAGCATCGTATCAGCGTGCTCAACGAACAACTGGAAACCGTCCGCCGTCAGCGTGCAACTCGGCGAGCCGCGCCGCGGGCGGAGCCGCTCGTTGCGCTGGTCGGTTACACGAACGTCGGAAAGTCCTCGCTGCTCAACCGGCTCGCTCGATCCGATGCGCTCGTTGCCGATCAGCCGTTTGCAACGCTCGACCCGACGATGCGGCGGGTTTGGATGGGCGAGGACCGCTACGTGCGCTTCGTCGACACTGTCGGCTTCATCACGGACTTGCCGAAGGATCTGGTCAACGCGTTTCGCGCGACGCTCGAGGAATTGAATGATGCCGACATCCTCGTTCACGTTGCCGACGCGTCGAATCCGGATTGGCCGCGGCAAATGCAAGCAGTGGACGCGACGCTTCATGACTTGCAGCTCGAGCGAAAGCCGCGCCTGGTCGTCTTCAATAAATGTGACGCGCTGCCCGAGGGAGCGCATCTCCCGCCCGATCTTTGTATCAGCGCGAAATCCGGCGCCGGCGTCAACGATTTCAAAGAGCGGGTCGACGCTCTGCTGCCTGCGTAGCGCGCAAGCGGAACGCCGCAGCGGACCACGAATCATAGCGGTTCCCAGATGAAATTTCGCGCGTTTTCTTTGATCGCCGCGCTCGCTCTATTTGCGGGCTGCTCACACTCCCGCTATGCCGACGACGATTTCGTTGCGTCGGCACACGCGCTCCAACCTTCGGTGGTGCTGCTCAGCATGGACGTTCCCGGCGAGACGAAAAAATCGGCGCCGGATAGTGAATTTGCGACCGGCACCATCGTCGCCAGCGGCCCTTGGGGTAGCGATATCCTCACGGTGGAGCACGCCATCGAACAAGCGTGGAATTTGCGCGTGACGATCGGCAACAAGGACAAAGTTCCCGGGCGCGTCGTCGCATCGAACAACTCGCTCGATATCGCGCTCGTACGCGTGAAGCGTCCGAACCTGCCGGTTGCAACGCTGGGCACTGCACGGCAGGCTTTGCCGGGACGCACGATCGGACTTATCGGGTATCCTATTCCGGACCAGTTCGATGACGAGGGCTTGGGCTTAGCCACCTCGCTAAACTCCGGGCGCGTTTCGTCAATCCGCGAAAACGCGATCGAGGTAACGGTCCCGATCGTTCCCGGAGAAAGCGGCAGCCCCGTGTTCCTGAGCGACAACGGCGAGATCGTCGGTATGGCCGAATCACGGTTCGACGAAGAGCGCTCGATCGGATTTGCGTTGCCGATTGACGACGCGAAGAAATTTCTGCACAAATACGACGCAGCGCACGGGTTCTAACGCTAAGACCGGCCGCCTTTGATATGCGCCTTTTGGCGCGCGATAAGCGAACGATCGCCGATCCATTGAACCGGCGGAGATTGCAGCCAGCGGGCCATTGCGTTGAGCTGCGGACCGTATGCGGAGCGAAGACGTGAGAATTCTTGCCACGCTGCGTCTCGATCGCTTAAAACATAACCCACTTCGCTCAAATGCTCGCACGCGCCGTCAAACTCGAAGCGCTCGATGCCGGGTTCGTCGTCCACCCTATCGGCGAAATTGAAATACGTCTCGAAGTCATGCACGAGATGGCGGCCGAGATTGTAGAGGATGCGTGCTTGACCGCGTGACTGCGGATTCTCCAAATGCCCGGGATCGAGCGTGCTGATGACAAGTGACGCCGCATCCATCAACGTTCCCAGGGTTCCAACCCACGATTCATAATCGTGGCTGGAGCGGAACATCGTGAGGACCGGATAAGCAAGATGACTCTCCATGACGCCGGCGGTCCATTCCTGACCGTCGCGAAACACTTGCGCGACGTCACTGCGTATGCCGGCGCGCGCGTGTACCACAAGTAATCCGAGACCGCTAGGCGGAACGCCGGCGCGGGCACCGATTGTCACGACGAAGCGTTCGCGTGCCTGAAACGCGGCGAAAATTGAAAACAGAAACGAAATAACAGTCGCGACGACACCAAGTCCCGATGCAGCGGCCACAATCGACATGAGGCGTGCCAGTGCCGTGTGCGGGACGATGTCGCCGTACCCGATCGTGAGCAGCGACGCACCGGCATAGTAAACGGTGTCCGGAAAGCGCAAGGTTTGCGGGTGAAGCTGATCGCGAATGCCGTAGAAAAACAGCCCCCAGCCGAACAGCAACATCGTTATCCAGACGACCTGAGCCGTCACGAGATAAAACGGCGCAAATGTCGCGAGAAAGTCTTCGCGGCCGTCCTCGTTATCGCGATACAGTACGTCCGCCAGGCGCGGCCATAGCTTCCATAGGCCGCTCATGACCAAGCGGCTCACGCGAAGCGTCGTGTTTATCGCGCGCGGAACGATGACGCTTTGAAACACGTCGCGCAGCGCTACGATGAGAAGAAACAGACCGCCCGCGACGGCCGCGATGTTTCCGGCGTTCGTTAGGGTAACGCGCTCCCCGCCGGCGTCGGCGTCAGAACGGGAACCGGTGTAGCCGGCGGCGGCGTCGGTGTTGGCGTTGCCGGGGGCGGTGCCGTCGGACCGCCGGTCAGCGGCATGAGGCGAACGTAATACAGGTTCGTTGTCTGATTTTCGCGCACGCGCGCCTGGACCGTCGTTGGAGCGTATCCGGGTGCATTTGCCGTGACTTGCTGCACGCCGATCGGAATGTTCGACAGCGAAAAGACGCCGGTCGGATCCGAATACGTCGTATAGAGTGAGCCGACCGAAACGAGCACACCGGAGACTGGACGATTGTTCGTCGCATCGAGAATGCGTGCGACGATGTTGCCGTACTGTTGCACGCCGATAGCATTGGGATTGCTGCAGCCGCCGCCGTTAGCGCCCAGACTGAGCAGTAGGACGAATCCAAGCACGAGCAATTTGCGCATATTCGAGTAACGGTGTTTCCGGCGCGCCCGTTACGAACCTTTAGGTGTCGGCTCCGGGCCCGTGGTTGACCTCGCTCCAGACCACTTTTTCGTTGTTGCTATATTTCGAGTTGCCCGGCGCGCGGTATTCGCGTGTGAAGCCGGCCAGAATCGCGGGCGCGATCTCGTCGGCGATTTGCTGCAACCGCGCGCGCGTGCCGCCGTGCTCGACCACCACCATGCACGCAAAAGCGCAGTACGGCTTATAATCGGACTCGCCGAAAGTGTCTCGCTCATATTCGAACCGCGAATGGCGGAGAAGTTTAAAGGCGGCATCGAGCGCTTGGCGGATTACGGAGGCGCCGACACGGCAAAAACGCGAGGCTCGTAAGGACGAGCAAAACGCTCTTCATTATAAGAAGACCTCCCCTGGCGATGAGAAGACCTCCCCCTGGCGGTGCCAGGAAAGTGTCTTTCGGCTTGACTCGCTCGACACGCATGCTTGGCGATAAGGAGTAACCTCCAAGGGGTTCGGTAGCGCTTGTGAAAAATTTCACAAGCGATGACTCCCTATGGTCCCGTAGCGATTTTTGTGGCCGTCGCGTTCGTAGCGGCGCTCGGCTTTAGCCTCTTGCCGGGCCTTTTGGCTCAGCGCAAGCCCAACCCCGAAAAAGAACAGGCGTACGAGTGCGGTGTCGAGCCGACGTCGAGCGTCGCCGGCCGCTTTCCCGTGAAGTTTTACTTGATCGCGATGCTGTTCGTCGTTCTCGACGTTGAAGCGGCGTCGTTCTATCCCTGGGCCGTGGAGATGCACGCGCTGCGTGTCTTCGGCCTTGTCGAGATGGTGGTCTTCGTTATCGTCTTGGCCATTGGGTACGCCTACGTTTGGAAAAAGAGAGGCTTCGAATGGAGATAGGACCAGGACAATTTCTCCTGGCCAAGCTCGATGACGTCGCGCGCTGGGCACAAAGCTCGAGCGTGTGGCCGCTCACGATGGGACTTGCATGCTGCGCAATTGAGATGATGTCCGTGACGTCGTCGGAGTACGACATTGCGCGTTTGGGATCGGAAGTGTTCCGTCCGTCGCCGCGCCAAGCCGATCTCATGATCGTCTCGGGCCGCGTTGCGCAAAAGATGGCGCCGGTCGTCAAGCGTTTGTACGATCAAATGGCCGATCCGAAATGGGTCATCTCGATGGGGGCGTGCGCGAGTTCGGGCGGCGTGTTCGACAACTATGCCATCGTTCAAGGCGTCGACACGATCATTCCGGTGGACGTCTACGTTCCCGGGTGTCCGCCGACTCCCGACGGTTTACTCTATGCCGTCAATCTCATTCAACAGCAGATCCGCGAAGGCGGACGCGGCGGCCTGTTAGCAAGAGCTTAAAGAACAAAGCGAGAGACACACATGCCTAGTACGCAATCACCGCCGCTGCTTGGCGGGGCGATTGACCCGACCGCCGTGCGCCCGGCGATAGATGACGCGATCATCGAACGCGTCGAACCCGAGCGGCTTCACGCAAGGCTGTCGGAACTCAAGGCCGAGGGATACACGATGCTCCTCGACTTGGGCGCGGTCGATTATCCGCAGCGCACGCCGCGTTTCGACGTCGTGTACCATCTGCTGAAAATGCCGGTGCGTAAAGCGAGTCTCGCAGAAGTTGGTACGCCGCAGCGCTTTCGTTTGCTGTGCGGCGTTCCGGCCGAAAAAACGACGCTGCCGACCGTCACCGATCTGTGGCTTTCCGCTGATTGGGCCGAGCGCGAAGTGTTCGATCTCTTCGGAATCACGTTTGAGGGCCATCCCGACATGCGGCGCATTCAAATGCCAAACGACTGGGAAGGCTATCCGCTGCGCAAAGATTATCCGCTGCGCGGTCCCGCGCGCGAGAAATCGCCGCGTCCGGCATTTGCGCTCAAGAGCAACGTGAACGCGGGCACGCCCCCGTCGGGACGCACGCTCGAGGCGCTGCAAGCGCAGATCGCCAAAGTGCGGGAGCAGAAGTAAATGTCGTTTACCGCGCTTACTCCGGAAGTCGTCTCGCAAGACGGAACCGCAATGGTGCTCTCCATGGGTCCGCAGCATCCGTCGACGCACGGCGTGCTGCAGATCATGCTCGAGATCGAAGGTGAGAGCATCGTCAAAGCGGAGCCGGAGATCGGTTATCTGCATACCGGCATCGAGAAAAACTGCGAGAACCAGTTCTGGTCGACGGCGCAAACCAACGTCGAACGCATGGACTATCTCGCACCTAGCAGCAACGCGCTCTGTTATGCGCTTGCGGTCGAGAAATTGCTCGGCATTACGAGCGATATTCCGGAGCGCGCGCAGCAGATTCGCGTGTTGAATTCCGAACTTACGCGTATCGCTTCGCACTGCGTGTGGCTCGGTACCGGCGGCATCGACCTGGGTGCGCTCTCGGTGTTTTTCTACACGTTCGATCTGCGCGAGAACATTTTGGATATGCAAGAAGGTGCGGGCGGCGCGCGCATGCATCCGAACTACATTCGCGTCGGCGGCGTCAACGGCGACCTTCCCGACGGGTATCTCGACCAGCTCGATGCGCTGATCGAAAAATTCCCCGGACGCATGCGCGATCTGCGCGCGCTGCTGCAAGCCAACCCGATTCTGCAAGACCGCATGGTCGACGTCGGCATCATCTCGCCGGAAGAAGCCGTGCAGTGGAATCTTACCGGCCCGAGCCTTCGTGCGAGCGGCATCGCGTACGACGTGCGCCGCGCCTATCCGTACTCCGGATACGAAAACTACGAGTTCGACGTGCCGGTGCGCGAAGAAGGCGATTCATACGCGCGTTTCCTCGTGCGTTTGGACGAGATGGAACAATCCATGCGTATCATCCGCCAAGTGCGCGACAAACTGAAAAACGGGCAAGGCCCGGTGATGATCGACAACGCGAAGATCGCAGCGCCTCCGAAAGAGACGATCGCGCTCTCCATGGAGGCGCTCATCCATCACTTCAAGATCATGACCGAAGGTTTCCGCGTACCGCCCGGCGACGTGTATCAAGCCGTTGAAGGCCCGCGCGGGGAACTTGCTTACTACATCGTTTCTGATGGTGGCAATCGTCCGTATCGCGTGCGTACTCGCCCGCCGTCCATGTACAATCTGCAGTCGCTTAAGGGGATGGCCCCGGGAAATTTGATCGCAGATCTTGTTGTGATGATCGGTTCACTCGACCCAGTCTTTGGCGAGGT
>CAZRQS010000025.1:0-20824 GCA_964602255.1 uncultured bacterium | reverse complement strand
GCGAAGACGACTGCTTGCGCGACATCTTCTGGACGGTTGAGCTTTGCGTCAGCCGCAGGTTTGTATTTTTCGTCGCGGCCGTCAAAGAAATGCGTTTGCATGCCGCCCGGAATCAGCAAAGTGACGCCAACCTGGCCCGCGAGTTCCGTTGAAAGGGCACGCGTGAAACCGACCACGCCGAATTTACTCGCGCAGTACGCGCTTGCCTCGCTGAGCGCGCGCAATCCGAGCGTCGACGCCACGGTCACGATTCTGCCATGTGCTTCAAGCAGATATGGCAAGGCGGCGCGCACGATGGCTGCGGTTCCCATGAGATTCACGCGTATGACGCGTTCCCAAGCCTCTGCGGAAACCTCCTGAAAGCGGCCGCACGCATCGATGCCGGCGTTTGCGACTACGCCGCTCAAGCCGCGGTGGCGCTGCGCGACTTCCTGCACCTTCGCTTCAACGGCACGCGTATCCGAGACGTCAACGATTTCGTGCTCTATGTCGTTGCCCGGCGCGTTCACGTCAAAAGCGATGGGCGTTCCGCCCGCCGCACCAATTGCGTTTGCAATAGCAAGGCCAAGCCCCGAAGCGGCGCCCGTAACGATGAACGCACCATGCAATGTGCGGCTTGCCCTCCCAGTTTCGACTTGGCCCGTCGCGATCGTCATGTTGTAAGCGTCTCCTTCTTGTGTGCACGAAACCACTCTATTGTCTCGCGCATACCCATTTCTAAAGGTGTACGCGGCTCCCAATGCAGCATCTCGCGTGCCCGGGTAAGGTCAGGGCACCGCCGCGCCGGATCGTCAGGCGGTAGCGCTCGTTTCTCTACGTGTGGCGATACGTCACAAAGCAGCGCTATCGTTCGGGCGATTTCATTAACGTCAGTCTCAAACTCCGAACCGAGGTTTACGAGAGTGTGCGCAGGTTGCACCAAATGCGCGAAGCGCATGATGCCATCGATGAGGTCATCGACGTAGCAGAGAGAACGCGTCTGCGTACCATCTCCGAAAATTGTGATTGGTTGAGCGTTCAGTGCTTGTTCGATAAATGTGGGCACGACGCGTCCGTCATCCGAGCGCATGCGGGGCCCATATGTGTTGAAGATACGGACAATCCGGGCATCGACCCCTAGCGAGGTGCGATACGCAGCGATCATCGCTTCGCCGAAACGCTTTCCTTCATCGTAACAAGATCGCGCACCGTTAGGGTTGACGTTTCCCCAATACTCCTCCGGCTGAGGGTGCACCAGAGGATCACCGTATACTTCTGAGGTCGAGGCGTACACCAGTCGCGCACCGTAGGCGCGTGCGAGCTTACAACAGTGCTCTGTTCCCGGCCCGTTTACGTTGAGTGTCGCGACAGGCTCTCTCGCGTAGTCGATGGGACTTGCCGGCGAAGCGAAATGCAGGATAACGTCGAGCGATCCGTCGAGCCACCGAACGCCTTCGCAAACGTCCTCTTGAACGAATCTGAACCTGCGCTCGTCCGACAGGTGAGCGATATTTTCGCCATTCGACGTCGACAAGTTATCTACGCCGATCACGTTCGCGCCCTCGCGCAGGTACGCGTCCGCCAAGTGCGATCCGAGAAATCCGGCGACGCCGGTGATGAGAACCTTCATAGCGCGCGCACCTTCCTCTGCGCGCGTCCCACGCCAATATAGTTCAATCCAGCACGCCTGACGGCAGCGCCATCCACCCGATTCCGCAGATCGATAACGTTCGCAGACGCAAGCAGATTAGCAACGCGCTTCCAATCGAGCTGAGCGTAGGCGCGATCGTCACTCGCTATCACTAACGCTTTAGCGGTCATGCACGCCTCGTACACCGATGGCGCGTAGCGGACGCGATCACGCAGCAACGTGCGCGCACGCTTTTCGGCGTACGTATCGTGCACGCAGACGTCAGCGCCACGCGTAACAAGCGACTCAACCAACACGACTGCCGGTGACTCGCGGACGTCGTCGGTCCCGCCCTTGAACGCCAGGCCCGCAACCGCGAGGGGCTGATCGCAGAGATCGCCGACGCAGTCCTCAATGAGCCGGAGCGCATGCGCCACTTGACGGCGATTCACATTGAGTGTTGCTTCGAGCATCGTAGGTTCAATGGCGTGAGCGCGAGCAACGTCTGCCAGCGCCGAGACATCTTTCGGTAAACACGATCCGCCGAAACCCAAGCCCGGCTCCAGGTATGACCTGCCGATCCGGGCGTCCGCGCCTATCCCGGCGACCACGCCGTCGATATCAGCGTCGACGGCAGCGCACAAATTCGCGATCTCATTGATGAACGAAATCTTCGTAGCAAGATACGCATTGGCCGCGTACTTGATCATCTCCGCGGTGTGCACGTCGACGACGTGTATCGGTGCACCAAGTGGCGCATACAGCTCGCGCAGGACGGCGGCTGCTTCCTCATCGGACGAGCCGACGACAATCCGGTCGGGATGCATGAAATCGCCGATCGCGCTGCCTTCGCGCAGGAACTCCGGATTCGAAGCGACGCTGAAGCGCTGCATCGGATCGACATTGGCCTTGATGATGCGCTCCACCATATCCGCCGTCTCAACGGGAACGGTCGACTTGTTCACAACGATCGTTGGTCCGCAAGCACACGTTGCAATTTCACGAGCGGCTTGACGTACGTATGTAAGGTCCGCCTCACCGGTTGGACCGGTCGGTGTCCCCACAGCGATAAACGCGATGCGCGCATTGGCGAGAGCACGGAACGGATCGTTGGTAAAGTGCAAGCGCCCTTCGGCGCATTGCTGCGCGATGAGTTGTTGCAGTCCCGGTTCGTGGAATGGTGCTTCTCCGTATTGCAGAGTACGGATTTTCGTCGTGTCAGTATCGTAGGCGGTGACGTCATGCCCAAGCTTCGCAAGGCACGCTCCAGTCACCAAACCTACGTAACCGCAACCGAAGATCGCGATGCCGAACATGTCATGCGTGTTTCCATGAAGTGCCCCCTTTTAACCTAAGCGTTTAAGGTTTCTCTTCTCGGAAACAATACGCGCGTTGGAGAGCTGCGCGCGGCTCTCCACAATTGTTCAAAGCGACGGTTGTCAGTAGGGCACAAGACCAATGATCACACTAGGAATCAACGCCATCTTCCATGACACGTCAGCCGCGCTCGTTAGTGACGGTGTGATCGTTGCAGCTGCTGAGGAAGAGCGCTTTAACCGGCGCAAGCACGGTAAAGAGTGCGTACCATTTAGCAGTTGGGAGCTACCGGTACTGAGTGCTACGTGGTGCTTGAACAGCGCCGGGCTGCAGCCGTCCGACGTCGATGTGGTGGCATACTCGTACGATCCGTCGCTCGCGAGCTCGCACGATACAGACGTCACTGCAGACAATTGGGAAAGTTTGCGCACGCTCTATGCTACGAGAATGCCACGTTTCTTGCAAACAGCGCTGCCGGGTATCGAGCGCGCAGCCACCGAGTTCGTTCCGCACCATGTCGCGCACGCTGCGTCCGCTTACTTGGCCGCGCCATTAGGCGACTGCGCCGTGCTCGTTGCGGACGGGCGTGGAGAGCGCAGCTCGTATCTCGCCGGCAAAGTGCGCGGTGGGCGTCTTACGATTCTGGCGACGCAGGCGCTTCCACATTCGCTCGGCCTTCTTTATGAAGAGCTCACCATGCATCTGGGCTTTCATCGATCGTCCGACGAGTACAAGGTTATGGGCTTGGCCGGTTACGGTAAACCAACATTTATTGAGGACTTTCGCCGGATGATCCGGGTGCGTGCGGACGGCGGTTTCGATACGGATCCGGTCGACTTCAACCGGTACGCTGCGAAGCGACGCAAAGACGATGAGTTCGTGGGCGCACATGCCGATCTGGCGGCGAGCGTGCAAGCGCGCCTGGAAGAAGTGTTGCTCGAGCTCGCGCGCTGGCTACACGCGCGAACCGGAGATCGCTATTTAACGATGGCCGGCGGCGTTGCGCTGAATTGCGTCGCGAACGCGCGTCTTGCGCGCGAAGGTCCATTTGAACGTATTTGGGTGCAGCCGGCAGCCGGCGATGCCGGCACATCGCTTGGTGCGGCACTCTTTGCGGCGCAAAAGCACGGCGATCGCACACAGCCGATGAGCAGTGCTGCTCTCGGACGCGAATGGAGCGATTCGGATCTTGCGCGCCGGCTCGACTCCGCGAATATCCCTTATGAGCGTCCCGACGACATCGCCCGAAGCATCGCGGAGATTCTCGCTAACGACGGTGTCGCCGGATGGTTCCAAGGCCGCAGCGAGTACGGCCCGCGTGCACTCGGCCACCGAAGCTTATTTGCAAATCCGAAGTATCCCGACAACCTCGAACGTCTCAACAACATCAAGGGCCGCGAGCAGTTTCGCCCTGTCGCACCGATGGTGCCTGAAGAACGCGCGGCTGAGATTTTCGAAGGTCAGCTGCCGAGCCCGTACATGCTCTTCACGCACAGCGTGAAGCCCGAGTGGCGCAATTCGATTGCGGCAGCCGTACACGTTGACGGAACGGCGCGAGTGCAAACCGTAAATGCGCAAGACGAACCGCTCGTCGGGCGCATGCTGCGCGAGTTTGACCGGCTAACCGGCATTCCCGTCGTCATCAATACGAGTTTCAATACCGCAGGCCGTCCGATGGTGGACGATCCGCGCGACGCGCTGGAATGCTTCGGTTCCACGCCAATCGATGCGCTCGCCATCGGACCGTTTTTATTACGGCGTCACAACCTGACGGCTCGCCGCGACGCGCAACGGGAGATTCGCAGTGTCGTTTGACGTGGTAATCCCTACTATCGGCCGTCCATCTCTCTATACGCTGCTTCGTACGCTAGCGAACGCGCGCGGCGAGCTTCCGGATCGTGTCGTTCTCGTCGACGATCGGCGCGACCAATCGCAATCCCTCGATCGCACACACATCGACGAGCGGCTGCGTTCGCGCGTAACGATCGTTCCCGGCAAGGCTGCCGGTCCGGCCGCGGCGCGCAACACCGGTTGGCGCCATTCAGACGCACAGTGGATTGCATTTCTCGACGACGACGTGGAAGTGGAAGGCGACTGGCTCGAACGTGCCGCCGCAGACATTGCCGACCTATCGCAACGCGACGCGGGCTCACAAGGACGCTTACGCGTACCGCTGCCCAAAGATCGCCCGCCGACGGATTGGGAGCGCAACGTTTTCGGATTGCAGTCATCGTCGTGGATTACCGCCGATATGATCTATCGCCGGTCGCTGCTCGAAGAGCTCGGTGGTTTCGACGAGCGTTTTCGACGCGCTTACCGGGAAGATGCGGAATTTGCGCTTCGTGTTTTCTCGCGAGGATACGGCATACGGCGCGGTTCGCGCGGCGTTCTTCATCCGGTCCGTGCAGCCGATCCGTGGGTCAGCGTACGATTGCAAGCCGGTAATGCCGACGACGTGCTGATGTATGCGCTGCATGGTCCAAACTGGCGAGCGCGTGCGAACGCCCCCGGCGGACGCTGGCCGTACCACGCTGCAACCGTTCTCTGCTTCACGGCGTGGGCTGCGCTCACCGCGCGCTTTGCGTGGGAACGTATCGCAGACGGACCGTGTACGCCAAAAGAAATCGGGACGATGCTTGCAACCAGCGCCGTCATTCCGTTCGCGGCGGTCTATCATCGTCTGCGCGGTATCGCCGGCGCTGCGTCGATGTTACGGAGACCAGCCCAATGATTCGCGCGGTGCTTTTCGATCGCGACGGAACGTTGATTGCGGATCGCGGGAACGACCGCAGCAAGATCAGTGTCATGCCGCATGCCGCACGGGTGCTGCAGCGGCTACGCGATCGCGGCCTGCGGATCGGTGTCATAACCAATCAACCTGCGCTCGCACAAGGAATACTCGAGCGCGACCAGCTTCTCGCCGAGCACAACCGCATCGAATCACTGGTCGGTCAAATCGACGGATGGTTCGTCTGTCCGCACGATGCGAGTGAGGATTGCTCGTGTCGCAAACCTGCACCCGGACTCGTTTATTCCGCCGCTCGTGCTTTCGGCATTTGGCCACACGAATGCGTGGTTGTCGGCGATATCGAGAGCGATCTCATCGCCGCGAACGCCGCCGGCGCTCGAGCAATCCTCGTTCCAACTCCGGTCACGCTGAAAGCCGAGATCGATCGCGCTGCAACAGTCTGCAGCGATCTCTCGCAAGCCGTCGACCTTATTTTATCCGGCGAGGCGCTCGTGGTATGAAACGCATCTTGCTTGCACGCCAGGACAATAACGGCGACGTACTCCTGACCGGACCCGCGGTGCGCGCCGTTGCGGCACAAGCGCACGTTACGTTCCTCGCCGGCCGGCGCGGTGCCGCTGCTGCGCGCACACTTCCCGGCGTTCGTGAAGTGATCGTGCGTGGCGCCGAATGGATCGACGCAGAACCGCAAGCAGTGGATGCAGGCGAAAAACTCGCGTTCATCGACCAGGTTCGTCGGCGCGAATTTGATGAAGCGATCGTGTTTACGTCCTTCCATCAAAGCCCGCTTCCGCTTGCGCTCCTGTTGCGAATGGCCGGCGTCCCTCGCATCGGAGCGATCAGCGTCGACTATGCGGGCTCGCTCTTAGACGTGCGGCACAACGTGGACGACGACATCCACGAAGTCGAGCGCGCGCTATCGCTAGTGCAAGCGATGGGATACGAACTGCCGGAAAGCGACGATTCGCGTCTCATGATGAGCGGCTTACCCGAGCACACCGAATTGCCGTTCTCAGATTATGTCGTTGTTCATCCGGGCGCCACGGTGCCTGCGCGTGCATGGTTTCCCGAACGCAACGCACGTCTGGTCGAACAGCTTCACAGTGATGGCGTAAACGTTATCGTTACCGGCGGCGGTGATGAAACCGCGCTTACGGAATATGTCGCCGCCGCGCACGCGCTCGATTTGGGCGGTAAGACCTCGTTCAATGAATTTGCCGCAGTCGTACGCGACGCGTGGGCGATCGTTTGCGGCAATACCGCCGGTGCGCACGTCGCAGCTGCGGTCAGAACGCCCGTCGTGTCGATTTTTCCGCCGACGGTTCCCGCAGTTCGTTTTCGGCCGTGGATGGTACCGCATGTACTCCTCGGAGATCAGACCATTTCGTGCGCGGGTTGTCGCGCGCGGGCGTGCCCGATACCCGGACAGCCGTGCCTTGACGCGGTTCGCGTTGAAGACGTCGTAAATGCCGTACGAGCGTTCGCGCCGTCTCCTGTGGAGGTCGCGTGATGCGCATTTTCGGCTGGCACGTCCACGGATCGTGGATGACGGCGTTCGTGCAAGGCAATCACGAATACATCGTGCCGGTTCTTCCCGACCGCAGCGCCGACGGACGTGGACGCGCGCAAACGTGGGAGTGGCCGCAGAACGTGATCGAACTCTCTCCGTCCGATCTCGCCGGCGTTACACCCGACATCGTCATTCTGCAACGTCCGCACGAATACGAACTGGTTCGTTCCTGGACAGGGTTACAGCCCGGCGTTGACGTGCCTACAGTATATGTCGAGCACAACGCGCCGCAAGGGCAGATCAATGCCATGCGCCATCCGGCGTCGGAATGGCCCGGCGTGCATGTGGTTCACGTGACGCATTTCAACGATCTCTTCTGGGATTGCGGCGATCGGCCGACGCACGTCATCGAGCACGGCATCGTCGATCCCGGATATCGCTACACGGGCGAACTTTCCGCATGTGCCGTCGTCATCAACGAGCCGCTGCGTCGCGCTCGCGTAACCGGAACGGACTTACTCCGGAAATTCGAGGCGAGCGTTCCTGTCGAACTGTTCGGAATGGGTGCCGGCGCACATGGCGGCTATGAAAATCTCCCGCAAAACCGGCTGCATTCCGAGATCGCGCGCCGGCGCGTTTACCTTCATCCGATACGTTGGACGTCGCTGGGTCTCGCACTCATTGAAGCGATGCACTTGGGTATGCCCGTCGTTGCACTTGCAACGACGGAAGTTCCCGAAGCGGTCCCCGACGGTACCGGAATCATCTCTACCAACGTTCACACGCTCATCGAGTCGCTGGAAAAATTACTCGAGAATCCTGATCGCTGCAAAGAACTGGGTCGCAACGCGCGTTCGCACGCGCGCTCGCGCTACGGTTTAGAACGTTTCGTGCGCGATTGGGATCGACTTTTCTCGGAGGTCTTATGTTGAAAGTCGCGATGGTCTCGGAACACGCGAGTCCGCTCGCCGTGCTCGGCGGCGTCGACGCGGGCGGTCAAAACGTCCACGTCGCAGCTCTTGCAGAAACGATTGCGCAGCAGGGTGCGGAAGTGACGGTGTTCACGCGCTGCGACGATCCCGCGCTGCCCGATCGCGTTCCGTATGCACCTGGTGTCACCGTCGAACACGTTCCAGCCGGACCTCCGCGAGCGATTGAAAAAGATCGACTGCTTGCCTACATGGGGCGGTTTGCGCAGTATCTATCGCAACGTTGGGCGCAGGAGCGTCCCGATGTCGTGCATTCACATTTTTGGATGTCCGGAAAAGCGTCGCTCGAAGCCGGCTTACCGCTCGGCATACCTGTCGTGCATACGTTCCACGCACTCGGTATAGAAAAACGCCGTCATCAAGGTTCGAAAGACACGAGTCCTCGTTCGCGCCTGGGCCTCGAAAGGCGCATTGCGCGCGACGCGAACCGCATTATCGCAACCGCAAGCGCCGAAGCATTCGAACTGGTGCGCATGGGCGCCGATCAGGCGAAGATTACCGTCGTTCCGTGTGGCGTCGATCTGCAGCTCTTTCAGCCGCTCGGGCCGTCGGAAGGGCGGGATCGCCGGCGCAAACGCATAGTGTGTTTGGGGCGGCTGGTCGAGCGCAAAGGGATCGGAGACGTCGTTGCGGCGCTCACGATGTTGCCTGACGTGGAATTGATTGTCGCCGGCGGACCGGAGGCGAGCAAACTCCATGAAGACGCCGAAGCGCGCCGTTTACAGCAACTCGCGCAGGAACTCGGCGTTGCCGAACGCGTCACTTTCCGCGGTCGCGTTGAACGAGAGAACGTACCGCCGTTGCTTCGTTCCGCCGATGCGGTCGTATGTTATCCGTGGTACGAGCCGTTCGGGATCGTTCCGCTCGAAGCGATGGCTTGCGGCGTTCCGGTCGTCGTGGCGCAGGTCGGCGGCTTGGTCGATAGCGTGGTCAACGGCGTAACCGGAATCCACGTGCCGCCGCGCTCTCCGGCTGCGCTTGCCGATGCACTGCTCGAGCTGCTGAAGAATGAAAAGCGGTGCATGGAACTTGCGCTCGCCGGTACGCGTCGCGCCAACAGCCGGTACGGTTGGGCTCGCGTAGCGAGCGACACGCTCGCGGTGTACAATGACGTCATAATCGAACGCGTTTTCGCTCAACGGGCATCGTGAGGGCATCATGCTGCCGTCGCCGCGCGAACGACGAAGCGCCGTCGTTACCTCGCGTCCCACACTGCTGATTCTCCGCGCGCTGGGTCTAGGCGATCTGCTTACGGCCGTGCCCGCGATTCGCGCATTGGCGCGCGCATTTCCTACGCATTATCGCGTGCTCGCCGCGCCGATTTATCTCGCGCCTTTGGTGAGCATGTGTGCGTGCGTCGACGAAGTGGTGGATGCTGCGCCGCTCGAACCGCTTGACGAAAGTCTCGTCGACGTCGACATTGCGGTAAATCTGCACGGCCGCGGACCGCAAAGCCATCGCATCGCGCTGCGTACGTTGCCGCGGCGCCTTATTGCATTCGCGCATCCCGCGATTCCTGAAACGTCTGATTTTCCGGAATGGCGCCCGGACGAACACGAGGTCGACCGGTGGTGCAGAATGCTTCGCGAAAACGGAATTCCCGCCGACGCCGGCGACCTGGAAATTACTGCGCCACGCGGCGACGTGCGCGCACGCGGAGCCATCGCCGTTCATCCCGGCGCCGCGAGCGAATCACGGCGTTGGCCTGCGGATCGCTGGATCGATCTCTGCTCGCGCCTGCGCAGCGAAGGCCACCGCATCGTGCTGACTGGCTCGCAGGCAGAGTTTCGGCGCTGCCGCTTCATCGCAAAAGCTGCCCGGTTGCCCATCGATTCCGTACTCGCGGGACAGATTGACCTTAGGGAACTCGCTTGCATCGTTGCAGCAGCTCGAGCCGTCGTTTGTAGCGATACCGGAATTGCGCACGTTGCGACGGCTTTCCGCACGCCGTCAGTTGTGTTATTCGGACCAACCAGTCCGCAATTCTGGGGTCCTCCAGCGGGACGGAGGTACCACCGCGTGATCTGGCGTGGTACGCTAGGCGATCCTCATGCGCCATACGTCGATCCGGGCCTCGCATCGATTGCCGTGGACGAAGTTTTCTCAGAGTTGCATAGCATATTGCAACTGGCTCGCGCGGGGTAAACAACCGCCATGCAAAAGCGAAAAGCCAAGACGACCGGCAGCAAAAAACACCTTGGCCGCAAAACCGTACGCTCGTCGAGCCGAAAGCGAGCGGCGCTGGCAAATCAAGCGGATAAGGTCATCCCCGGAAGGCGCAAAAAAACAAAGTCGTCGGTAATAGATGCGGATTCGGATCAGGAAGTATTCGGCGTCTTGCTTTCCGAGCGTGCACGAATGGGCGAGAGCAATCCGAGCGTGCCGCCGAAGAAAACACAGCATACCAAAAGTATCGAACCCAAGAAGCCGCCAAAAACCGGCGTGGCAAAGAACCGGAAAAGCTCATGAATACTGAAGAGATCGGCCGGTACGGCACGCCTCGCGGCCATGTTTCGCTTCGAATCGGCGCGCCGGAAGCAAACCGCATACTGCTTGCGCTCGAACGACTCGATCAAGAAGCCGGTTTGGATCCCGCGCTTGCGGAGCTGCGCGAACACTTGAAAACAGCGCTCACCACCAAATCTTCGGGTGATACCGACAGCGCGCCGAGCACCGAATAGCCCACGTTTCCCGTGTCCGCCCGACGGGTAACCAAAAAACTAAGGGAGACTGGAGGTCCTACGACGTGGCAACTGCAGTACGCACTACGGATCATGATGAGATCCGCCGGTGGGTGGAAAGCAAGAATGGCCACCCCGCGATCGTCAAAGGCACCGGAGGTGTCTTACGCATCGACTTCGGCCAGCCGGAAGAAACGCTGGAACCGATCGATTGGGATCGCTTTTTCGATATTTTCGAGCGCCAGAAACTGTCGCTTTTGTACGATCCAAACGGATACATGGTCAAATTCGTGGAGAGGGATGACATGGCAGCACGCAATGGTCGCAAAACATCGGCGCGCGGTCGAAAGAAATCTACCAACGGCCGCAAAACGACCGCGCGCGGTGGTCGCAAAAAGTCGGCCGGCACTCGCAGAAAAACCACCGGCACACGCAAGAAGACGACCGGCACCCGCAAGAAGGCCACCGGACGAAAGAAAACGGCTGGACGTAAGAAATCTACGGCCGGACGTAAGAAAACGACGGGCACTCGCAAGAAGACCACGCGCGGACGCAAGAAGGGTTCGGGCCGTAAGTATTCACCGCGCGCCGGCCGCAAAGTCGAGCGCACGATGCACGAGATGAAACGCGGGGAACTCGAATCCGGCCGCAGCGGAAAGAAAGTCAAGAGCCGCAAACAGGCAATCGCGATTGGCCTCTCCGAAGCGCGCCGCAGCGGCGAAAAGGTTCCACCAAGCCCCAGCCGCCGTAAGAGCTCGTCTCGGAAACGCAGCCGATGAGCGATCCAACCTCGATCTCGCGCGTACGTCCAAGTGAGATAAACACAACGACGATGCCGGTCCTGGACGTGCGCGCGCATCCTGGTAAGGAACAGATTCGCGGCGCGTTACGCTACGATCCCAAGGTTCTTCTCTCGGAAGAACGCTTGGCACTGCCGCTGCCGCACGACAGCCGTATCGTCGTGTACGGCGATGACGATGAGCGCGCCGCGCAAGTTGCGGCGCGCCTTCGCGAGCAAGGTTACTCGGAAGCGTCAATCCTGGATGGCGGATTCAAAGCGTACAAAGAAGCCGGGCTGCCCACTGAAGAGATCACGCAGGAACAGCCGATCCCCGGTAGCGAGTCCGGTATTCCACGCCTCTGACTTTAGGTTAATCGCTCAGGCGCGGCGGTGAGATCTGCAGCAGATTCAACACATGCGAGAGCCGCGTGGCGTGCGTTTCTTGCCCGCTTCGCAGCAGCTCGTCGCGTAATTGGCGTAATTCGTCGACAGCGCGGCTTACGTTGGGCCGGTTCATATCGCGGAACATCTCGCGTGCGCGGTTGAAACGGGTTTCCGCGTCTTCTTGTTGCGAGATGCGGCGCTCGAATGAAGGTAGCTCGTCGGAATGCCCCAGCACGATATCGCCAACGATTTCGATGATGGCGTCGGCATGAACGCGAGCATTCGTCGCCGCCAAGTCGAGGTAGCGGTCTTCACGATCGCGGGCAGAGATAGCGATGAGGTTTGCCTCGACGCAGAGCTCTATGAGTCCACCAACTAAAGGCACCGCCTCAGACGCAGCCTCGAGGTATGCCTCGTAGACTTCGTCTTCTTCTTCATCGACAGCATCGAGATAATCGTTCCAGGCCCGCCGGGCGTCGAGCACCGCGCGGTAGACTTCTGCATCGGTCATAGACGCTTGTTCTACAAAGCGCCTCGGCGTACCGCTCCTTCATAATGGAAACGGGATGCCGCGCGCACAATTGGGGAGGCTCTTGGGCACGGCATCACCAGGGTTGCGTTTCCATTGCGATCTGCGTACGTATCGATGCTCGCCATGTGTTCGGCACGCGCGTTCTCGCACAGGTCTCGTACCCACCGCTAAAACCGGTTACTCCAGATTGTTAGGATACTAAGGTACGCGTTCAGAGCAGCAGTGTACCGAGCAGCAGATCGTTGGTCGATACGAGCGAGCGATCGTGCCCGGTTATTTCGAACACGACGTCAATTATGAGCAGCCCTCCGAGCAAGATATCGGCGCGTTGTGGATTCATACCCGGCAGCGCTTTGCGCTCTTCAATATTTAGCGTGCGCAAAAGGGCGGCAAGGCCCTGAATATCGGCTCTCCCAAGCTGGGCATAGGCAAACATCTGCCGTTCTTTTCGATGCACTGAAACAGCAGTCGTTGCGCTGCCTCCTACGAGCACCAAGCGATCCACAGCAGCAAACTGGCTAATCGGAACGAGTGCTTCACGAGCGAGCGCTCGCGCGCGTTCGAGCGTTGCATCGTCGACAGGGCCGGATATGCCCGCGAGTTTCGGAAGAGCTTCCGTCAATCGCACGGCGCCGATCTCGCACGAAACGATATGCTCGGGCCCACGTTTAGTACCGATCGCGTATTCAGTGCTTCCGCCGCCCGTATCGAGAACGCCGAACGTCGCGTTCTCCGGCGAATCAATCCCGGATACGGCGCCAATGAACGAACGCCGGGCTTCTTCCTCACCAGAGATTATCTCGAGCGGCACGCCGACTATTTCACGAACGTGCTGCGCAAATTCATCACCGTTATCGGCGCGGCGTAGCGCGCTCGTCCCGATAGCGCGAATCTCGGACGTGAGTTCGCGCACTGCGCGCGTGTGTTCGCGAATGGCCTGCAGCGTACGCGCCATTGCGGTCTCATCGAGATGGCCACGCTCCTTCAGGCCTTCGCCGATGCGTGTGCCGATGGATCGCGTCAAAAGAATGCGGATGTCCCCGTCAAACGCCGCGACTAAGGCACGAGTCGAGTTCGTGCCTATGGAGACAACGCCGCGGATCAATGCTCGCTCGAATGTCGCGATTGAAAAAGAGCGGCGCGTTTCTTCTTTTGCAAGAAATGCCGTTCGTGAGCGGGTGGAGCGTCGGGCTTCTCCCACTCCTCGGTCATCTTCAGATAATTTGCAATCTGCTCTTCGAACTGCTGGTCGTGAATCTGCGGCGCGAGCATCGCAAGCACGTGGCGCCCGCCCGGCTGGACGATAAATTCGAGAACTTTTCGTCCTGTCAGCGCGCGGTCGTACGCTGCGCGATTCTTGTCTACGTCAACGAGCGGAACGCTGGCAATGCGGCCGTCATGAAGACGAACCGTTGCTCCGTAGGCGTTGATATTGATGACGATACCGCGTTCGCTGGCGTTCACGACTTGGGGGCCGGCGCAGGCTTGATGTAAATGATCGCCTCGTTCGGACGAACGAGGTGTAAGCGATCGTGAATGTCGGGGACGGCGCCTTCGGGATCGAGCAGTCTGCGCAGCTCGCGTTCTTCTTGCCGCTTGTGCCGGCGAAGCGCGTCGACATCTTGTTCGACGGATGAAAGCGAACGAGCCATCGCAATATTCTCATTCACGATGCGAGCGAATTGAATAGACACGAGGGTAAAAACGACGACGGCGACGAGACCGAAAATCAGACGGCTAAAGAAACGAACGACGCCGGCTGCTTTCGTTCTAGGTTTCACGGGCCCGATCGAATCGCTTCCCGGCGCTCAACTTCCCATGCGCCTATTCGCCGATATTTCAGATAACGATCCTCTCGCAATCGCTGCGGCGTCATCGCCGACAGTTCGTGCAACGCTAACTCAATAGCTTTCAGCACGCGCGAAATGGTTCCCGCTGCGTCGCGATGCGCGCCCCCGAGCGGTTCGGATACGATCTCGTCGACGATGCCGAAGCCTTGCAAATCTTGAGCCGTAAGTTTCAGATGTGCCGCGGCCTCTTCAGCTTTACCGGCGTCGCTCCAAAGAATGGCCGCACACCCCTCCGGGCTAGCGACCGAATAATAACTGTTCTCGAGCATCAGCAGCCGGTCCGCAATACTCAGCGCCAGAGCTCCGCCGCTACCGCCTTCACCGATAACGGTAGCGACGATCGGCACGGGCGACACGGTGAACTCGTACAGGCAGGCCGCAATAGCCTCGGACTGCGCACGTTCCTCGGATGCGGCGGACGGATCGGCGCCCTTCGTATCGACGAACGTGATAATCGGCACGCCCAAGCGTCCCGCAAGACGCGCGAGGCGCTGAACCTTCCGATATCCCTCGGGCGACGGCATACCAAAGTTGCGTTTGACGTTTTCTTTGGTGTCGCGCCCGCGCTGCTCGCCTATGACCATCACGGCGCGCTCGCCGAGCTTTGCCAGCCCGCCGATGACCGCGTGATCGTCGCGGAAATGGCGGTCGCCGTGCAGTTCGTCGAATTGCGTCAGCTGCGAGATGTAGTCGGCCGCGGTTGGACGGTTGGGATGGCGCGCCATGTGCACCTTCTCCCAAGGCGTCATCGACCCGAAGATCTCGCGCTGAATCTCGCCGTATTTCTGTTCGAGCGCCCGGATCTCGGCGGACATGTCCACCGGCTGCTGAGCATTAGCGGCGCGCAGTTCTTCGATGCGGCGCTCGAGCTCGAGCAAACCTCTCTCTCGTTCCACGATCAAATTCATCCGCTCACAGCCTCCATGCGGCGGCGTCCTTGCGCCGCATAGTCGAGCAGCCGGACCAGCATCGGCTTCATTTGATGACGATCGACGACCATGTCGATATGGCCCTTTTCCAGCAAGAACTCCGCGGTTTGGAATTGATCCGGAAGTTTTTGCCTGATGGTTTGCTCGATGACGCGCCGGCCCGCAAAGCCGATCATGGCCTTGGGCTCGGCGACGATGATGTCGGACTGGAAAGCAAAGGAAGCGGAAACGCCACCGGTCGTCGGATCGGTGAGAACCGTGATGAACGCGTTGCGGTCTTCCATGAAACGCGCAACTGCCGCGGTCGTTTTGGCCATCTGCATGAGCGCCAGCATGCCCTCTTCCATGCGCGCGCCGCCGCTGGCGGTAAACACAATGCAAGGCACTTTGCGAACGCGCGCCGCTTCAAGCAGCATCGTGATGCGCTCGCCCACGACGGTACCCATGGTTCCGCCGCGGAAATGAAAGTCCATCACCGCGAGCGCGACTTCGTATCCGCCGATCTCACCGAAGCCGCAGACGACGCCTTCGCTGAGCTGCGACTTTTCGCGATCGGTGGCGATCTTCGATATATAGCTCTTCTTGTCGACCCATTGCAGCGGGTCGCCGGGCAGCACTTCGTTGCCGATTTCCACAAAATCGCGGTCGACCAGCGTGCTGATACGGTCGTACGCAGACATGCGGAAATGATGACTGCACTTGGGGCAGACCCAAAGATTGGCCGCGAGATCGCGCCGGTAAAGCACCTCACCGCACTTAGGACATTTCGTCCATAGCGCGGCTTCTTCGGCTTCTTGTTCCTTGCTGCGGCGGTGGCGCAGCCAGTCCGGCATCGGCATTTATTGCGCCTTCGGAAACAAACGCGCCGCGTAAAGTTTACGCAGCTGTTTGAGATAGTTGAAGATTTCTTTCTGGTTGAGCTTCGACTCGCCGACGATGCGATCGGTGAAGACATATGGAATTTCAATCGCCTTGCCATAATGCGCCTTGGCGATGACTTCCAGGCCAATCTTGAATCCGATCGGGTCGAGCTCCACACCTTCGAGCGCCTCGCGACGGACTAGAAAATATCCGCTCGTAATATCTTTGATGCGCGTGAGCGGCTGCGCCAGCATGCATGCGACTTTTGACGTCAAGATGCGCTTGAACGGCCAGTTCGTAATCCCGCCGCCTGCGACATACCGGCTGCCGACGGCAAGTCCGTAGCCGTCCTCGATGGCCTTGACCATCTTCGGCACGATGTTGATGTCGTGGCTAAAATCGGCATCCATTGCGCCCAGCGCTTCCGAATCGGGCCGCGCGAATTTCCAGCCTTCGATCACGCCGCTGGAGAGCCCGAGCTTAGCGGGCCGGTGCAGACAGCGTACGGGCAATTCCGTGGAAAGACGATCGACGATAGCCCCGGTCCCATCGGGCGAGTTGTCATCGACGACGATGATCTCGCCATCGAGGTTATGCTGCGCGAAGACCTCGCTCAAAGAACGAATCAGCCGCTCGATGCCGCCGGCCTCGTTGTACGTGGGGACTACGATTGAAAATTTCAAATTGCCCATGCCGATCATGTTGTATACGACACGGGCAGCGTATGGTCTTTTGAGCGTGGATCAGAGGCGATGGAGCATGGGGTTCATCGAGGGGTCGAACGCAGCAAGCTGTTCGTAAGCGGAGGCGCTGCGAGCGAGCGTGACCCCGTCGTCTGAAACGTTGGTCACCTCGTCGGCGGCGACGAGCGCATCCTCACCGCGCTTGTTCCAATGTACCAGCAAAAACTCAGCTACACGGCCGTTTCCCGACCCGTATACTGCGCGTATCTCACCGACCGGCGTGCCGTCTGTTGCGCGCACCGGTGTGCCGGACTGCAACTCTTCCAACAACCTGGGCATCGCCGACTATATACCCAGAATCAGTCCTCCAACGGCCGGCGCGAAAATTCAATACTGCCCGGCATCGCATAGAAGATCGCAACGGCCGCGATGATGACGATGCCCGCGAGCGGCGCGAATGCGCCCACCACCGTAGCTATCGGGTATGCCGATAGGCCGACGATGTTCCAAGGGGTGAACTCGGCATGTTTTTCATGCGCCCTAAAAACCGAGCGCTGTACAAACAAATACGTATAGCCGATGGCGATATTTACAAGGCCGTAAAAGACCACGGCCGGCGGCGTGAGACCGAGTAGGGCGAGCACGTACGTTGTAAACGGTAAGAAACAGATGAGGCCGAGCAGCAACAGATTTGTGACGACGATGCGATGCGTAATTTTTCTCGCCTTGTCGAGCACGGCATGATGGTTCATCCACATGATGCCGATGTTCGCGAATGTCGCCGCGTAAACGAAGTACTGCGGCCAAATGCTGACCAGCGCGTGGATTTGTTGTGCCGGCGGCGTCATAGCGTTTACACCCGGCGGTAAGCGCACTTCTAAAATAAGTAGCGTAATGGCGATCGCAAAAACGCCGTCGCTAAAACTTTCAAAGCGCCCTTTGCCTACGGTAAGTTCGTCGGTACCAATCTTCATGGCGACTCCGTCACGTATGCAATAACGGCTAGCGCAACCAACCCCGCCGTCTCGGTTCGCAAGATACGCGATCCGAGCGAAACCAGCTGGGCGCCGGCACTGCGAGCTGCTTCGGCCTCGGCATGCGAAAAGCCACCTTCCGGGCCGATGAGCACGAGAACACGCTGCATTTCTGAGAGCAGCGTCGGAAGCGTTTCGCGAAGCGGCGCGCCCTCAGCGAGTTCCCACGGAAGCAGTACGAGGTCGTAGTCGCTAAAGCGTGCCAGGAGATCGCGCAGTGCGAGCGGGTCTTCGATTTGCGGTATATCGTTGCGCCCGCATTGTTGCGCGGCGCTTTTCGCCAATCGCCGCCAGCGTTCGAGCTTATTCGGGCTTACGTCGGAAACGATCGTGCGTTCCGACTGCAACGGAATGATGGATGCCGCGCCGAGCTCGGTGAGCTTTTCGACGACGAAATCCATCTTCTGACCTTTGGGAACACCCTGTGCGATCGTGATGTGGGGTAAACTATTCGCGGGTTCGTCTTTGCGTTCAGCGAGTGTCGCATTGGCAGAACGACCGTCGATGACCACCGTTGCAAGAAAACGCTGCGCGCCCGAATCGATAACCTCGATCCGGTCTCCATCGTGCAGGCGTAATACGTTGATGATTTTATGCGCGTCGCTGCCTTGCAGTGGAACGACGTCGCCGGTTTGGTGACGGCCTTCTACGAAGAACCTATTCAGGTTTAAACGCGTCCTTGAATTTATCGAAGAACGACTTCTCTTCGCCGGTTTGCGCGTACTCTTCGAGCAGCTCGCGTTGCCGCTTACTGATTTTCGTAGGCACGGCGACATGAACGGACACGATGTGATCGCCGCGCTGCGCTCCACGCACGCTGGGCATGCCGTGCCCGCGCATGCGGAACGTCGTTCCACTTTGCGTGCCGGCATGTACGGCGAGCTGCAGCTCGCCTTCGAGCGAGGGAACCGCGACTTGCGCTCCTAATGCCGCTTGCGGAAACGTAATCGGTATGTCGACGTACGTGTCAAGTCCATCGCGTTTAAACAGCGGATGTGGCGCAATGCTCAAATACACGTACAAATCGCCGGACGGCCCCCCGCGTATACCGGCTTCGCCGTTTCCGCTGATGCGAATGCGGCTGCCGTCGTCTACACCGGCCGGTACTTTGACCGTGAGCTTGCGCTCGAGTTCGCGGCGTCCGCGTCCGCTGCAGCTCTGACAGGGCTGCTGAATGACTTGGCCCTCACCGCCGCACTGCGTGCACGTCGTTTGCGTGACGAATTGACCGAGCGGCGTTTGCCGGACCATGCGCATAACGCCCGTTCCGCTGCAGCGATCGCATGGCACGACAAGCGTTCCGGGCGCCGCGCCCGATCCGCGGCACGTTTCGCACTGCGCTAGATGATTGAATTGAATCTCGCGCGTGGTTCCCGAAAATGCATCTTCCAACGTAATCTCGAGATCGTAGCGCAGATCCGATCCGCGGGCAGGGCCGGTGCGCCGTGCCTGCGTTTGTTGCGCGCCCATCCGGTCGCCGAAGAAAATATCGAAAATATCGCCGAACCCGGAGCCGCCGAAGCCTTGTCCGAAGCCGAAATCGCCGAATCCGCCCGCACCGTTAGCCGCGCCGACGGTACCGAACCGATCGTATTGCGCGCGCTTTTGCGGATCGGAGAGTACTTCGTACGCTTCGTTGATCTCTTTGAAGCGATGCTCCGCCTCGATTTTGTTTTCCGCGACGTCGGGATGGTGTTTACGCGCGAGGCCGCGGTAGGCGCGCTTGATTTCATCCGCGTTAGCGCTTCGGCTCACGCCGAGCACTTCGTAAAAGTCTTTAGTAGGCACAGGTGTTGGTTATTTGATCTCGACGTCGGAGAGGCGTTCGGAAAGTGTATCTGCCGTACCCGAAGCCAGCGCCATCAAACGCGCGTACGGCATCCGGCGAGGACCGAGGATGGAAAGCATGCCAATCGCGTGCTTCCCGAAACGGTATGGCACCGTTACGATGCTGAAGTCGGTCAACTCCTCCACGCCGAGCTCGTGCCCGATCTTTACCGCAGGCGATTCGACGTTCATGGAGTCGGCGACCAAATCATAAAGTGTCTTCTGTTCTTCCACGATCCGCAAAATGGAACGAAGCTTGCGCAAATCGTGAAACTCGGGCTGATCGAGCAGATTCTGCGCGCCCGATGCGGTCAACGGTTGCTGTTCGCCCGAACCAGCCGTGCGAAGGGCCGTGACCACTGCGTTTTTCAGATCGTCGTGCAAGCCAAGCTGCGCGGTCGTGCCGGCGATGTCCGTTTCCGTTATCGAACGCAGCTCGCGGTTGCCTAGCCGCGCGTTGAGTGCGTTGGAGAGACGCGTGAAATCGTCGGGCGAGACGTCGATGCTCAGCTCGAACAGCGATTGCGCGGATACACCGAGCGACGTGACGACAATCGCCACGCCGGTTCTCGCGGAAAGCCAGATAAGCTGAATGTGTTTGAACGTCGTCGTTTCAGAAGCCGGTTTGGTAACGAACGCGAGATTCTTCGAAAGACGGCCGAGCAAACGCGTCGTTCCCTCGATGATCTCGTCAAGCTCCGCACTTGCCTCCCGCAGCTCTTCGCGAATATGCCGGCGGTCTTCCGAATCGAGACGCTCGGGTTTCATCAACTGGTCGACGTATAGCCGGTAACCTGCATCCGACGGAATGCGTCCCGCCGACGTGTGAGGCTGGACCAAATAGCCGCCCGCTTCCAGCTCCGCCATTTCGTTTCGCACAGTCGCGGAACTGACGCCGAGGTTGTATTTCTGCGTTAGCGCTTGGGACGCAACGGGCTCAGCGGTCGCAATGTATTCATACACGACCGTTGCGAGGATGTACGCTTTGCGCCTGTCCAGTTCTCCGCCTGGGGGCCCTTCGTGCGCTCCGCCGTTGCTCATAGCCTTATCTTAGCAATCTCGGCAGCGGAGTGCCAAGACTTTATTGT
>CAZRQS010000024.1:0-20838 GCA_964602255.1 uncultured bacterium | reverse complement strand
TGTCCTGAATTGTCGGAAATAGGCCATTGAGGACATCGGCCTTTCGAAGTAGACTTTGCCTATGAAGGTGCGTCGAATCGGAATCATTGGCTACGATGGAGTGCAGGCGCTGGACGTCACCGGGCCGGCGGATGTCTTTGCCAGCGCCAACACCTTACTTCGGCGCGAGCCCGCCCCGTATGAGGTTCGGCTGTTCGCTCTGCGAAAGGGGCCGATTTTGACTGAAGCCGGGATCTCACTGTATGCGGACGCTACGCTCGCGCAAAGCGGATTGCTCGATACCATAATCATTCCGGGCGGCTGCGGCGCTCGTTTGAAACCAAAAGTTCGAGCAGCGCTCAGTAAATGGTTGCAGCAACACGGAACGCAAGCACGCCGCATCGTCTCGGTTTGCACGGGATTGTACGTCCTTGCCGAGTCCGGGCTGATCGATGGACGCGTCGCAACGACGCACTGGCGTTTTGCCAGTGACGTACAAGAACGCTGGAAGAATATACGCATCGATGCCGACGCGATTTTTCTCAAGGACGGCAAGTACTACACCTCTGCGGGAATCACAACCGGTATCGATCTTGCTTTGGCACTGGTCGAAGAGGATTTTGGCAACGAGATCGCTCTCGCAGTAGCTCGCGAGCTCGTGGTGTATTTAAAGCGCTCCGGCGGGCAGCTGCAGTATTCGCAGCCATTGCTGCATCAAACGCAGGCGCGAGGACGATTCGATGACATTGCCTCGTGGATCCGCGGTCATCTCGACGAGGACCTTACCGTAGAACGATTGGCCGAACATGCCGGCCTGAGCCCGCGCCACTTCAACCGGAAATTCAAAGCCACGTTTGGCATAACGCCGGCGGACTTAGTCGAAGAGATTCGTTTGGATGAAGCCCGGTGGCTGCTTCTCAATACCGAAGCCGAGATTCAAAACCTGGCCAAAGACGTCGGTTACCGCAGCGACGACAGCTTTCGCCGCGCCTTCGAGCGGCGCTTCGGCGTAAATCCGGCAGAATATAGAAAGCGATTCGGCGCGGAAAGCGCATGATGGCCTTACGGCTTGGCCTTTAGACGCGGTACGACGATCCGTGCAACAGCAGTGAGTTCTTCCAATGTCGGCGGCGCATCGTTAGGCGTAAGCCTTACTGAGACAGCTCGTCCGCCGTGCGCGCCTTCCATGAATACTGTTCCATTGGCAGCGTAGACGTAGGCTGGAAAGCCTTTGATTTGGCGCGCAAGACCGTTTGAATCGGGATCGGTTATCGGACTCGTTCCCAAAAACGCGCTAGTACCGTCCGGCACCATTACTACCGCAGCACCTTCCTTGGCTTGATACGCGCACATCGAGCCGCTTCCCATCGGCAGGTGAAACGTCTTTCGCTCGACGCCTGTTATCGTCCAACGTGTGATTCGCACGAGCTCGGATTTGGAAAGGAACGCGCATGGATCCGTCAGAGTGATCTGCGCGGCCAGGAGCACTGCAACGCCAAGCATCTTTCCATCCTAACGCATAACTTGCAGCGCGAGAATAGCGGGCAAGAAAGGGGACGCCGCTGTTTAGCCGCAATGCGGCTGGAGTAAAAGATTCCGGAAAGGTAGCTGAAAACACCATGGCAGTTACATTGAACGAGAAGGCGTTGCGACACGGCGAGAAGCTCATTCGTGACGGACATTTCGTATTCGACCAGCGGGATGCGTGGAGCGAACATCAGCCTTCAGCCAAAGAAGAGAACGACTTCATTGAAGCGCACGGCTATGCGGAATACGGTAACTGGTATCTAGGGATTAACGATGAAAAGCCCGAGGATACAAAGGCGCATTACGAATTCCCTTACGGCGACTTCAAAAAAGCTCACCGGTGCGGAATTATCACTGCGGAAAGCCGTGCCGGGCAATACAAACATTTTGACATAGAAAAAGCCGCGGCTCGATTGCACGAGCTCATTGACGAAAAGGCGAAGGGAGAAGCGCCTCACCGCGTCGAGACGTAACGGCGAGGCGCGTTTCTTTTTACTTCGGCTGCGTGCTCACTGGGATCATGAGATGCGCGTACGGCGTGTTAGCCCACATGACGTACGGCTTGGTCGCGTCGGCATCCGGGGTCATGGGATAACCCATCGTCTTCGCTGCCGGACCGACGATCATGACGTGAGGACCGGTTTTGACCCAATGATTTGTCGCAGTGGGTGCCGTTGCGTAGGGGTCTGTATTACTCGTGCCCGCATCGCCGGCGAGCATGTACACGAATCCAACAGTGTCAGGCGGAGCGGCGTGCGTCATTAATGCGTTCATCCACCCCATTGCGTTCTTGTCTGCGCACATCGGCGTTCCGTCGCCGCCCGGTATTACGGTGCACGTGAAACCGTTCGCTCCGGTCTGAACCGTGCGCATCCCTCCGCCTTTTTGCATCTGCACGATCGTCGCACCACTTACTACAGGCGCCGGAGCGGCGGTCCTGACCCTGGCCAGAAAGCTCGCGTCCGTACCTTGAGCTTGGACAACGGCAGAAAGACCAATAATTGCGATGGCCACCGCTGATACTGATAAGCCGTATCTGCGCATGATGTACCTCCAAGAAGAATTATGATTCCACCCATATATATTGCTCCTTACTTTATCGTAACACCAGCGCATGTACTTGACGGGCGCTAGCTTGCACTTTTTACGTGCCGGCAAGGCGCAGCCGTCAGATCCGCTGGTATACGATTTTTCCGCCGGAGACCGTTGCATCGATTTCAACGCCTTCGAGCTCCACGGGATCGATCGAAAAAATATCTCGCGAGAGAATCGCTAGATCCGCAAGCTTCCCGGTTAGGAGCGTACCTTTGACGTCTTCTTCGAATGAAGCATAGGCGGAGCCGCGACTGTATGCATTCAACGCCTCGTGCAGCGCTATTTTTTCCTGCGGCATCCATCCGTCCGGGTGTTTCCCGTCAAGTGTTCTTCGCGTGGCGGCCGCGTAGAGAATGAGCATTGGGTTTATCGGCTCAATCGGCCAATCCGATCCGAGCGCGAGAACGGCGCCGGCGTCCAGCAACGAACGAAACGCGTACGAGCGCGCAGCGCGCTTCGGTCCGATGCTGTTCTCCAGCCAACAACCGTCATCGATGCAATGATATGGCTGAACCGAAGCAACGACGCCGATTCCCGCAAATCTCTCAAAGTCGGAACGTAACAGGTGCTGGGCATGCTCGATCCGCGCGCGTCGATCGCGCGGGCCATTCTCCGCGCTCAAACGGTCGAAAAGGTCGAGCATCACGTTGTTCGCGCGGTCCCCGATGGCATGAATCGCGAGCTGCAACCCCGACTGGTCCGCCTGCTGCAGGACAGCGTACATCGCGTCATCATTGCTTAAATCCGCACCTCGCATGCCGTTCGTATGCGGAGCGTCGCTGTAAGGTGACGTAAACCACGCGGTGCGCGAGCCCAACGAACCGTCGGAGAAGCCCTTCAGCGCTCCTATCCGCAACTTCGAGTTTCCAAATCCCGCGCGGATTCCAAGTCCGGCGAGATCTTGCCATGCGCGCAGTGGTGTATGAAGCGAAACCCTCACATGCAAGTCGTCGCGCTCGAGAAGCACTTGATACGCTTGTAGCAGCGTTGCGCATTCCTTTGGGCTTCCGCCGACGATGCCCATATCGTGCACGCTCGTTACGCCGTAGCGAGCGGCGTAACGTTGCGCAGCCTCGACTGCAGCGATCATGCCCGGCAGAAGTGTGGGTGGTATGACGCGTTCGATGAGCGCCATAGCGGCGTCTTTGAATATGCCGGTCGGCGAACCGTCGGCGTAACGATCGATGACACCGCCCGGAACATCGGGAGTCTCTTTACTCACCCCGGCAAGCCGCATTGCCAGGCTGTTTGCGAGCGCGGTGTGCGCGTCGATCCGCCGTACAAAAACCGGATGCTCGCGCGTGGCGTCGTCTATTGTTGCAGCGGCCGGCAGTTTTCCGGACGGCCAGCGCTCCGGCTCCCACTCTCCGTGCAGAATCCATTCACCTTTTGGCTGCGCATGCGCGAAGGCAGCCAGCGTGTCGCGAAACTCTCGTTCATCCCGGCAATTGCGAAGCTGAACGCTTTGAAGCGATGCCCCGCCCATGCTGAAATGCACGTGAGCATCGTTAAAGCCCGGAACGACGCAACGCCCGCGTAAGTCGATAACCTCGGTGCGCGGCCCACGGAGTTCCAAGACGTTTGAAGACGCACCAACCTGCACGATGGTATCGCCTGTTACGGCGATACTATCAGCTTGGGGACGCTTTAGACTTCCCGTCCAAATCCGCCCACCCGTAAGGATGAGGCCGGCTGCTCCGCTCTTGTTACTGGCCACCCAAATCCTGATGAAGGACCACATGGTACGTGGTCGGGCCAACATTGATGCCGGCCGTCGCGCCAAGCTGACCATTGATGAGCGGTACCGGAATCCCACCGAAGAGCGTGAAGAAGCGGCTGCTATATGCACCGCTCAGATTGTAGCCGGTAATTTGCAGCGCCGTATGTTTAGCGATCTGCCAACGCGCGCTTGCGTTGACGACGCCGAACGCGGGTTCATTATACGTGTTGTTGTTGCCGAAATACGTTACACCAAGCAAGTAGTATGCATTCTTGGTGCGGTAGTTGAGCTCGCCGTATCCCATTGCGTACGGAATGCGGCCGTTCGCGATGCCGTTGTATCCATCGCCGCTCGGCTGGAAATTGACGTTCGGAATAACGGCGAGGTTGGTCGTATTCGGACCTGCGGCGGTGTCGTAAAAACCCGGCGGCAAGTTGTACGCGTACGCGCGCTGCAGCGAGCCTTGCAGGCGATATCCGACGCCGCGCGGCGGCGATTTGTGGATCGCTAATTCGACGCCCTCATATCGCGACGTGCCAAGGTTCTGCGCCTGCGAAATGTACAGCGGTGCAGTAATTCCCTTGTTAATTCCGGACGTGGGCGTGTACGTGCCGTTTATAAAGACGCTATTGAGGAATTGTCCGTGCAGCGTCGTTTCGTAAACGTCCGCGGAGACGATCGTATCGCGCTGTAGGCGCTTGTCGATCCCAAGATCGAAACCGAACGCCGTTTCGGGGTTGATGCGGCCGTTGTTGAGCGTCTCGGTATAAGCGGTCGCGGCTCCGCCGTTGTTAGGAACGGGAGCGCCATTTTGCGTGGTTATCAACGAAATATACGGCGGCGCAATCGACGATCCGAGCGAAGCGCGATAGATCTCGTTGAGCCCGGGCTGCCACGTTACACCGACACGCGGACCGTAAAAGTCGTGTCCGGCATCGCTCCACGTTGTTCCGCCGTCGGGCGTGTAGTGGCTGTTGTAATGAACGAAGTAGTTTGCGAGAGTCGCGTGAAGCTTCGGCGTGACTTGAAAAGCTTCGCGCGCCAGAAACGTTGTAAACGTCTGGCTCGAGCCGTGCGGAATAAGCGTCGTGTCGAGTCCGGGTATCTCGAACAGCAGCGCGGCATACGAGTCGTGTGCCGTTCTATCGAGAGAGAACGTCAGCAGGTTATCGCCCTGCGGAATATCGACTTGGCCCGAGAGGCCGCTAAAGTGATCTTGCGTGGGCGCAGCAACACCGGAGCTCGTGACGCTGTACGTCGCCGTCTGTCCGTTGAAGAACACCGGGGCGCCACCGGGACCTAAGGGCAGCCCGCCCCACGTTTTCGCTTGAAACGTATACGTCGTTCCGAACGGGACATTGTAGTTGTTAAAGTCGTTCGCACCGGTGTAATACCGGAAGAGTAACGAATTTTTACCAACGCTGGTTCTGAACTCCGATTCGAGCAAACCCTGCGTTATCGTGTTGATGTTCGGCTGATACGTCCCTAGGAAATAGGGAGCCGCCGTGTTCGGCGCAATCGATCCGGTGTATCCGGCCGGCGGTTGAAAAAATGACGTGTCCAACGAAAACGACTGAGGAAAGTTTTGCCACGACTGCGCTCCCAAGAACGCAATCGAAAACGAGGTTTGCTGCGAGAGGCTGTAATTGATCTTTGCCAGCTCGGTGCGCGCAATATACGTCGTGTTGATGTTGTCACAGCAAATCACGACCGGAAACGTGAAGACGATGCTTCCTACGGTGGACCCGGGCGCCGCACTCGACAAACATCCCGCCCCTCCGCCGGCTCCGCATACCGGCTGTCCATTAATCGTCGCGTTCAGGCCCGCGCCGAGCTGGTTGGGGATGCCGTATGCGCTGAAGTTGTTGAGCGGCCCCGGCGATCCCACAATCCCGTAACCAAAAGCATATCCTAGCCGGTGATTGGCCACCGTGCCGGTGGCGGACACATGCGTTGAGAGTCCGCCGTAGCTGTCCTGATCCAACTCGACGTGGGCTTGCGGTTCGCGCGTTGGACCCATCGTTCTATAGTTCACGCTTCCGCCGATCGCATAATTGATGTCGGCAGGCATGCTTCCCGGCCCCTTGGCGATCTCCACGTTTTGCAGGAAATGCGGGTCGATAAAGAGCGGCGTGAAGTAGCCTACGGCACCGACTGACACCGGGTGGCCGTCAATAAGCGATTCGGTTTCATACGGCAATGCGCCGCGGATCTGAGGCACCTGCGTTGTGCTCAGCGCTGCGCCGTTCGAAATAGCGAAGGCGCCCATCGTTGTTATGACTCCGGGCGTTTCGTTCAAGACTTGCGTAACTTGTGGCGATCCTTGGTCGGTAAATGCCGTCGAAGGCAAATCGACAATCGACGAGGTGGTCGTATTCATGGAACCGGACAGGCCCACGCGAAGACTGCTGATGGTCTTGAGCGAGCTAAAAGATACCGGCTGCAAAACGACGGATGCGTCCGCTGAACCTCCGGCAAGCAGTGTGACGTCAGTTGATGTCGCCGTATATGACGGACTGCTGACGTCCAGTGTATACAGACCCGCGGGCAGGTTTGCCAAGGTAAACTCGCCTTTGCCGTCCGTTACCGTTTTCGCGGATGACGGACCATGAATGCTTACCGACGCGCCGGCAACCGGCAGACCGGATGGGTTACGAACAAAACCGGTAACCGTTCCCGTTGCCGCCTGATCCGCACTCGCCGCTAGCGGCACGGCAAGCAGTACGCATACTGTGAGGACAACTCCCAAAATGGAAAAGCGCCGTCTCATGCTCCTACCTCCTCAAGACCGGTAATCTGCCTGTAAAGGCTGGCATTCAATGGCCCCTCACTCCCGACGATCAGGACATTTGAATCGGGTCCCAGCCGCATTTCGTTCGATGTTTGCATCTGCGCGAGGGCGGTTTGCAAGCCGCCCAACCCTGCCGCTCCGCATTCACCGCATGCGATTGCATCTGCGGAAACATTCGCAAGACTTCGCATCGCTTCGAATGCCGCTTCGTCCGGAATCGTCATCGCGAAATCGGCACCCGCGCGTAAGATGGGCCATGACAAGATGGAGAGCCGTGCGCAGGCCAGGCATACGAGTTGCGTGTCCATGCGTGACGTCCATTCCGAGATCGAACGGTAGCGCACGCTTTCGAAAAAGCACGCTGCTGATTCCGGCTCGACGATCGTGACGATAGGACGATCCTCACCGAAGGTTTCCCAAAGGTGCGCAACCACTGCCGCTGCAAGTCCACCGACGCCGCATTGTAAAAAAGCATGCGTAATTCGCTCGCCGGCAGGTAGTTGTTCGACAATCTCTCGCGCCAGAACCGTGTAGCCCCGCATGACGTCTCCCGGTATCTCGACATAACCGGGATACGCCAAATCGGAAACGACGTGCCACCCGTTGCGCGCCGCGTCCGCTGCAAGCAGATCGACGGTATCGTCGTAGGGCAATTCAACGATTCGAACCTGCGCACCGTGCGAACGGAGTAATGCGATCCGTTCTTCCGGCACCGCTGCAGGGACGTAGACGACACATTGCGCTCCCCACTTCTTTGCAGCCCAGGCCACGGAGAGTCCGTGATTGCCCGCGGTTGCACACGCAAAAGTTATGTTGCGGGCGCCGGCGGCCGTGTTCAAAATGCGATACACCGCGTACGCACCGCCGAGCGCTTTGAAACTCCCCAAGTCGAATCGCCGGCTTTCGTCTTTGTACCAGAGCCTGCGAATATTCATGGCGGACGCAAGAACGGAAAGATCGCGAAGTGGCGTCGGGGCATACCCAGGCCAGCTCGCAACCGCACTCATTGCGTCGGCAGTTTGGGTGACACTGAGGATCTGCTTGAGCACACTGGGATAGGCTCCGGCACTGGCCGAGGTATTGGGCAAGCAGCGGCTCGAGGCCATTCTCATAGTTGCACATTATATATAATTTGTTCGGAATGCGCAATGAATAGGGCCAAATCGCCTACTTACACGTTCTCCGCCGCGATACATTATGTGTAATTACGGAAGGTCGGGATGCGCGAGACGCTTAAACCCACCAGCGCTTGATTCCGAATTTCCGGTCGATGCGGCCGTTGGCCGCGCTGTTGGGCGTCGTGGCTGTGTCGGCGTGCGCGCCGTCGAGCGGCCGATTCAACTCGGCCGGAAGGCACGACGAAATCGTCGTGGCACAGCTCGATTCCCCGCGGACGATGAACCCACTTTCGTTCACCGCGGGTTACGACCGTGCGCTTCTCTTTCCGTATTTGCTCCGAGTCGGCAGCGACGGACGTCTACATCCCGATCTTGCTATAACTGTACCCGCACGCGAGAACGGCGGCATCTCGCAAGACGGGCGAACTGTTACCTATGTTCTTCGGCGCAACGCAGCGTGGGACGACGGAACGCCCGTTACCGCGAACGACGTCGCGTTCACCTATAACGCTCTGCGTGAACCCAGTAATAACGTCGTCGTCCCCGCAATTTACCGCGACGTGCAGTCCGTCGTTGCCGAGGCGAGCAACAAAGTTCGCGTGCGTTTGCTGCGTCCGGACTGGTCGTTCACCGCGCTTTTCCTAACACCGTCGACGCCGGTCATTCCCGCACATGTCTTTCCGAAGGGTGCGGCGCAAGCAGGAGTTCCCGACAATCCCATGGCTTCCGATCCCATCGGCGCTGGACCGTACACGTTCGTGCAATGGGCGCGCGACAACTATTTGCTGCTTCGAGCCAATCCGAAATACTTCGGACCCAAACCAAAGACGCAAAACCTGCGAGTGGCCTTTATGGGCAACGATGCCGCGTACGTAGGGTTGCTGGACAAAAGCCTCGACGTCGCTACCGACGTTCCGCTCTCGGAGTACAACCGTTTGCGCCTTCTGCCGGATTACCGCACGTTCGTTTCACCCGTAGCTGGGTACTCCGCGCTGTATTTCAACATGCGCAAGCCCGTATTGGCCGACGAGAACGTGCGCCGGGCACTCATTCTTGCAATCGATCAGCAATTTCTCGCAAAGACTGCCACGTACGGCATCGTAAAACCCTACTCAGGGTTGGAAGGCGCTTTTGCGCCATATCACAATCCGGGCATCGAGTTGCCGCACTTCAATCCCAATGCGGCGCGCGCGCTCCTGGATCGAGCCGGTTGGAAGATGGGCAGTAACGGCGTGCGTGAAAAGGCCGGCGTTCCGCTCGAACTGCGTTTCATTTTCGTCGACGAGGACGAATCGCGCAGAGCCGCCGTTCTCATCCAGAACGAGGAGCAAAAGATCGGTGTGCGAGTTTTGCTCAAGGCATTTACGTCGACGCAGATCGTCGCAACGCGCGACCAGTTCGGACCGCTTGCGAGCGGCTCGTTCGACATGCTATTTGCGAATATTCTCGGGTATTCCGCGCTTCTGCCGCGCTGGTGGTTCTTTTGCGCTTCGGACTATAACGAAAACCCCGGACACTATTGCAGCCCGCATGCCGAAGCCACGTACCGCGCCGCAATGAGCGCCGGCGATCCAAACGTGGTCAAAAAGAACTTTGACACGCTCGAACGCATTTTTGCGAACGACTTAGCCGTAGTGCCGCTGTGGCAAAGAGTTCGCGTCGACGTGTGCCGGAAGGACATCGCCGGGTGCGACTCCGGCCAAGTACCACCGACATCCGTCGCATACGGACTGGTGCGCTTGAAGACTGCACCGGGTGAAAGGAAGCCGTAAGTATGCCCTTTAGCCTCGCACGGGAACGCGTCGACGCGATTTGCCGCGATGTCGTTGAAGCACAGGGCATACCGGGGTTATCCATCGCCATCGCGCAAGACGACAGAATAGTCTTCGCGCAAGGGTACGGCCACCGCAACGTCTCTGAGCGTGCGCAAGCCGACGCGAATACGAAATATAGTATCGCGTCAGTCTCCAAACAGTTCACCGCTGCGCTCGTTCTGCGCTTGCAGGAGCGCGGCCGTCTCTCGATCGCCGATCCCCTTCACAAATATTTTCCATGGGTTCCGTGTTCGCGCGATGTAACGCTCGCGCACTTGCTGGCGCACACATCAGGAATACCGGGTTATACCGAAGTTTCCGAATTCGAACGCGTGTGCTACGCTGAGGCTTCATTCCGTGAAGTCGTCATGCTCGGCGCCGATCGCCCAGCTGCGTTTGCACCTGGTGAACGGTGGGAGTACAGCAACACGAATTATGTGCTGCTCGCCGGCATCATCGAAGCGGTTTCCGGGAGCAGCTATGCGCAGTTCTTATCGGAGTCTTTCCTGGAGCCACTCGAGATGTCGTCCACCGGCGTGGACGATATTTGGAGTATTCGCGAGAATTATGCCGCGGCATATACATCGTACTCACTCGGACCGCTGGAACGCGCTCACGAGTGGCATCCGAGTTGGGAGTTCGGTACCGGGGGGCTCTTTTCAACCGCACCTGATTTAGTGCGCTGGAATGTCGCGCTTCGGTCCGGAGGCGTGATCTCCGAATCGTCATACGAAATGATGTCTCATTCGCAAACTTTGCTAGACGGAACGTCCACGAAGTACGGATTCGGGCTTTTTCGCGATACCATCGACGGGCTAACGGAGGTACGGCACACCGGCGGACTTCCCGGTTTCAGTACCGACAACGCAACCTATCCGGATGAGGGCCTCGATATCGTTGTCCTGTCCAACCGCGATTCTGCCGGTACGTACTTTTCAATAACTCGGCGGATACTCTCTGAGGGCCTGAAGCGCGCATCGATCGCAACCTGGTCTGCGCCCGCCATCGACGAGCATATTGCACCGCCGCCCGATCCGGCCACGTGGATTGAAGCGGCCCGCGAAGGGACCATAACGCAACTGCCGTTGACCGAAAATTTCAGGCGCTTTCTTCATCCTCGACGCGAAGCGGCGTTGCGTAATCTCGCCGGCTATGGCACATTGAAATCATGCGAGCTGCTCGAAGCCTCGCGCCGCAATCCTGTGAATATCTACACGTACAAGGTGACATTTGAACGGGGCGTTTTGTTGGCGTTGCTTATTACCATGATGGACGGCGGCGCAATCGATACCGCCGCGTTTTATCCGTGGGACCGGCGGGGAAAGCTTTAATGGTAATGCGAGAACGCAAACGACCGACGATTCAAAGTGAAGTCGCCGACGTCTTACGTGAGCGGATCCTTCGCGGCCGTCTCAAGGCGGGAGATCGGCTGCGTCAAAATCACATCGCAGAAGAACTGTCCGTCAGCAACATCCCGGTGCGCGAGGCCCTGCGGGAACTCGCGGCGGAAGGGCTCATCACGATAGAGCCGCATCGTGGGGCGATCGTAGCTGCTGTCAGCCTAACGGAATTTGAAGAAATAACGTGGCTGCGCGCCGTGCTGGAACCTGAACTCTTGCGTCTGGCAATGCGGCGAATCGGACGAACCGAAGTTTCCGAGCTGCGTAGCATTCTGAAGAGCATCGACGAGTCGAAGAGCTTGCGAAGCTGGGGCAGACTCAATTGGAAGTTTCATAGCGCGTTGTATCAGCATGCCGCACGGCCACAAACGTTTGCGATCGTCGAACGGCTCCACGCTAACGTCGAGCGTTTTCTTCAACTCGAGGCGTCGGTGCTCGACAACATGAAAACGTCTCAAACCGAGCATTATGCGATACTGGAACAGGTTGAGAGCGGCAACGTCGATCGTGCGGCGCAGCTCCTCAGGGAGCACATTGAGGTCGACGCGCACAAAGCCATTGCCGCTATGACGGATACTGTTTAAGCGTGTTCGTACGCCTCTTTGAGCGTATTGATGTCCAGCTTTTCCATTTGAAGCATGGCGCGCATTACGCGTTCTGATTTCTCTTCGTCTTCGTCTTGCAACATGTCGCCCAACGCCGTCGGAACGACTTGCCATGACACGCCGAATCGATCTGTCAGCCATCCGCATTGACTGGGTTCTCCACCTTCGCAAAGCTTGTCCCATAGCTCGTCGACTTCCGCTTGCGTCTCGCAATGGATCATGAACGAGATCGCGGGCGTAAAGCTGAAATGCGGGCCGCCGTTCAACGCAATAAACTCTTGTCCGTCGAGCTCAAACGAGACCGTCATCACCGTGCCTGTCTCTCCGGGCGCCGCTTCGCCATACCGGCTAACGTTCGTAATTTTGGAATTTTTAAAGAGCGAAACATACAAGTTCGCCGCTTCTTCCGCTTTGCCGTCAAACCACAAGAACGGAGTGATCTTCTGCATGGTCCTACCTTTCTGCCGGCATGGGGTCGATACGGAAAATTTGCCCGAAGTGCGCTAGAAGATTCGCGTCACCGGCGAGGTGAACGATGCCCTTTTCGATCGCTTCGTTCGCATCGATCTCACCCGACATCAAATCTTTGATCCCGGGTCCCGCTTCGATGATCAGATCCGGCGCCTGCAGCGGTCCGGCTGAAGCTTCAAGCTTACCGTCCTCCACGACCGCATGGATGACGATGTCGCCGAAGTGCAGTTCGTAGGCGGCATACAGTCCACGCGCTTGCTCTGCGCGAAACGTCGAGCGCAGCGCCATAACCATGGAATCGACGGTGATAATTTCACCGGGTCCGGGCACGTCGAGCATTTTCGCGCCCCATCGGCCGAGCCCGGCAAGCACGTCCTCGAGCTCCAACCCATACTCGGTGAGCTCGTAAATGACCGAGTTCTCGGGGCGCGGCAGCAGGCGCCGCCGCACAACGCCGGCACCTTCGAGTTGCTTGAGGCGCGAGGTCAAGACGTTTGTTGGAATCTTTGGAAGACCGCGGTGAAGGTCCGTAAAGCGCTTCGGGCTGACGAGGAGATCCCGAACGATGAGCACAGCCCACCGCTCGCCGACCACCTCGATCGCCTTCGCCAGTCCACAGTATTGCCCGTAGGGCCGCGCCTTCATGCACTATTTATAGCATACTTTATTTTTTAAAATCAACTTGCTTTTTACAAGTGCACTCTGCTATACTGCGCGATATGAAAGTCGCTGTTACCGTCGCCCGTACACTGCTTGCGCTCGTTTTTATCGCTGCAGGCGTGTCTGGGTTCTTGCTCATCCAGAATCCGCCGCCGGCACCCCCCGGCCTGGCCGGCGATTTCCAACATGTGTATTTCGGTTCTCGTTGGGTGCTGTTCGTTGACGGAGTGGAGCTGATTGCCGGCGTTCTTCTCCTGGCGAACCGTTTTGTGCCCTTAACACTCATCGTGCTTGCTGCGGTGCTTACGAACATGTTTATCTTTCACATAACGATGATGCCGGTTGGCTTGCCCGCGCCGCTCGTCCTGACCGTGCTGTGGGTCATCGTCGCTTGGCCGCTCCGTTCGTACCTCACGCCGCTTCTCGTACAACGCCCCTCGTATCATTTTGGTGACATCGCAATTCGCGAAACAGGGAGAACAATATGACATCGACTACGCAGGTCCAAGCTGACACTAACGTCTCGCAACTAGCACCGTATATCTTTTTTTACGGACGTACGGAAGAAGCGTTAGAGTTCTACAAGAACATCTTTGGCGGAACGTATGAAATCATGCGTGGCGCCGAAACGCCAATGGCCGATAAGATTCCGCCCGAATTTCGGAACAAAGTCATGCATTCATCCTTCCAAGCGCCGGGTCTGAACTTCATGGCCTCGGACGGAAACGAAGCGAAAACAGTCGATCCGGATGCGGGAAATATTTCGCTCGCGCTGAGCGCAAAAGACCGCGCGGAAGGCGAGCGGATCTTCAACGCACTCTCGCAAGGTGGAAAGGTGTCAATGCCGATGGATGACGCGTTTTGGGGTGGACGTTTCGGCGTACTCCAGGATCGCTTCGGCATCGAATGGATGATCACGAGCCCGTAACAATACAACGCTTTGCATGCTCGAAGAAAGCGCCCGGCGGTCCGGGCGCTTTCCTTTTAACCGCATGCGACGGCGCGTTCGAGTAGCAGCTCCCGTTCTCGCGCGTTTCGCGTAAGCGACGCCGCGCGCTCGAATTCGGCGCGTGCATCATCCAACCGCCCCAGTTTAGCAAGCAAATCTCCACGCACGCTCGGAAGAAGATGATATGTGCGCAGCGCCGGTTCGGACGTCAGCGCATCGACGAGCTCCAGTCCCGCCGCCGGTCCGAACGCCATTGCAACGGCAACTGCGCGATTCAGTTCGACGATGGGTGATGGCGAAATCTGGGCCAGCGCGTCATACAGCGCGGCAATGCGTTCCCAATCGGTTTCCTCCGCCGTGCGCGCTCGCGCGTGACATGCCGCAATCGCAGCCTGCAACGCATACGGTCCAAGCGCACCCTTCAGATTTTCGGCCCGCTCTAGTGCGGCCAAACCGCGCCGAATGAGCAGCCGATCCCATTGCGACCGCTGCTGATCTAAAAGCAGCACGGGTTCTCCTTGCGGACCGGTGCGCGCCCTCAAGCGCGAAGCCTGAATCTCCATGAGCGCGATCAATCCGTGTACTTCGGACTCGTCAGGAACGAGCTTTGCAAGGACGCGTCCCAAACGAAGCGCATCTTCACAAAGCGCCGGCCGCGTCCAGTCATCGCCTGCGGTTGCGGCGTACCCCTCGTTGAAGATCAGATACAGCACTTCGAGCACGGAAGATAAGCGCGCAACGCGTTCGACTCCGGTGGGAACCTCGAACGGAACGCGCGCCTCCGACAACGTTCGCTTTGCGCGAACGATTCGCTGTGCGACGGTTGTTGCGGAGACGAGAAATGCGCGCGCGATCTCTTCAGTGGCAAGACCGCCGAGCAAACGCAGCGTCAGTGCGACTCGCGCATCCCGCGATAGAACCGGGTGACAAGCGATGAACATCAGCCGCAGAAGATCGTCGTCGATATCATCGTTGACCGGGGAATCGAAATCGGTTTTGGCCAGCTCTTGCTGCAGCTCTATCTGACGGCCGATTTCTTCCTGTTTTCGTGCGAGCCGCTCTTTACGGCGCAGCTGATCGATTGCGCGGCGCTTTGCAACGGCCATGAGCCAGGCTCCCGGCTTATCCGGAACGCCTGACTGCGGCCATTGCTCGAGCGCTGACACCAGAGCATCTTGAGCGAGTTCCTCAGCGACACCGACGTCGCGCATCATTCGCGTGAGACCGGCGATCAGTTTCGGCGATTCGATCCTCCAGATTGCATCGATTGCACGATGCGTAGCGGACATCGCCATGCGAAGTGGGTGTGGCTACCTTCTGTTGGCCGCCTGTGCGCGAAGCCGCTCTTCGGCTTCCGCCAGTTCGGGACTGAGCGCATCGCCGAAATCCTCCGCCTCAAATACTTGGCGGATCTCGATTTCCCCGTCCTCAAAAGGCGCGCGGGACATCCACTCGATCGCTTCTTCCTTTGACTTGACCTGGATTATCCAAAAGCCCGCGACGAGCTCCTTCGTTTCAGCGAACGGTCCGTCGGTAACCGTTGGTTTGCCGCCGCCGAATTTGATTCGAGCACCCTTCGAACTCGCCTGAAGGCCCTCGCCTTCGAGCATCACACCGGCCTTCACCATCTCTTCGTTGAAGCGCCCCATCTCCTCGAGCATCTCGCGGGTGGGAAGAACGTCTGCCTCGGACTCTTTATTGGCTTTTACCAGCACCATGAATCGCATCCTGATGTCTCCTTAGTAGGTTTCGCACTGTACTAGTACGTCGAACGGCCGCCACTAGAATCGACATCCAATACGAAAAAATACGGTCGTCCAGCGATTGCGCTTCGCGCACCCGCCGGACGCCGTTTTCGAGACCTGCGTTGCCTACCCTATGCCGTTTGGACCCGCCCGTGATCGTCGCAATGGCCCGCATGCTCGTTGTGCAGATGCCCCTCGACGAGGTAATCGACGTGGCCTGCATGAGGCAAGGATTCATGTCCGCACGAATCGCTGTGTTTGTGCGACGAAGCATGGGCGCTGCAATCGTGACCGGTCGAACAACCCGTCGGATTTACCTTCGAATCGCCAAGCTCGTGCTCGTCGACATGTCCTTCGTGCGCATGATGAAGATGCCCGTCATGAAGGTAGTCGGTATGGTTATCGTGTTTCACGCCCGTGTGGCCACAGGCGTCGCCGTGCTCATGGTCATGAGCTGTATGGGTGTTGTGTGTCATCACTCCGTATTTTGTCTCGCTTATTTACAGTTGCGTGTGGAAATCGAATTTGAGAATTCCGAACTCCAGGCGTAAGTTATCCGGTGGTGGGACTCGCGCGATGCATCTGCACGTTTGAATGTTGAAGTAGTTGAAGCTGATCGTGAGGTTTTGCGACACGACCTTTGAAAAGCCGTAGATCATGCCACGATAAGCTTCGGGCACGGCCGAGTCGTGATAAAACACCGGCAGATTAATGTACGTGACGCTCGGAACGAACGTCGAGGATCCGGTCAGCGGCAATCGAGCCGTAAGGGAATATGGATATACAAACGTGCTTCCAACCCAATGTCCCAAACCATCAAGAGACGCACCCGGACTTGGCGGACCGGCCGGCCGCGGCAGATACTTGATGTCGAAACCGGCTGTCAACAGCTTCCCTACTTTCGTGGTCGGTCCAAAATCGAACGTTGCACCCAGCGTATACCCAACCTCGTCGATCGATAGCGGATTCGGATGCTCTGCGCCGGTAGCGTCGGGGCATGATTTTTGATTGAGGCAAAGTCCCGTTACGTCTTGGCGCTGGTGACTAAAGTACGTTGCATGGATCCCTAAGCCGTGTCCGGCGTCATAACCCAGAGCGGCCGTGTCCGTGTAATCGAAAAGCGACCCGGATACGAATGCTGTGTTCGGTGCTATCGTCAGAATACGTCCTAATTCGTATCCAACGTTGGTATGCGAGAGCGACAGAGTAAATTTCGGACTGATCTTGTAGCTAATTCCGTAATCCACTCGCCAGGTGTCGACAACGGGATTATCTCTGGTGTATCCGATACCAGTCAGCCCTGCAGGTGGCGGCGGATTCGCGTTCGCGTCAGAGTTCGTAGAAAAAAGATACACGGGTGCAACGCTGACTGTAACGCGGTGAAGAATGTCGTCTGCTTTTGCGGGAATTGCGCTCAGGAGCACGCCTAGCGAGAATAGGGCCGTGAGCGCCGTGGTCGTAAGTAAGGGGATTCGTCGCATTGTTGCCCTCCAGTGGGCGACTTCTCGTGTCGTCCCGGTCGGATTGGCAAGTGCTACCACTCGTCAATTGTGGCGGTGAAGAGCGTGAGAGCGAGTGCTTGAAAGCTCACAAACGCTCCCTTCCTAACGAAAGATTAGCCTATTGTGCCACGGCTGTATATCATCACTTTTGCTGACATGCTGTGGGGGAAAGCAATAGTTTTTACAAAACGTTAGGGCCGATGAATTCCGGTGCGGGCACGGACGCGGCGCTAAACCGAGCGATAAAAACGCTCGCGCTTATCGTACTCGCCGCCATTGTTCTGCTCGGATTCCTCGAGTTTCTTGGGCGAGTCCGCACCGTCGCGACTATCACCATAGCCGCGATTTTTCTTTGTTACGTTATCTATCCGGCGGTCAGCCGGCTCAACCGGCGATTGCCGCTATGGGCATCGCTGTTAATCGTCTACGCAATACTCATCGCGCTGCTCGCGACGGCGCTCAGCTTTATCGTGCCGGCGCTGAGCGACAACGTCAAACAATTCATTCACGATGCGCCTGCGCTCGTACACAATGCCCAAGATGCGCTTACTAACCCTAACTATCCATTTCTTTCGCGCTTACCGGCCGCCGCCAGAGATTTCATTGCGTCGCTGCCCTTGCAATTCGTAGGCTGGCTAAACCGGTATGGCGGCGAAGCTGCAACCAGATTCTTCAGCGTGGCAGCGTCAATTCTTGGAATTTTAGCGATATTCGTCGTCGTTCCGGTCGTTGCGATCTACATTCTTATCGACAAGGATGCCATGTACGCAACACTCCTTAGTGTGATTCCCGTAGACTCACGTCCAAAAGGACTGAAGATCTTATGGGAAATCAATGCCGTCGTCGGCGGATTCATTCGAGGGCAGCTGCTCGTCGCGATTATCGTCGGAATATTAATCACGATCATGCTTACGCTGCTTCATGTGCGCTACGCGCTCCTGATTGGCGTTATAGCGGGTTTGCTGGAAGTTATTCCATATCTCGGCGCGTTTGTAGGTGCGGCACCCGCAGTTCTTATCTCACTCGTTACCAACGGTCCGGTCAACGCTGCGTTCGTCGTCGCCGGATTCGTCGCGATCAATCAACTCGAAGGGCATCTCATCTCGCCGTTGGTCGTCGGCGAAAGCGTTGGGCTCTCCCCGCTTACGATCGTCATCGCGCTGCTTACCGGCGGCGAACTCTTCGGTCTGCCCGGGCTCATCGTCGCCGTTCCGATTGCCGGCATCATCAAAGTGTTGTTTGTGAACTTGGTTCCACGCTACCCATTAGCCGCCGGGCGGTAAATCCCAAAGCACGATCGTTGCATCGCCTTGCGCGCTGACACGAGCAAGATTTGCTATGCGAACGGCGTCGCCGCTTGTGAGTGAGTCGCTGCCGGCAACACCGTCACCGTCATCCAAACCTTCAATCGTTACAATGCCTTCGGCAACGAACAAAAATCCTAGGCGGTGCGGATCGAACGTGTGGCGCAGATGATGGTTACCGCGTAGTTCGGTCGCAAAAAATGCGGCATCGGCGGTAAGCGAAACCGGCGCGATAACGCTGTGGCGGCCGCTCGCGATCGGCAGCCACCGGTTGAGCCGATCTACTTCGGAGAATTCAACCTGGCCGTATGAAGGCGGCGTACTCCGCTTACCGGGCAGCACCCACATCTGCAAAAAATGTAGCGGAGCGGTCTTGGAGTGGTTGAACTCAGAATGCCGCACGCCCGTGCCCGCGCTCATGAATTGTGCACCGCCCGGCCCGACGACGCCATGGCTGCCGGTCGAATCACGATGCTCGAGCTCGCCTTCGAGGACGTACGTGATAATTTCCATATCGCGATGCGGATGCATCGGAAATCCTTCTCCCGGCGCGACCGTATCGTCGTTGAAGACGCGCAAGGCGCCCCAATTCGTGTTTTGCGGATCGTGGTACTCAGCAAAACTAAACGAGTGATACGTCTTGAGCCAGCCGTGATCGAAGAATGCCCGCTCGCTCGAGCGCTGGATTAAGAAGGTCCGTTCCAGTGAAACATGTTGCATCTGCCGTTCCTCGCCGTGCTCCTAGTACTTCGCGACTCCCTCGAGGCGGCCCGCATGAAGGCGTGCGGGCTCTTGGCCGATACCAGGAGTTATGAGCGCCGCACACTTCACGGAAGTGCTGTTCATCGGGTTTTTCACCTCGGCCGGGCTTTTTAGCGCGCTGCTCTTTCTCATTACGCGCGATCGTCCATTTCTTTGGTACGCGGCCCTAATGGATACGATGGCGGCAGCGCAAATTGTATTTTCTCCGGATCTGCTCGGGCTCGCGGGCATCGCACTCGTTCTGTATCGCACGGTGTCGTTCGCGGTATTTTTTGGGGCGGAAGCGGGGTTCGCACTGACGTTTCTGCAGTTGCGTACGCGCGCTGTACGATATGCAAACGCGATAGCGATCGTGCTGATACTCAATCTGTTGGGGCTTGTTTTAGAGGTTTTCACCGGCGCTCGAGAACCGTACCGCACGCTCGAACATCTGTTATTCGTGGCGCTACTGGCAATTTGCGGCGCTGCGGCGTGGCCGTCCACGGGTTTGGAGGAAGCGCGGTTTTACGTTGCCGGATTTGCCGGTGCAATAGTCGGCGCGATCTCGAGCGGGGTGAGTCAATCCTTAAACTTGGGGAGCTGGGCCGAGTACTGCTTTCAGTTCGGCGTGGCGTGGCAAGGTGCGCTCGTCGGCCTCGCACTCGCAAACCGCTACGCAAAAACGGATCCGCTCACCGGGGCCAAGAGCAGAGGCGCGTTCGAGGAACGTTTGAACGCCGCGTGGCGCGCTGCGGAACGCGGCAGCCAAGGCCTTTCCGTCGTCATGGTGGCCGTCGGCGGGCTGAAGGAGTATGACGCTCGCTTCGGCCGCATTGCCGGTGACGCGCTGCTGCGCCGCGTGGCGAATGCTTGCGTGACGTGTTGCGGCGACCGTCTCGATCTGTTTGCGCGTTACGGCGATGAAGCGTTTGCAGCGATCGTTCCGCGCGTTACCCGCGAGCACGCCGACACCATAGCGGCACGCTTGCGCGAGGACGTTGCCAAAGATTGTCCGCTCACCGTCGGCGTTGGCGTAGCGTCCATTGAAAATGCCATCTCCGCCCTGGCGCTCGCGCAGCAAGCCGCGCGGCGTAGCGCGCGCGACGTTATCTCCCGCGCCCAGATCTCGATCTGACGATGCCATTGCCCCCGCGCGTCCGTGCGGACGCACCTACCGATGCTAATTGGGACTAAACGAAAAAAAAGACCGGGCAATCGCCCGGCCTTTCTTTAACTACGTACCTTTAGCGCTTCTTGCGTCCCGTCGACTTCTTGGCAGCGGTCTTGCGAGCGGGTGCAGCCTTGCGCGTCGCACCTTTCTTCGCGGCGGCCTTACGCGCAGCCGGTTTGGCGGCAGCTTTGCGGCCTGCTCCCTTACGCGACATCACCATTTCTTTGAGCGCTTTCGCGGGCAAAA
>CAZRQS010000023.1:16819-21790 GCA_964602255.1 uncultured bacterium | reverse complement strand
TTATTGCATGCGCTGCTCGACGATGATCGTGGTGGCGTGCGAGTTTGGTGAAGGGCCGTTCAAGATCGACGGGATTCCCACGAATGCTCCACGGCGAAGCTGTACGAGCATAGCTCCGTGAGGCGACGTGCTGAATTGTGCGCCGATGAAGAATGTGTTTTGGAAGTAGTCGACGTTGTGATATGCCTGACCGAACGATCCGCTCATCGCGTAGTGTGCGAATCCGGCATCTGCCAGAAAAGAACCGTTGAATTTGTGCGTCAATGTGAGAATCGCTTGCGGCGCTTGATACGAAACGTAGTCTTGCGACTGCGCCGGTGCGTAGCCGCGATGCATCACGTCGTTCACGTAATCGAGCGTCACGTCTCCGATCGTGGGATGCCACGCAACCCAAAGCGCATACTGGTGCTGATCGCCGAGCGTCCCCGCGTTATTAGCCTGTGGTAAAAAGAAGCCGTCCACGAAACCGGTTTGACTCACGTTCGCGAGCGTAGCCGGAGCGATCTGTAGAAACACGCCGTAGCTTGCATGAACCTGAACGCGGCCGCCGTCATACGCGTATCTTGCGCGATAGCCTTCGCGATTCGAACCCGGATACTGCAGGTTGTCTACGAGCTGGTAGTTCGATTTGAGCCACACGCCCGGCCATGCCCACGCAACGCTCCACACGTTCTCCGGTGTGCCGTACGGTAGGATTGCGTTGGCGTAGCGCGCCTCGAAACGGTAACCGTCGATCCCATATGTCGATTGCCCGTCTTTGGTCGACACTGCGAGATGGTAGAGCCCACCCGGCGCGTTCGTTCCCGGTTGGAGTACGTTGTTCGCGTCGTACCATGTGCGTCCGACCTCCGCTACAGCGTCGGCACGGCCCACGTGGAATGCGGCACGAAGGCCCGCGATAGTTTCGACCTGCGCGCCAAGCGTGCTAATCGGCAACGGCCCCTGCGGCCCGGGTACCGTATGTGCGTCGGCTCCGTACATCGTCGTCGTGGAAATCAAATCTCCGCTGCTGTTAACGTGTACGAATTGCGCAGAGTAGCGCGTTCCTTCGCCGTGATCGATCTCAAGCGATGCGATTGAAGCGCGAACGCTCGTTCCCGGCAGCGAAGGCAATGCAGCATTTGTCACTTCTAGAGACGCCAGTCCGCGATGCGCGGTCAAATCGACGCCGTGCAGCGGCAGGCCTGGTTCCGCGTTCGGCCACCAATCGAGTGACGCGGGACCGCTTCCAAGCGTTTCCGGTGTTGCAATTCCGATGGACGGCGTCGCGTTAGTAAGCGGCGCTTGAATGAATACGAAGCGCTCGGTTTGATTCAAATCGAAGAAGCCGCCACGCAAAAGCCACGCGCCGTCGTGCGCACCGACGGAAGCCACAAGCGGGGAGACAATCGCGCTCGTGGCATCATTCACGCCCGCGTGCGTCGGGAAACTTGGTGCGTACGGGAGGGTCGTGAATCCGAGGTGCGGATTTTGCGTAGGTAAGAGATTCTCGCCCCAATACGCAGCATTTTGTAAGTTTCCGGTGACAAAACCGGCGCCGAGCGTTGCCGACGCGTCGATTTTCGAGCCGACGTACAGCGCGGTGAGATTGAGCTGTGCGATTCCCGACTCACCGGGCGTGAGCGGCGCGCTCGACCACGTATCATACGGCGTGAGCGGCGCGAGCGGCGAGCCGTTTATGAAGCCCGATCCTTCCGGCGGTGTCAAGCCCGGCCCATTCGCGGCCGTATCTAAATACGTGGCGAACGCTGACGTTGAAAAATGGAACCCGGGACTCGGCGCCGGCGACGCACCCGGCGTTGGAGACGGCGATGGCGTGGGAGAGGCCGGGACCTGTCCTTGCAATAGGATGCCCGCCGCAAAAACGAGTGCGGCTGTTGTTGTCGACTTCATGTGGATTTCCTTATCCTTTATGCAATGCTAACAGCGTCACTCGAAACACGACGAGCGCGACGGCGACGATGAGATATCCGCGAAGAATGACAAGCCAGAACCGTGATAACGGCGTGAGCTGCGCCTTCGGCAATGTCGCGAGCGGCGGCATGTGCCAGCCGTGGCGATTTGCACGGTCGAACGTTTCGCCGCCCGGCGCTTCTGTGTGAGCAAACGTCATCCAGACGCCGACGCCGACGGTAAGCAGGGCGCCGATCCCAAGAATCCATAGAATCTGCGTGGTCGAAATCGTCGGAAAAATCGTCGCGGCGGTCAAGATGATCGAGAGCATAACCAACGTCGCGATGACGATTCCCGTGAAGATGTTCGTGCGTCGCGTATTTGCCCAGGGCCCCATCACGGGCTTGTCGTTAGAGAGCAGCAATAAAAACACGGTTGCGCTCGGCAACAACACGCCCGCGAGCACCTGTACGGCATTCGTTAGCAGCCCAAGAGGGCTTCCCGGAATCAACACGATTGCCGCGGCAACCGCGATGAGCCCGGCGTAGACCGCGTAAAAGCCCGGCGCATCGGTGACTTTGCGATGCAATGAATGACGCAGCGAAAGTACGTCCCCAAGCGCGTAGGCCGTGGAAAGTGAAACCGCAGCCGCGCCGATGATCGACGCATCCATCAGAGCGAGAGCGAACAGATTGCCAGGAAGACGTCCCACATATTTCGCGATGCCCGCCGCAACGGCACCCGCATCTTGGAAGTTTCCAAACTCGTGGTGCCCGGCAAAGGCGGCGGCCGTGAACGACATCATGGCGACTGCGCCGAACAGTACGAAGCCGATGCCGACGATCAGATCCCAGCGCTCGTAGTGCAGAAAACGCGTGGTGATTCGCTTGTCGATGACGTAGCTTTGTTGGAAGAAGAGCTGCCAGGGCGCAACGGTAGTGCCAACGATGCCGATAATCAGCAGGATCACCACGCTGAGGTCGGCGCCCTTTGGAAGTCCGGGCACGAAAAAGTCATGCGTGGACTGCCCCAAGGGTGCGTGCACGGAGATCAACACTGGAAGGAGGAGCAGGCTTCCGAAGCAGAGCGCCACTGCGAAGCGCTCGAAGCGGCGGAAATCTCCGGTGGATGCGCCGATCATGACGAGCGCCGCTGCGATTCCAACGCCCGCGAGCTTTGGAAGACCGAAATAGTCGAGCGCGAGACTGATGCCGATGAACTCGGTGACGATCGTGAGCGCGTTGAGAATGAAGAGGTCGATGACGCTGAACGCGCCCCAGAACTTTCCAAAGCGCTCTAAGATCAGCCGCGCGTGTCCCACGCCGGTAACCGCGCCTAGACGCAGCACCATTTCTTGGTTGACGTAGAGCACAGGAACGAGCAGTAATAGCGTCCACAGCAGGACCGTTCCGTAATTTTGCCCTGCTTGCGTGTACGTGGAAAACGCGCCGGCGTCATTGTCGCCGACCATCACGATCAGTCCCGGTCCAAGGATGGCCAGGAACGTGAGCAGCCGCGGCCACCACCCTTTACGGGGGGCCGCGTTGTCGACGGAAATGGTTCCGAGCGCGCCGCGGATGTCGCCGACGTGCATGTCGTCAAGAACCGCGCGGGGCATGACCGTGCTATCTGTCGCCATTAGACGAACAGGATCCAAGGCGTGTGGGTAACGGCCTGTTCTTGGCCGGCGCGCAGGGTATCGTTGTGAATTTGGGTCGCGGCGCGCGGGTGGAAAACCGCGCGAAAGAATGCCAAGAATTGCATGGCACAAACTCCTTTTCTGTGTTAGCGGTTTGCCGCGCCGAACGATCGGGCGCGGCACAAGTAGGCGCTCATCGCGAGCGCGGGGGATAATCGAGTGCTACTAGGCCCGTCGTCCATGGCTAATTCTCACCTCCTTTCGTTTTGAAGAACGTCGCTGCAAAATAAAAAACTGCCGTGGCATCCTCGCGCACGACAGTTGACGAACTCCGGGCTCGGCCCGGGCTTCCCCAACGTGCTCAGTTTTAGCACTACACGCCGTAGAAGCCCTGACATCCTCTAGTGGATTCGATGGGCTCAGCCGCGTTAGGTACCGCCTTGTTATCGACGGTGCCTGGTCCACCCAGTTGGAGTCTCTCGACTTTTCCGGGCAGCGGCTTGTTTACGTGTAGACGCCTCACCTAACGAGGAATCCATAAGTATGATACTGCACCATGTCAACCCCTTATACCGATACAAGCGTGGGCTATAGCCGGATGCGTTGATGAGGTGGAATAAAAAACGATGAGATCAGATCTTACGCATGCGTAAGAACTCCGGCGCGTTCTATGCTCTGCTAGCTGCTGTGCTCTTCGGGGCGAGTACTCCCGCATCAAAGGTGCTGCTGCGGACGATCGATCCGCTGATGCTCGCGGGCCTGTTGTACTTGGGCGCAGGTATCGGCCTGCGCGCGGTCATGTTATTCAGAAGGCGCTCCTCGGAGGCTCCGCTCCGCGGCTACGATTGGTGGTGGCTCGCCGGTTCCACGCTCGCCGGCGGCATCATCGGCCCGGTGCTGCTCATGGTTGGGCTGGCGCACACGAGCGCCGCGTCCGCTTCACTGTTGCTGAATCTGGAATCCGTGTTTACGGCGTTGCTTGCGTGGGTCGCATTTCGCGAACATGCCTCGCGCCGAACGGTATCCGGAATGATGTTGATTCTCGTGGGCGGCGTGGCGTTGGCGTGGCCGACGGCGGCGGCCACATCGCAATTACTCGGTGCAGTTTTCGTGGCGGGCGCGTGCCTCGCATGGGCGCTGGACAATAATCTGACGCGACAGATTTCGGGCACCGATCCCATCAACATTGCATCGCTAAAGACGGTGGTCGCAGGCAGCGTAACTACCGCACTCGCGCTGCTCTTCGCACACGCGCGCTGGCCGGACGCTCGAACTGTTGTTACAGCCGGCGGCGTTGGTTTTCTCGGCTACGGCGTAAGCTTGGCGCTCTTTGTCTTCGCGCTGCGGCACATCGGAACGGCAAGGACGAGCGCATATTTTTCAACCGCGCCGTTTATCGGCGCGGCAATCGCTTTTGCGGCCGGATCCGGCAGCGCCGA
>CAZRQS010000023.1:0-16719 GCA_964602255.1 uncultured bacterium | reverse complement strand
GAAAGTGGCCCTAACTGGTGAGCGCGCAAAAAATAGATTGCTCCCGCGAACGCAATTCCCAATGCTTGACCGACGGTGCGCGCAGTAGCCAAGATTCCCGAAGCGACGCCGCGCCGATTGGGCGGTGCGCTTCCCATGATCGTGCTGTTGTTCGGCTGCGTGAAGACTGCTGAGCCGAGACCGGCAATTGCAAGTGCGCCGGCAATATCCCAAGCCGTGGGCTTGATCGGGACGAATAACATGGCCACCGATCCCGCTGCAAATAGCGCTGCGCCGAAAGTCGATATGTATCGCGCCGGTATGCGATCCGATAATGCGCCGGCCAAAGGAGCAATGAAGACGTTCAACGCGGAGATCGGAAGCAGCAGCAATCCGGCGTGAAACGGATTCAATCCCAGCGCAACTTGCGCTGCGAGCGGCACCGTGAACACGACGGAAAACGCTGCGCAAAAATAGAGCGTCGACGCTAAAACGGAAAACGCGAACGTCCGGTTTTCGAAAAGGTCCAAATCGATCATTGGCGCCTCCGTCCGGCTCTCCACTAACACAAATGTGATGGCCGTCAAACCGGCAAAAACAATTAGCCCGATTGTAAGCGGTGAATCCCAGCCCCAGACGTGAGCGCGAGAGAGCGAAAGGCAGAACGCGAACAGCGACATACCGGCGAGGAGCGCTCCCGGAACATCGAATCTCTGCGCTTCGCCACGTCCTGCGCGCAGCGTTACGGCGGCCACGATCAACCCGACAATCGAAATCGGCACGTTTATCAAGAAAATCCAACGCCAATCCCAATGCGACACGATGAGGCCGCCGATGATGGGACCGCTGGTTAGCCCTGTCGCGACCGCGGCTCCGTTCAAACCTATGGCGCGCCCGCGTTCGGCGGTAGGAAACGCTTGTGTGATAATTGCGAGCGAAGTGGACATCAACATTGCCGCCCCGACGCCTTGAATCGTGCGCGCGGTGATAAGCACGGCGAAGTTTGGCGCAAGGACACAGCCCAGCGAGCTGAGGCCGAAGACCGCAAAGCCCGCAAGGTAGACGCGCTTTCCGCCGATCATGTCGCCCAGGCGTCCAAAGAGCGCGAGCGTTGATGCGGTTGAAAGCATGTAGGCGAGGAGCACCCACTCCGTTGCGTCCACGCCCACGCCGAACGACCGTCCGAGAACCGGTAACGCGACGTTCGCGACGCTCCCGTCGAACGGCGACATGAACGTGCCGAGCATCACGGCGTAGAGCGCGCGCCATTTGTAGCTTTGCACTGCGCTAGCGTCTAAAGCGCAAGTTCCATCCCGTCGAATGCAATTTCGGCTCCCGCGGCACTTATTGCAGAAGCGGCGGCCGAATCGGGATCGAGCATGGGATTCGAATTGTTCAGATGCGTGAAGATAATGCGCCGCGGACGAAGATCGTGCAGCCGTTCCAACGTTCCGCCGGCGCCGCTAACCGGAAGGTGGCCTAAATGCCGCGCGGTTTTATCCGACAAGCGATCGCGCACGAGTTCATCGTCAGTAAAAAATGAGCCGTCCAAGAATGCAACCTGCGAGCGCGAGATAGCGTCCTCGAGTTGCCGGTTCATTGCAGAGAACACCGGCGCGAACAGTACCGACTTGGTTTCCTCGCGCACTTCGTACGCAACGACGGCGCCGTTCACGGTGCGGCGGCCGTCGTATCCCGGCGTCGTTCCGGGAACGTCGAGAACACGGATCTCCAGCCCGTTCCAATCCAAGACGTCTCTATCAGCCAGACCTACCCATGTGTGCGGTGGTGTGGTGAACGGCGCGAACGCAGGCTGCGCTGCCGCGATGGACCGTACGATGTTGGACGAGTGAAGGTGAAAATGATGCGTTCCCGTCTGTCGCACTACCGCTAGTCCGCCGAGGTGATCGATGTTTGCATCGGTGAACAGCATTGCGTCGATTGGCGTTCCCCGCTTTTGCCGCGGCTGAAGCGGCGGATATGACTCGACCTGCTCTGCGATATCCGGCGAGCAGTTCACCAGCATCCAGGTCTGGCCATCGGCGCTGACGGCAATCGACGATTGCGTGCGCTTGGGTGCGCGTCCCGCTCGCGCTGCAGCGCAATTTTTGCATGCACAGTTCCACTGCGGAACGCCTCCGCCCGCAGCGGACCCCAGAACCCGGACGATCAAGGGTTGGCAGAAGATGCAGACGTCATGCGACGCGGCTCGTATGCCGTGCCGGACGTAACACCTTCACGTATGGCTTCGATGCGCTCGTGTTCGGGACTGAAGATACAGGCGGGATCTGTTACGCCGGCGTCGCCGGTGAGCAGATACGCCTGACAGCGGCAACCGCCCCAATCAACTTCTTTGCGCGCGCACGAGCGGCACGGCTCGGGCATCCATTCGGTGCCGCGATACGCCTCGAACGAGGGCGAATGATTCCAAATCTCCGCGAGCTCGCGATCGCGAACGTTCTCGAATTCGAGCGTGCGAATCGCGGCGGCAGCGGGACACGGCAACACGTAACCGTTAGGCGTTACGGTCAAAAACGTGCGTCCCCAACCGTTCATACACGGTTTCGGGAAATCGCCGAAATAGTCGGGCAGCACGTACACGATGTCCATTCGGCCGCGCAGACGTTCGCGCGCTGCCTCGACTACGTGCGATGCATGTTCCACTTGCTCACGCGTCGGCATGAGCGCTAACCGGTTGCGATACGCCCAGCCGTAAAACTGCACGTTGGCGAGTTCCAAGCGGCGGATACCGTGTTCCTCGGCAAGTGCTATAACGTCTTCGATGGTATCGTGGTTTTCACGATGCAGCACGCAATTGAGCGTTAGCGCGACGTCGCGTGAACCAACGCGCCGCAATGTTTCGAACTTACGCTCGTGAACCCGCGTGCCGGCGATCGCATCGCCCAGCTCTGCGTGTGGGGCTTGCACGCTAATTTGAACGTGTGCGAGCCCGGCCTCGATGAGTGTATCGAGCAGAGCGTCGTCGAGAAACGTTCCTTGCGTTATGAGATTCGTGTACAGCCCTGCTTGCGATGCAGCTGAAACCAGATCGGGCAGATCGCGGCGCAGCGTTGGTTCTCCGCCCGAGAAGTGCGCCTGCACGATTCCCATCGCTGCAGCTTGGGCGAGTACGCTCGACCAGGTTGCCGTATCCAGCTCGTCCTTGTACCGGTGCAGATCGATCGGGTTATAACAATAAGGGCACTGCAAGTTGCAGCGGTAGGTCAGTTCGCAAAGGATTGAAAGAGCGCGCGGTTCGTTCATAGCACGATGAATTGCCGCTCGGCGAGCCGCGAAAAGAGTTGGGTCACGTCACTGCGCGCCTCGTCTTGCGTCACTTCGAATTGCTCGGAAAGCGCTGCCGCAATATCTTCGAGCGTTCGTGTTCCATCCACCAGCTCGAGCGCTGCTGCCGCCGAACCGTTGAGTGTTAGCGCGCCCTCGGGCACAAGCAACAACGCGCTACCATCCGGTCCGGCTCGAAAACGAACGCCTTTGGCAAACGACGGACGCGCAAGCGTCATTTGAACACTCCGGTCGCAATTGCAGTGGCATCGAGTATACCCCAAAGCACGTCGCACTTGAAGCGCAGCGCCGCAACGCAAGCATCTTGCTGTTCTTGTGTAACAGCGTTAGCGACCACCCAACTCAGCGCGGTATCCGCGTCTTGCTTCGCACGCGGAATACGTTCTTCGAAATAGGCAAGACCCGCGCGATCGACCCAGGGATACTGCTCGATAATTGCGCTGATGCGCCGCTGCATCACCGGCGGTCCGAAAAGTTCGGTTAGCGACGAAGCTACGGATTCAAGCCACGGACGTGTGCGCGCGAAGTTGACGTACGCATCGCCTGCAAAACGCGTGCCGGGCGCGACTTGCCGTTCCGAGATGACGTCCGCCTCATCGAGTCCGACGGCGCGGGCGAGTGCGAGCCACGAATACGTGCCGCCTTCTCTACCTTGCCTTCCGTCATGGTCAAGGATGCGCTGTAGCCAAGTGCGCCGGTATTCGACGTTCGGCAAAAATGAAAGAATCGCCGCGTCTTTCAGCGGGATGATCTTCTGATAGTAGTAACGGTTGGCGACCCAGCCCTGAACCTGCTCGCGCGTGAGCGAGCCGTCCACTAATCGTTGGTGGAAGGGGTGCTTGTCGTGATAACGCTCCGCGCCGACCGCATGTAGCCGTTCGATAAGGCCGGCGGCCGGCGCGGAGGATATGCTGCTAGCGGGCTTCAGCTCGCTGGATTGTGTCAGACTCGAACCGGTGAAGACAGGTAAGCCGTGACTTCAGCACCCAGGGGATGCTCCTCAAAGTCCGGACGTTCCCATTGGCGACGTGGTTGTTTCATGTATAAAAACCTCGTTTCTACTGCGGATTATACTCGCGTTTCCGGGCGGTTCAACATCAACCAAGTGGACGATGTACTGTTTAATCGATCTCAGATAGTTGGTCAGTGGTATTGTGCGATACAAAAGTCCAGCTAGAAATGTAAAAATTCAGCTTGTTTTGGTTGGTAATCTTACTAAGAGAGTGTAAAGTTGCTGCGACTTTCCCCATAATGCTTTCAGTGCGATTACTTATGTCGCACACCTATACTTGCTGCACTTTAAGCATGGAGGGTCTCTCATTACGATGCACAGAGCTACAAAACTCGTAGCACTTGGCGCGGCTGCCGCATTTGTGGCGGCCTGCAGCGGAACCGGCTCTAGCCCGACCCTGCCTTCGACGCAAACCAACGATACCGGTAGCACTGCTCAGTCCACGTATCCGCGTTCGGAAGTGGGGTCCGACGGACACGTGATGGTGTATTTCTACAACAGGCAAATCGAGACGAGCGGCCTGGTCAGCCACGGCAACAACACCGGAATGCGGTCGCCCCTGTCGATCATCACCGGAGCGATGACCTACCACGGCGGCCCGGTTCAAACCGCCCCGAAGATCTATGTGGACCTGTGGGGCAGTTGGGGCTCCAGCGGCGATCCCAACGGTGTTGCCACGTACTACAAAAACTTCATCAGCGGGGTCGGCGGCAGCCAATGGCTAAGCAGCGTGACGCAGTACACGCAGTCTGACGGCCAGCATGTCGGCAATGCCGCGGGCAGCTACGCCGGAACGTGGAACGATACGACGAACGCGATCCCGCGCCTAACTAGCCGCTCGTACCAGAGCTATATCGCTGCCGAAGCGCAGCGCGCGGCGGCGCACTTCGGCGACTATAGCGCCAGCGCAAGCTACATCATCATGATTCCGCACGGCGTCGCCGTCAGCGGTTTCGGAACGTCATACTGCGCGTGGCACTCCAGCACGAGTTCATCGGGCGGCACCATTGCTTACACGAACCTGCCGTACATTCCCGACGCGGGCACCAGCTGCGGCGTCGGTTCGGTGAATAGCCCGGGAACGCTGGACGGTGTGAGCATCGTCGGCGGACACGAGCAAGGCGAAACCGAGACGGATCCGCAGCCCAACACGGGTTGGCTGGACTCCGGCAACAACGAAAACGGCGACAAGTGCGCGTGGGTGAACCTCCAAAACACCTCATTCTCGACGGGTTCATTCCCAACGCAACCTCTCTGGAGCAACTCAGCCAACGGCTGCGTTCAGTAGAAACGGCACTGCGGCCGAGCCTCCGCGCTCCATAGAAGATGGGGCCCCGGGGACCCGAAAGCGGAAAGCAAACCGCTCCGTTACGACGGAGCGGTTTGTTGTTTAAAGTTGCGCCGGCTGGGGCGGTATGGTATCGTCAGCAATCGGGGTCGCTTGCCGTACCCCAATTTTTAGCGCGCTTGCCATCTCGACACTGGCAGACGCGGCCGAAGGGAGGGTTGAAACGAATGGAAGTACGCGTAGCACCGGGTGAATCAATTGAGAGCGCGCTGCGCCGTTTCAAGAAAGCCACCCAAAAGGCCGGCGTTCTTGCCGAGGCGCGCAAGCACGAGCACTACGAGAAGCCGAGCGTTCGCCGCAAGAAGAAATCGGCAGCGGCCCGTAAGCGCCGCGCTTAAATGGGCGCCCTCAAAGACCGCATCGCCTCCGATTTGAAGGACGCGATGAAGGCTCGCGATCAGCTTCGGGTCGACACACTGCGGTCGGCCCTTTCTGGTTTTACCTATAAGCGCACGGAAGCCGGCGTCGAGCTCTCGGACGCCGACGAACTGGACGTCGTGCGCAAGCAAGTCAAACAACGCAACGATGCGCACGCCGAGTTTGAAAAAGCCGGCCGGAGCGACCTCGCGGATAAGGAAGCGCGCGAGCGCGACATTTTGACGGCATATCTGCCGGCCCAAAAGTCGCCCGAGGAAGTGCGTTCGATCGTGCGCGCTATTCTCAACGAGCTTCCCGGCAGCGGCCGCAATCAAGGTGCGGTCATGAAGCTCGCGATGGCCCAACTCAAGGGCGTGGCGGACGGCAATCTCGTGCGCCAAATCGTGACCGAAGAACTCGGCTCCTAATCCTCGCTCCAGCGAGGGGCTTTCTTGTAACTTTCGACTAAGTCTGCAGGTAGCTCGAGTCATGGAATTTCTCCATCTGGTCACGACCCCGTTCGTGAGCGGCCTGCTACTGACGGTCGGCCTTTTAGGCTTGCTGCTGGAGATGCAAACACTGCACGGAATCGCCGGTTTCATCGCGATTTCAGCACTCGCGCTGTTCTTCGGAGCGCACATTTTGGTTGGAGCGACTACCGGTCTCGTGCTGTTGCTCGCCGTTCTCGGACTCATTGGCATCCTGTATGAACTTCACGTCGTTCCGGGGCATGGCGCTCCCGGACTCTTCGGCGCGATCGCGCTGCTTGCGGCAATGGTCCTCGCGATGGGACCGTTTGGTGCCGCAGCATTCTTCGTTGCAATGCAAACCGTTGCGACGGCGATCGTTCTGACGGTCGTTCTGTTCTATCTCGCAACGCGCGCGATCCCGGAAAACGCGTGGATCGCGAAGCTGACGTTTGCGGGCGTGCAAGGACGAGAATACGTGACGAGCGCCGATTACACCGATCTGCGCGGAAGGACGGGTATCGCAAACTCGTATTTGCGTCCCGCCGGCGTCGCATTGATTGACGGCCAACGCGTCGACGTGCTCACGCAAGGTGAATTCATCGCCGAAGGGACCCCGATTCGTGTCACGCGCGTAGAGGGTGCGCGCATTTTCGTGGAGCCGATTGCGCTCCCGAGTTACTTAAAGGAGTAAGACGTGGTTGTTGTGAGCGCGACGATTATTATCTTCGTCGCCATCATTCTGTTCTCGTTCCTGCTGTATTACTTTCCGGTCGGGTTATGGCTGAGAACCGTCGCCGCCGGAGTGCCGCTCTCCATCGGTTCGCTCGTCCGCATGCGGATCATCGGCATTCCGCCTAGCGTCATCGTCAACAACTTAGTGCGCTCGCGTAAAGCCGGCTTGCAACTTACCGTCGAACAGATGCAGTCGCACTATCTCGCCGGAGGTAACGTTGAGAACGTCGTGCTGGCGATGATCGCTGCGCAACGCGCGCAGATTCCACTCGAGTGGCAACGCGCGGCGGCAATCGATCTGGCCGGACGCAACGTACTCGAAGCGCTTCAAACATCCGTCAATCCAAAAGTGATTGAAACGCCGATCTTTCAAGGCGTAGCGCAGAACGGTATTCAGCTCAACGTCAAAGCGCGAATAACCGTGCGCAGCAATCTCGATCGCTACGTCGGCGGCGCCGGCGAACCGACGATTGTTGCACGCGTCGGCGAAGGCGTCGTTTCCGCTGTCGGCGCAGCCGTGGATCACAAGGAAGTGCTGGAGTATCCGGACCGGATTAGCAAAACGGTCCTCGCCAAAGGTCTGGATGCCGGAACGGCATTCGAGATCGTCTCGATCGACATCGCTGACGTCGACGTCGGCAAGAACATCGGCGCGGAGCTGCAGATGTCGCAAGCCGAAGCGGACCGCCGTATTGCACAAGCAAAGGCGTCGGAACGTCAATACGCGGCAATGGCGAGCGAGCAAGAGATGAAGGCCGAAACGCAGCGTATGCGCGCGAAGGTGGTCGAAGCCGAAGCGACGGTTCCCATGGCGATTTCTGAAGCGTTCCGCAGCGGTAACCTCGGCGTGATGGATTACTACCGTATGAAGAACATTCAAGCGGATTCCGACATGCGCGGCGCCATCTCAACCAACGTCTCCACGGCGACGGATAACGGCGCAAGCCCGCTGCCGCCCCAGCCAAAGCAGTAAGACGTGGAAGAAATTCTCGGAGCGCTCGAAGCGATAGCGGCGCAAAGATTGCGGCAGGCGGCGCCACAACCGGCACCGCCTGCCCCTAGACCAGCGCCTCCGCCGCCGAAGTCGGCCGCGAAAAGGGTCGAGCCTCAACCTCAGGAGCAGCATCCCCACCAGCATCACGCGCCCGCCGGAGCTTTCCAGGGCATGTTCGAAGATGGGAACACTCTTATGCGAGCGATCGTCGCAAGCGAAGTTCTGGGACCGCCTGCGGCACTGAGGGAGAACCACTTCTGGAATCGACAACCGAACGAACCGTTGACTTAAGCCCGCTGAACGATCACTTCCGTCTCTTCGGAAAATTCGATCAGAATCTCTCAGCGCTCGAAGACGCTCTTTCGGTTTCCCTGCGGGTCGATGGCAACCACCTCGTCGTGCACGGCGAAAGCAATGCGGTTTCGCAGGCGTACGACGTCGTGCGTCGCATGCTCGAGGCTGCCGTACGAGGCACGCAGGTGACGCCTGATGACGTTGCGCTCGCAACGTCCGACGTGCTGCGCGGACGCGCGGAGACGGAACTTCCGCAAACACTGTACCGCTCGCACCGCGGGCGCGAAATCCGTCCGAAAACCGCCGGGCAGCGCGCGTTCGTCGAATCTATCGATAAGAAGACGCTGACCTTCGGCATCGGCCCCGCGGGTACGGGCAAAACGTTTCTCGCCGTGGTGATGGCGGTGCGCGCATTGCGAGCGCGCGAGGTTGCGCGAGTGATTCTCGCACGCCCCGCAGTTGAAGCGGGTGAGAAACTCGGGTTTCTTCCGGGCGATTTGAAAGAGAAAGTCGATCCGTACATGCGTCCGCTGTATGATTCGCTGAGCGAACTGCTCGACGACACCGTCGTGGAACGCTACTTGGAACGCGGGATAATCGAGGTTGCGCCGCTCGCGTACATGCGCGGGCGTACGCTCTCGGAAGCATTTGTGATTTTGGACGAAGCGCAAAACGCAACGCGCGAGCAGCTGAAGATGTTTCTTACGCGGCTCGGATCGGGTTCGAAGATGATCGTTAACGGCGACATCACACAGATCGATCTTCCCGGCGGCGCAACGAGCGGATTGCTCGAAGTACCGCGCCGCTTCGGCGGTATCGGCGATATCGGTATCGTCGAATTAAACGAAACGGACGTTGTGCGACACCCGCTCGTATCGAAGATCATCCGTGCGTACGCGACCGACAACGCAGCATCGTGATCTACTTTCGCAATGATGTGAAGGGTAGCGGCGTCGATGCGCGGCGCCTCAAAAGCGACGCGCGCAAATTGCTCAAAGCAGCAGGGGAAGATGAGTCGGCTTTGTCCATTTCACTCGTCGACGATGCGGAAATCACCGTACTCAATCGCGAGCATCGCGGAAAGGACAAGCCCACGGACGTCCTGAGCTTTCCGTTGTACGAATCCGAGGAATTGGACGCCGCGGTAAATCCCGCAAGCGCTCCCGAACGGCTTTTGGGCGATGTCGTCATCAGCGTCGACACGGCGCGCCGCCAGGCCGCGGAATATGAAGCACCGCTGCAGAATGAGGTCAACCGCTTGCTGATCCACGGAATTCTGCACGTGCTCGGGCACGACCACGAAGAGCCCGGCGAACGCGCCGTCATGGAAGCCGAAGAGCGTCGCCTCGCGGCGGCTATCGGCATGCCGTGGCCCTATGATGAACATGCATGACCCCAAACCGCGCGAGCATCATCAACCGCCCGCGCGATTCGTCAAAATTACGGAAACGAAGTTTTGGAGCTCGTTCCATTACGCGTTCCAAGGCATCATGTACGCGGTTCACACGCAGCCGAACATGCGGGTGCATTTGGTCATTGCCGCGCTGGTGCTGGTTGCGACCTTGCTGCTGCGCCTGGATCGCATCTACGTCATCGCTATCGTCATCACAATCGTCATCGTGCTCGGGATGGAGCTCATGAATACGGCGATCGAAGCCGTCGTCGACCTTCTTACCGTGGCGCATCATCCGCTCGCCAAAACGGCGAAGGACGCGGCCGCCGGCGCGGTCCTGATCGCGACGATGGGCGCGGTGGTCGTAGGGTACCTGGCGTTTTACCAAGGCATCCAGCAAGGTGGCACGCGCGTCTACGACGCGGTCGCCCAAGTGCCGGCCAACACGATTTTGGTCATCCTGGCCGTGGTACTCATCGCGACGATCTTCGCCAAGGTCTGGGTCGGGCGCGGTTCGCCCCTCCAGGGGGGTGCGGTCTCGGCGCACGCGGCGATGGCGTTCGCCGTGGCGACGGGGCTTGCGCTGTTCTATCAGCGCCCTCTGGTCGCCGTAATGGCCTACTTTATCGCTTTTCTGGTCGCTCAAAGCCGGGTGGAGGCCCGCATTCATACCACTTTCGAAGCTCTTTGGGGTGCCGTGCTGGGTACCGTGGTGGCGCTAGCCGTCTTCGTACTGGTCCGCCCGCACCTTATGCTATAATGGCTCGCGTCATTGGAACCTCTAAGTAGTCAGCCAGCCGCCCACGTGCTTACGTGGTACGAGATCGCCGCCCTGGTGCTGCTCGTGCTGTTAGCGGCTTTCTTCGCGGCCTCGGAAGCGGCCTTAGTCAGCGTTTCCCGCCTACGCGCCAGGTCCATGGTCGAACGCGGCATCAAACGTGCCGGGGCCGTTCTACGCCTGACCGAGGATCGCAACCGCTTTCTGACCTCAATCCTTATCGGCAACACGATCGTGTTGCTCATCTCGGATTCGCTCGCGACGTACGTCTTCATCAAGGCAGGCGTACCGCATGGGGCAGTGATCTCGACCGTCGTAATGACGTTTGTCTTGTTGCTGTTCGGCGAAATCATTCCTAAAACGGTCGCCGTTTCAGATAACGAGCGTTGGGCGCTGCGTCTGGCGCCGTCGATGCGCCGCGTTGCGTGGCTGCTTACGCCGCTCGTGTATTTCTTCCAGTGGCTCACGGATTTGATCGTGCGGCCATTCGGAATCAAGCACGCGCATCAGATCTTCGTTACGGAAGAAGATATCCGGACGCTCGTGAACGTCGGCGCCGAACAGAACGTGCTCGAAGAGCAAGAGCGCGAGATGATTCACTCGGTCATTGAGTTCGGCGATACTATCGTTCGGGAAGTGATGACGCCGCGTCCGAACGTCGTGGCCGTTTCGGCCGATGACTCGCCGCGACGCGCGCTGGACATGGTGATCGCGGAAGGCTACTCGAAGCTTCCGGTCTATCTCGAATCGAAGGACGACATCGTCGGCGTGGTGCACGATCGCGAACTGCTTATCGCGCTCGCGAACGGTACGCTCAGTTCCACGCCGCTCAAACAGCTGATGCGCGCAATCGAGCACGTGCCCGAAAATAAAAAGATCGCCGAACTGCTTCGCGAGATGCAACGCGAGAAATTTACGATGGCGGTCGTCGTGGACGAGTACGGCGGTACGGCCGGCATCGTGACGATGGAAGACTTGCTCGAAGAGATCGTCGGCGAGATTCGCGACGAGCACGACGAGGGCGAAGAAGAGCCCGTGCGCATCATCGACGACCACGAAGCCATCGTTGACGCGGGCGTGAACATTGAAGACGTCAACGCAAAACTCGGCACGCGTTTGCCGCACGAAGAGTTCGAAACCATCGGCGGATACACGGTCGGCCTATTCGGCCGCCTGCCGAGCGAAGGCGAAGAAGTAGAAGCGACCGATCACACACGTCTCAAGGTCGAACGCATGCGCGGACGGCGCATCATGGCCGTGCGCATTTACACGAACGGCAAGATCGGCGAAGTAGCGGAAGCCCACACCGAAGATGCCGTCTGAGGAAATCGACCGCGCGCTAACGGTTGCAAAAGAGTATCGTGCGCGGGCGTATGCGCGCTATTCCGGCTTTACCGTGGGAGCTGCACTGCTCGCCGAAAACGGCGAGGTGTTCGGCGGCGCCAATGTCGAGAACGCCAGTTATGGCCTGTCGATTTGCGCCGAGCGAAGTGCCGTCGTCAGTGCCGTTTCCGCCGGGCATCGCAACTTTCGAGCGATTGCAATAGCAGGTCCTGAATCCACCACAACGGTGCCGTGCGGCGCGTGCAGGCAGTTTTTGAACGAATTCAATCCGCAACTCGCCATTGCGTTTACCACGCCCAACGGCGTTGGAGAAACGACGCTCGACAAACTTCTTCCCAACGCATTCGGCCCTAAGAATCTCGAAACATGAGTACGCCCTCGCGCGCGTACAAAACCTCGGCAATCGTTTTGCGCGGGCGGACGTATGGCGAAGCGGATCGCATTCTTACGCTCTTTACGACCGAGCGCGGCAAGGTTGACGCCATTGCCAAAGGTGTGCGCCGTACCAAAAGCCACCTAGCGGGAAGATTGGAATTCGCGAACCAGGTGTATCTCACGATGCACCGCGGACGGAACCTCGACGTCGTGGTCTCCGCCGAGATAGAACATCCGCACTGGCAGAACATCGTACAGCCCGAACGGTACGCTGCAGCGAATCTGCTCATTGAACTCGTCGACGCGTTTTGCGAACCGGATCTGCCGCTGCCGGACGTGTACGCGCTGCTCGCCGGCGCGCTGAGCGCGGTTGCACAAAGCGACGAATCGCTCTCACTGCTTCCGCGCTTTTCGCTGCGTTTGCTCGGTGCACTCGGGCTCGCACCTCCGGTCAGAACCTGCGTGCACTGCGGCGCATCCATCGATGGAAAACCGGCGTGGCTGGACCTTGAACAGGGCGGATTTGGAGGCCAGGAGTGCCGCGTCGCCTGGCGTGAGGTTCTTGCGCTTGATGAGAACGACGTCGCGAACCTTCGAGCGTTGGCGGCCGCACCCGGTGGAGAGGTCCGTCCGGTGATGCGCGCGACGCGACGAGTAGCACAAGCAATCGAGGCGCTGGTGAATCACCACCTCGGCCGGCGGCCGAAGGCGGGACTGCACGCTTTGGAGTTCGTAAAGAACTCGCCCTAATGACCCCTTCGACCGGCTCACAACACGCTATCCTTGCGTTGGACGTGGGTAGCAAGCGTATCGGCGTGGCTGTAGCCGACCCTGGCGGCACCTTTGCCCTTCCTTTGACCGTTGTCGAGCGTACGAACATTCGAGCCGACCTCGAGCGAATCTCCGAGCTCGTTCGCGAGTATAACGCCGGTGAGCTGGTCGTGGGCGATCCCGTGACCCTTGGCGGCGAGCGCGGACCGGCAGCGGAGAAAATCGACCGGTTCGTCGAGCAACTGCAACGCGTATTTTCCGGGACCGTACACCGTATTGATGAACGAATGACAACTGCACAAGCGACCAAGACGTTGATTGCCGCCGACGTAAGCCGCGGCAAAAGGAAAACCGTCGTCGACAAAATGGCGGCGGCGTTGATATTGGAGACATTCCTTGCGCGTCGTTAGACTTCTGGTATTTCTCATTGCCGGAATGGTCGTGGGTGCGGCGGCGTGGCTCGGTTTCGAAATCTTCGTTGACCGATCGGGACCCGCGCAGACGACGCACGTCATCGTGCCGCGCGGAGCAACGTTTCACGACATTGCGGCTGAACTCGCGAGTGCGGGCGTAATCAAAAATCCCATGCTGTTCCGGGCGTACGCAAAGTTCCGCCATGCTGACACGGATGCTCATGCGGGCGAATTCCGCTTTGAGCCGCACCAGAGCGCTGCCGACGTGTTACAACAGTTGCAAAGCGGTGGGGCGCAGATCGCCAAATGGGTGACGATTCCTGAAGGCTTCACTGCCAAAGAAGTCGCGCAACGGTTGGAAGAGAACGGTCTGGGCAGCGCGCAATCCTACGACGCAGCGTTTATGCGCGATTCGGTTACGGTCGGCGGCGCGCGGACAAGGAACTTGGAAGGCTACCTCTTTCCGAGCACCTACCTCATCCCCGTCGATGCAACGCCGAAGGTTGCAGAGCAAATCATGACGGCGCAGTTCCTCAAAGAACTTCCGCGCGATGCGGCGCAAAAAGCCCGTTCGCGCGGGCTTACTGTGCCGCAGATTGTCACGCTGGCTTCGCTGATAGAGCGTGAAGCCAAAGCGGACGACGAACGTTCGCTGATGGCAGGCGTCTACTATAACCGATTGAAGCTCGGCATGCCGCTGGAAGTCGATGCTTCCATCGAATACGTGCTGCCGCAGCATCACAGCGTGGTCACATACGCCGACCTCAAAATGGACACACCGTATAACACGTACCGCCATCAAGGCTTGCCTCCCACGCCTATAGCGAATCCGGGCGAGCCGTCGCTACGCGCCGCACTCAATCCGGCGCCCTCGGAGTACCTTTATTACGTATACAAGGGGAATGGGCACCACGCATTCGCAAAGACTCTCGCACAGCAGAATGCCAACATCGCTAAGTATCTGAAGTAGGAGACCACAATGTCGACCAACGGCGAATCGGGACAGCAGCAGACGCTCGAACTGCGCGACGTGCTGGTCATCCAAACGACCGACGATAAACAACTGGAGTTCGAAGTCGTCGGGTTGGTGGAAGACGAAGAGAACAACCAGTACGCAGTCCTGTACTGCGAGCAGGAGGACGAATTCGTCGTGAGCGACGCGAAGGGCAATCTGCTCCAGGATGACGATCTCGCGCAAGAAATTCTCGACGACTTTTTCGTGCTCGCCGAAGAGTCGGGTGGCGAAGGAGCGGAGTAATTCGCGCGCTATTTCTCTCGGCGAACGTCGGCGTGGGGCATACGTCGGCGGCGAATGCGCTAAAAGCGGCGCTTAGCGAGGGAGATCCGCATTTCGAGGCCACCGTCGTCGACTCGTACAAATACGCGGCTTCGGTGGTATCGCGGGTCGTTTCGAACGGCTATCTGGGCATGGTGAAGACCATCCCGCAAATGTACCGCTTTCTCTACAACCGCGCCGAACGCGCCACCGAAGTCGGGCCGTTCCGTGCATGGGTGCACCAATTTACCGCGGGCAATCTGCGCTCGCTGATGCTCCAGTTGCGTCCGGATGTCGTGATTTGTACGCACGCCTTTCCCTGCGGCGTGATGGCGGAATATAAAAACGAGTTCAGCGATGCACCACCGGTTATGGGCGTGGTGACCGACTTTGCGGTGCATGCCTTTTGGATTCACACCAACATCGAAGCGTACGCGGTTGCTACTGAAGAGATGCGCGCAACGCTCGTGGCACGCGGCATTCCGTACGAACGTATCGTTGTTTCGGGAATTCCGGTTAATCCCGCATTCGGCACGCCCGATCCCCATCGCGCGCTGCTGCGCGAGCGGTTGGGGCTACCGTCGGATCGCAGCGTTGTGTTGTTGATGGGCGGCGGCCTGGGAATAGGTCCGCTGGAAACGATGATGCAAGCATTGGATCGTGTCGCCGCACCACTTTGCGCGGTCGCGATCGTGGGGCGAAGTTCGCGCTCGGAACAGCGCGTACTGGAGTATGCGCATCGCATTCATTATCCGCTGCGCGTCGTGCGTTTTGTGAACAACGTGCACGACTACATGCACGCGAGCGACCTGCTCATCACGAAGCCCGGCGGATTAACGTCGTCCGAAGCGCTGGCAGCACGGCTGCCGATGGTGCTGTTCAAACCGTTGCCGGGTCAGGAAGAACGCAATACGCGCTATCTGGTGCAGCGGCGGGCGGCCGTGCGCGCAAAAAGCGCGAGCGACCTCACGCAGACGGTACAGTCGCTTCTGGCAAATGATGAAAGGCGCACACAGATGCGCGCCGCAATGCAATCACTCAGCAAGCCCGACGCCGCCGCGCAGATCGCGCGAGCGATTCGAGAAGTCGCGCAAGGTACATCGCAAGGAGAAGCAATCGCATGAGAATGGCATCTCAATGGACATACGCGGGGTGGTTTACGGTCCTGCGCATCTACACCGGCCTCTTTTGGCTCTCGCACGGCGTCCCGAAGTTCTTGAACCCGGCGATGTTCATGCCACCCAGCGGCTTCATGCCGCAGCTGGTGAACAAGGCGATACAATCGCAGACCGGCTTTTACCACGACTTTTTAGTGAACATCGTCGCGCCGCACATGGATCTGTTCGCAGAGCTGGTGCGTCTGGGCGAAGTGCTCGTCGGCTGTTGTTTGGTCGTTGGACTCCTCACGCGTTTTGCGGGACTAGTTGGTGCGTTCTTGGCGCTCAACTACATGGCCGCGGCGGGAGAGTTCGCTTCGTGGACGACGATCGGAACGCTCGACGCCGTGGCGTTCGTCTTATCGTTTTCGATGCTCGCTCTGCCCGCAGGACGAGTAGCCGGGATCGATGCGCTACTGTTCCGCCCAAGAGTCCGTAAAGAACCCGTTGTCATACCCGAGTTCGTTGACGAACCGCCTGCCCACAGCTAGGTGCACGCTGTCCGCGTGTGGTATAGTGGTCGGCGGCCACGGAGAGGTGGGTGAGTGGCTGAAACCAGTCGTTTGCTAAATGACCGACGGTCAAAAACCGTCCGAGGGTTCGAATCCCTCCCTCTCCGATGCGTTTTCAGTGCTAATGCAGTGAAAAGTCTCAACCCCGTAGGCTAAAGGGGAAAATAAAAAACGCGACGTAATGTCGCGGGCTGTGTGCGGTCGTAGC
>CAZRQS010000022.1:0-22567 GCA_964602255.1 uncultured bacterium | reverse complement strand
TCATGTTGCAGCGGCGCACGAGCATCTCGTTGTCGTCGTCGTCTTCGCCGCCGTTGAGATAGTGCGTCGGCAAACCACAGAGATTGAGCAAACGAAAAACTCGGGCCGTCGTTTGCGCGGCGAGCCGGCCTTTTCCGGAAATTTCGTCGCGGCGCGCACCGTCGCCGGCAGAGATGGAATCCATCTGCTTGACGACGAGCATGTCGGGTTGCCCCGCTGCCTCGTACAGCACTTTCGTCTTGCCGTGCGCTATCTCTATCCCTTTATTCACGCCTTTGTCATCCTGGTTCTTCAACGGGCTTCTGTTGTGGAAACTCTGGTAAGCGATCGATCCGTTCCGCTAGTTTGCGTGCGCGTTCGGCGGCAGTGCCGATGTGCTTGCTCGGGTCGAGCATCCTGCGGATCTCGGCGGGATCGACGCGGCTCGTCAGCTCTTGCTCCTCGGTGAGCAGGCGGCCGAGCGGATTGTCTTTGCCCTGCGCAATCGCGCTCCACGATTCCATTGCGGCGGAACGTAGCACTTCATGCAGTTCCTGGCGGTCGCCGCCGGCGCGCACGCCTTCCATCAACACCGATTCGGTGCCGGCGAACGGCCCATACGTACGCAAATTCTGCGCGATGCGCAGCGTGTCGACGCGCATACCCGTTACGACGCGTTTTGCGAGCTGCACGATCTCGTCCGTGCATAAAAATGCTTCCGGCAGGATCGTTCGGCGGTTCGCGCTGTCGTCGAGCGTGCGCTCGAGGTAATTCGTTGCCGCGTTCTGCCACGCGACATCCGCGTAGGCGGGCAGTAGGCGCGCGAGCGAGTCTACACGCTCGCACAGAATCGGATTGCGTTTGAACGGCATCGCAGAGCTGCCGACCTGCGAACGGCCGAACGGTTCGAACACCTCGCCGAACTCAGGCGAACTGAGGATGCGAATGTCGGCCGCAAATTTTGAAAGCGACGCGCCCACGCCCGCAAGTGCCGTCAGCAACAGATAGTCGAGCTTGCGCGGATATGTTTGCGTGCTGACCTCTCGGGCGTCAAGGCCAAAGCGCTCGAGCACGGCGCGTTCCATTCCGGCCGACGATCCGCTACCGTTGAGCAGCTGTTCGTATGATGCGGACGTACCGACTGCGCCGCGCAGACCCTTCGCGGTAAGGTTATCGAAAACAAACCGCAGGTTCTCGCGGTCAATCAGCAGGTCCTGAGCGTACACCGCTAACCGGTATCCGAGCGTCGTGGGCTCGGCAGGTTGCAGATGCGTGAACGCCATGCACACGACGTCGGCGTGCTCGCGAATCTTTTCCGCGAACCCTTGGAGCAATTCGTCGATCGCCGCGCCCACGAGCGAGAGCGCCCGCCGCAGGCGATAGGTTTCAACCGTGTCCTCGATGTCCATCGAGGTGGAACCGAGGTGCAACTTGCCGCCGCCGATCTTCGCCTGCGAGGCAAACACGCGAATTTCCGCCATGAGGTCGTGGTGAATCTCGCGCTCGATTTCGAGCGCCGCTTCGATGTCGATATCACCGGCGTGTGCGATGATGTCGGCGAGCTCTTCCTGTGAAACCAGGCCGTGCGTGCTCTGCGCTTGTGCGAGCGCGACCCACACTTGCCGCCAAAGCTTGCGGCGCTGCTCTTCCGAAAAGAGTGCGCGCAGTTCGGCCCGACCGTATCTCCACGAGAACGGAGAAGCGTAGGTGTCATACTTCATGGGATACCTGGCCTTTCGCGCTCTATAGCGGTCGCCCTCGTCCCGACATTTGTCTCTCTTTTATCGCCCTTTACTGCCCCTTGGCTGGGCTGAGGGCCCATGCCAGCCAGCCGGGGTAGACTACGAGCGATGACCATCGCGACGCTCCGAGACCGCTTGGTGGCCGCCGACCCGGGCTTTGTCCGCATGTACATCGGACTGCGGGCGACGGCAACTGTCGGCACGGCACTCGGCATCCTGCTTTTGGGCCGGTACTACTTGCATTACTCGCTCCGGGTAGCACTCGTCGGCGCCGCTATCGGGATCATGTGGACGCTTATGGTGAATGACGAGCGACCGCGCGATCAGCGAATCACCACCCTGGCGCTCTGGTTTCCGGCGGCGAGTTCAATCGCCATCGCAACGTTGACGGTATCCAGCCATGTACTGAGCGACGCGCTGTTCGTCGTCACGCTCTTCCTCTCGCAGTACGTGCGCAGATATGGGCCGCGCATGACGGCAATGGGCGGCATCGCCGTCCTCTCATTTTTCTTCGCACTGTTTTTGCAAGCCACACTCGGCGATTTGCCGTATCTTCTGCTCGCATTGGCCGTTACGGCGTTGTGCACATATGTTTACCGGTTTTACATTTTCCGTGACAATCCGGCGCTCGCGTTGCACAATGCGCTCGCTGCATTCCGCGCCCGGCAAGGCTTGATTGCGGAGGCGATAGCGCAAGCTGCCCAGCGCGGAAGAATTGCGGCCAAAGATCGCCGGGCGTTGCAGCACCATATGCTTCGCCTGAACGAAACCGCGCTGATGATCGACGATTTGCTGATCGACTCGGACGACCGCGCTTCAGTGCTTGAGGCAGAGCTCGCTACCGGTGAACTGGTCGAACGTGCGATGCAAGGCCGGCTGCACGCGCCGATCGAGTTGCAAACGCCGCAAGTGCACGGCCCGATTCGGCAGAGCGTCACATGGAGTCCGCGCGGACCATTCAGAACCGGAACGAACGTAGACACGGGACGTATCCGCGCAACGACACGCCAGGCTATTCAAATAACCGTGGCCGGCGCGTTATCGATTGTCATTGGCGAGTTGCTCTCGCCGCAGCGCTGGTATTGGGCGGTGCTCGCCGCATTTCTGGTGTTTATTGGAACATCGTCCGCATATGAGACAATGTCGCGCGCTTGGTCGCGCTTAGTCGGAACCGCGCTGGGCGTCTTTGCAGGAATGGGTGTAGGGTTTCTGGTGAACGGACACGATACGCTCGCCTTCTGTTTGTTGCTCGTGTGTCTCTTCGGAGCCGTTTACACGTTCAGGCTCTCGCCGGGCATCATGATGTTCTTCATCACGGTCGCTCTGGCAATGCTCTACGTGCTCTTAGGCTTTTTCACGGAGCAAGTTCTTATGTTGCGTCTGGTGGAAGTCGCTGTCGGCGTGACGCTCGGTGCACTTGCCGCGCTCTTCATTCTTCCCATTCGCTCCTCGCGCGTATTGCTGAACGTCACGGTTGAAGCGCTGCAGCGGCTCGACGACCTCGTAGAAACGGCAGTCGAACGTTTGAGCGGCAACGCCGGCGCGGATCCGCTCGCCGCGGCACGCAAATATGACGAGACGCTGCAGAGCTTGCGAACGCAAGTGGAACCGCTGATTATCGGTCCGCGATTTGCATTCAATTCGGTCCTTCGCTTGCGGCTGACGCTCATGGCAGCGTGCGGATACTATGGACGCGCGCTCGCGAGCCTCTCGTATGAAGCGCCGCAGGATTGCCCGATCGACGCACTGCGCAAAGAGCGTGATTCAATCGCTGAAGATATTCGTTACATCATCGCCCTGCGCGAGAACGGAGCACGCGATGCGTTGTTGTTGCCGCACCACGAATTCGAGCCGTCCGAAGATGGGCACGCATTGAATTATCTCGAACGGATCGAGCGCACGTTGCATGGGCTAGAACGCTCGTTTAGTATGCCTTGGTGAAATGCGCGTCAATTGCGGCGCGTCGCAAGGGTGGATAATTCCACGGTCAGCATGTCGACCACAAGTTCCGGATCGTCGACTTTGCCGGTAACGATCGAATCGAACGCCGACACTGCGCGTTCGTAAGCACGCCGCGCCCGCTGTTCGCCCACACGCGAGGCGATGGGGCGTAACGCCCGTTCGCGCCAGCGCATGCGAGCTGGAATCTCGCCGCCCTCGCGGGCAAGTTCCCACAGGTAGCCGCATTCGGTCGCGAGCGCGTAAATAAGCGGGACGGCCGCATTGCGGTCGTTTGCAAAGAGTTCGTGCGCGATCTGCAGCGCTTCCGCGACGCGGCCTTCAACAAGCGCACCAGCGTATTGGTACGCTTTGGGGTCTTCGATGGTAAGGCTCTCTTGTTCCAGTTCCTTATACGTGATCTTCTTGCCGAGCAGTGCAAGTTTCTCGAGATCGTTGCGGACCGACGCAAGATCGGCTTCGCTTCGCGCAAGTGTATCGACGACGCGCGGCTCCGCCGTCGCGCCAAGCTCTTTGAGCGTCTCGTGGATGAAGCGCGTGCGCGTCTCCTCGTTAGCCGTCGTGTCGATGCGCAAAGCGCTGCGTCCCGCCATCGCGCCAAACGGTTGCGGCCGTTGTGAGCGCGGCGAAAGCAAGTCGCAAATAACGAGTGTATTGCCTTCAGGTACGCTTTCGGCGACTTCCCACAGCTCGCGGCGCATCGCGGCCTTGAGTGTCTGCGCGTCGGTTACCGCAGTTACGCGAGAACTCGCTAGGAATGGCATCGCCTGCACGGCTTCACGAACGCGGCTCGCTCCATCGAGCTGCGACGCTGGAAAACGCTCGAGGTTCATGTCACGCATATCCGCGGGGAGTACGCGTTCGATGACCAGGTCTAGCGCCCGGTCGGCCAGTACACGTTCTGTGCCTTCAATGATGACCAGTTTGCCGATGGACGGCGCCTTCTCGACGAAGTCGTAATACTTCACGCCCGCGGTATTCCGGGGACTCCCCCGAAATTGCTTTTTCTACTCTAGCGTCGTACACGCCGGAACGGCGAGGTAATACGCCCGAAGAGCGACACGCGGCTCGCGGAGACGTCGCGACCAGCTTTTGCAGCCCTATTTTTTGCCGCTATGTGATTGGCGGTCTTTCCTAAATCCGACCAATAGTTTGGATCGTTTCCCCGTGCACCGACGTATTCAAAGAGATCAAAGCCATCAATGTATGAAGGACGCGGCCCATGAAGCGCCGATTCGACGTCCAGCGAGTGCTGCGCAGGGTCGTGCACGATGTGACCCGCAATTTGGAGTTGGACTTGCTCTTCGCCGGTCAACAAGTGGTAGAAGATCCGTCCATCCGCTGTTACCGACATTCTTGGTTTGATTCCCTCGGCGGAGATCTGGAATTGCAAGTCCGGTGAGACGCAAACAGCAGGCAGCATCACTGCGTAGACTGAGCATCCCTTGACGGTCCATTCATCTTGAAGGTAGATTTTGCCACCCTGATCGGAAAGCGGTGCTCGCGGAAACGTTCTTACCGTAATGTCTTTCAGGGCATTCTGATCTTCATCACTCTGCGCAAGAAGAGTAGCGGGACCAAGTTTACGCCCTTGGCGACCGCGGTTAAGCGAGATCCATCGCTTTTTGCCAAACTCATAGAGTGTGGATTGCGTATACGGCTCGCCGCCATCCATGACGATATCTTGAACGATGAGGTTGGAGATTTCCATTGACCGCTCCAATGGCGCTATAGGTCGTCAAACGTATTCGTGATGTTGACCTTTGATCGCTCCAGGGCGGCGTCGATATCGGTCAGCGCTTTCACGTCGTTCCGGTAGACAGCGGCCAAGTAAGCGTTCAGCGAATCGTAGTAACTACAAAACTGGTTGTAGAGCGATTCTCCCAGCCAAAAACGATTCTTCTCGATAAGCGATTGGGCCGTGCGCCCTTTTTCGGTTGCAACCGGCATGCGCGACTTCCACAGCTCTTTAATTCGCAGCTCGAGCTGCGTGGGGTCCGAACGGAGACGTTCGTAAGTGTCGCCTATGTCGCCCATCAGATTTTTAGTGTATCCTTCCCAATCGTAGACCGCGCTCCACGTCTCACTGATCTTGTTCACGCGTTGCTTTGCGACTTCGACGCGGACTGCTTCGCGGGTCTTGAACCGCTCCAAGAACTGGTTGAGAAAATATCCCGCGACAAGCAGGATGATCGCGATAAAGAATTTGTCTACAACGGTGAGGATGAGTTGATCTCGCAGATTCATGGCATTATATCGACCACTCCCAAGTGTTCCAGAACGGTGTGACGGCGTGGGCAGGTTTGTAATTTTTGAAGTCCGTGCTCACAACGTCGAGTTGTCGTTGGTACCAGAGAACGATTATGGGCAGCTCTGAAGCGACGATGTCCTGCACGCGGGCGTACATGGCTTTTCGCGTCTGCCGATCGTATGCGGTGAGCGCTGCTCGCTCCGCGCTGTCGAGCTCAGGATTGCAAAAATGGTAAATGTTCCAGCCCGCGGGCGGCGCCATATCGCAGCGAAACAGAATGGAATTGTCCGGGTCGGTGCCGTTCGCCCAATTCTCGAACGCCACGTCGAACTTGCCCGACTGTTCGATGCCGCCGGCGCCGAGCGTCGCATAGAGCTGCGCGGACGAGAAATTTTTTATTGTCACGTCGACGCCGGCTTGCCGCCACGCTTCTTGAACGAATACTTCCGCATCGTTTGCCGTCGCCGAGCCGGTGAAACTCACGAGCTCCAAATTCAGTGGCTGTCCGCTTTTAACGCGTATGCCGCCGGCTCCGACGTGCCATCCCGCCTGGTCGAGTAACACCGCTGCGCGCTTCGGCTGGTACGCATAGCGCGTGACGTGTGGATTGTAGGCCCAGAAGAACGAGGGCTGATCGCTGTCTCCCGGCAGTGCTACCCCGTGCGTTACCTTTGCGACCAGTGCATTGCGATCGATGGCGTGTGCGAGTGCGCGGCGCACGCGCACGTCGCGCAGCGCGGGATTGGAAGCGTTCAGGCCCAGATCCGCAAAACGGGTGAACGGCGATATGACGATTCGCGTTCCCGGAATGCCGCGCAGACTCGGCGCCTGGCTTTCAGCGGCACGGTAGTAGAAGTCGATTTCGTGTGTTTTGAGCAGCGTGAGCATCGTATTGTCGCTTTCGATGATGCGGTAGTCGATGCGACGCAGCTTTGGCGGTCCGCGCCAGTATCCGTCGTTGGCGACGAACGTAATCGACGAGCCCTTCTCGTACTTTGCGAGGCGAAATGGACCGGTGCCGACCGGCAAGGAATTGTACGGAACGCGGTTGATGTTCGGATACTTCGCAAGCAGATGCTCCGGCAGGATGCAGTTCGGGTGGTTCGCCATCGTAAAGAACGTCGTCACGAACGGTGAGAACCTATTCTTCAAGTGCACGTCGATCGTATAGTCGTCGCGCTTATCGATGCGCGAGATCAAATCGTAGCCGAAGCGGCTTACGACGAGATTTTGTGGATTGAGCATTTGCCGCCACGTATAGATCACGTCGTCCGCGGTAAACGGTGCACCGTCTTGCCATCTGACGCCGTGCCGCAGATGGTACGTGATGCGCAAGCCGTCGCGGGCGATGTCGCCATTTTGCATTGTGGGAACTCGCACGGCAAGTTCCGGCACGAGTTCGTCCCGGTCGCTCCAGTTAAACAGATAGCCGGCCCAGAACATCGAGAGGTCCGTGTCGACCGTCTGGGTGCCGAGCAGCGGATTGAGATTGTCCGGCGTTTGCCGGCTTGCCATCCGAAGGACGCCGTGAAGGGCCGAGTGCTGCGCACAACCCGCTGCCGCACAAATACCCGCGAACGCTATGAGCGCTGCACAAATACACCGGCGCGTCCACGGCTGTGCCATCACAAATTACCTCATCGTTGCGGTGAGTTCTTTGACGAATTTCGCTGCTACTGTGGCCGACGCGCCGCGGAAGTCTTCGTCCGGATTGAGTTCTACGACATCCGCGCCGACGACGTTGCCCGGAATCGCTCGAATCACCTCGAGCACCTCACGCACCGTCAATCCGCCGGGTTCGCGATGTGAAACACCGGGCGCAAACGCCGGGTCGAGCGCATCGAGATCGATCGAAACGTAGACATCTCCGGACGGCAGAGCCGCGATCGCTTCGGCGACTTCGTATGGGCTGAACATTTTGACCGGATGACGATCGGCCACCTCACGCTGTTTAGGCGTGCACGTGCGGATGCCGATTTGAATCAGCCGGTCAATCTCAACCGATTCCAGTATTCGCGCAAATGGACTTGCGTGCGAATACGGGTTGCCTTGAAAATCGGGATACATGTCCGGATGCGCGTCGAAGTGTACGATGCTTAGACGCGAATAGTGTTTAGCGTACGCGCGCACGATCGGAAACGTAATGGAATGATCGCCGCCGAGCGACAACACCCGGTAGCCCTCGCGCAGCAACTCGTCAATTCCGTGCTCGATCGTGCCCACGTCATTGTCGCTCTCCATAAGCACGAGGTCCCCCTTGTCGACGAGCACGGAACCGGAAAGCCGCAAGCCGGATTCCGTATACGAATTGCCCGCTTCACTAAAGAGCGCTCGACGAATTTCGGGCGGCGCCTTTGCCGGACCACGCAAAAACGACGAATTTCGATCCGTCGGCACACCGACGAGCGCCGTCGCCATATCAATGACGATCGCGCCGTACCGCCGGCTCGCGCCTACGCAGTTCGTCGATCAACTCCACAATGCCGTTCGCGGCTGCGTCCAGCAGCTTTCGTCCCTTGCCGGCAGTTGCTTTGGTGGGATCACCCATGACGCCGGTTTCACTGAGCGCACTCCACGGTTCCATCATTGCGAGCGGGCCGTCACCACCGATGAGATCGGTCCAATAATTCTTGCTGGGGCGATGCGAGAGCTCGTGCACCGCCTTGCTCATGTCGACGAGATCCGGTGCGAGCGCCAGATACAGTGACGTCTCGAACTCGCAAGCGTGATTCATGCCGCCAATCTTCTCCGATTCGCGCAGCGACTCGGCAACTTCGCGAACGCCGGGCGCGGCCCAGTAATTGACAGCGGCGGCGAGCGCGCCCGATTCGACGACCGTCAAGCGCGCAATGATGTCGACGAACGGCGTGTTGCTGCCGTGACCGTTGACGATGAGCATGCGCTTGAATCCGTGATGCGCAAGGCTTTTGCAGACATCCACGCCGTAACGAATCAGCGTCTCCGCGCCAATCGTAATCGCCCCCGGAAAATCCATATGATGCGGGCTGTAACCATGATTGATCGCCGGCACGAGTACTGCACGGTCCGCTGCACGCGAGACGGCTTCTTCACATACGGCGGTACAGAGCCGCAAATCCGTGTCGATGGGAAGATGCAGCCCGTGATCTTCTATCGTGGCTATCGGTATGACGGCGACGCGCTCGGCGGCCGCGGCGTCCTTCACCTCGGGCCACGTCATCTCGCCGTACCGGTACTTCATGCAACGGCTATGAGATTCGGCCGCAGTTCCAAGTCGGGCAGCGATTCCGCGTACGGAGGGCGGATGATTCCGTATTCGGTCACGAACGCGGTAATCAGGTGACCCGGCGTAACGTCGAACGCGGGATTGTACGCACGCGCACCCTCCGGTGCGACGCGCGCTCCGCCGAATGTGGTGACTTCGTCGGCAGGACGTTCTTCAATCGGAATGTCTGCACCGCTGCGCAGCGTGAAGTCGAACGTCGATCGCGGCGCCGCCACGTAAAACGGAATGCCATGATGTGCAGCCGCGATAGCGAGCGAATACGTCCCGACCTTGTTGGCGGTATCGCCGTTCATCGCAATGCGGTCCGCACCGACGATGACCAGATCGACGTTCTTGCGCGCCATCACGAGCGCGGCGGCGCTGTCAACGATGAGCGTCGCCTCGACCCCCGCCTGCTCGAGCTCGTAATACGTAAGACGAGCACCCTGTAACAGCGGACGCGTCTCGTCGACGAACACGTGCGGACGCCGGCCCGCGCGTGCTGCGGCGATGATGACCCCAAGCGCCGTGCCACCGCCGGCAGTCGCAATCGGACCGGTGTTGCAATGTGTGAGAATGCGCGCATCAGCCGGAATGATCTCCGCGCCGGCTTCGCTGATACGCGCGTCGATTGCGCGCTGCTCCGCGTGAATTGCTTGGGCTTCTGCAATCATGTCAGACGCGGCCAGAACGCGATCGACTGCCCACATAAGATTGACCGCAGTGGGCCGGGCATCGCGCACGCGGCGCACCGCGGCATGAAACGCTTCATCGTCACTCAGGACTTGACGCAGCAGAGCTACGCCGTACGCGCCAAATACGCCGATGCACGGTGCTCCACGCACGGCAAGCGTTTTGATTGCGCTCTCGATTTCGTCGACCGTCGCGGCGCGCCGGATTACTTCGTCATGCGGCAGTAACCGTTGATCGACATATTCGATCGCGTCACCGGTCCAGCGAATCGCTTCCAAACAGGACGTTGCGGTCGGATCATCCATGGAGGCGGTTTTCGCCGCCGGTAAAGAAAAAGCCGCGCATAACGCGCGGCTTACTCCACTAAGCTAGTGCGGCGGAAGTGTGAGCCGTATAGCAAGCGCGGCAGTACACGGGCCGATCGCCACGCGGCCGGAACGGAACCGTCGTAGTCGTCCCGCATTCCGCGCACACAGCTTCAAAATTGGGCCGTGAAGAACCCGAGGAACCACCCGATCCAGGGCTCTTGCGTGCCTGCCTGCAGTCGCGACAACGTTGAGGTTCGTTCTGAAAACCTTTTTCGGCGTAAAACTGCTGGTCGCGGACCGTAAACACAAATTGCCGGCCGCACTCTTTGCAACTAATGCTCTTGTCTTCCAAGGAACTCGGGCCTCCACAGAAATAGGTCGGGCCGAAGGTATGCGACTTGTGTCGGCATGAATCCTCGCTTGCCTGGGTCCCTACCCGAACACGCCTAGCGCCGGAAACCCAATGCCGGTGCCGGCGTCTCCTCGGGGATGTGCAGCAGCCTAGCAGCCGCGATGGCCGCCTCGTAGCCTTTGTCCCCCCGCTCGGGGTCGGCGCGCTCTTCGGCCTGCAGCAAATTCTCGGTCGTAAGTACCCCGAAACCGATCGGCACGCCGGTCGCGATCTGCACCGTCATGATGCCGCGCGCGCATTCGCCGGCGACGTAATCGAAGTGCGGAGTCTCTCCGCGGACGACGACGCCGAGCGCTACGACGGCGTCGAGCTTATCGTCGGCTTCGATCACGCGCTTGGCGGCAATGGGAATCTCGAAACAGCCCGGGACGCGATAAACGACGATGTCTTCTTCGCGTACCTCACATGCCTCGAGCGCGCGGCGCGCGCCGTCTTCGAGCCATTCGGCCAGCTGGTCGTAGAACTGCGCGGTGATGATCGCAAAACGTTTGCCCGCGCAGTTGACGGGCTGATACTTGGAGTTGACCTTCGTCACGCGTGGTCACCGTGCGGAAGTGGACCTTCTGCCGGGAGACCGTCGAACATGTGGCCCAGCTTACTGCGTTTGGTGGCGATGTAATGCTTGTTGTACTGCGTCGGCTCCGTGTGCATCGGAACGCGGCCCACGATCTTGATGCCATAGCCTTCGAGTCCGAAGATTTTGCGCGGATTATTCGTGATGATGCGCATCTCTTTGACGCCGAGGTCGGCGAGAATTTGCGAGCCGATGCCGTAGTCGCGTTTGTCGACGGGAAGCCCAAGCGCGAGATTTGCCTCTACCGTGTCCGCGCCTTGGTCTTGTAGCTGATATGCGCGCAGTTTGTTGGCAAGGCCGATGCCGCGCCCTTCTTGACGCAGATATAAGAAGACGCCGCGGCCTTCTTGCGCGATGATCTGCATCGCGCCGTCACGTTGCGCAGCGCAATCGCACCGCAGCGAATGTAACGCGTCGCCGGTCAGACACTCGGAATGAACGCGTACGAGCAAATCTTTTCCGTCGCCGATATCGCCCATGACCAGGGCAACATGCGTGTTGTGATCGATCGTATTTTCGTACGCGTAGCCGCTCCACGTGCCGATCTCCGTCGGCAACTTGAATTCTGCAATGCGCTTGAGCAGCTTTTCGGTGCGCCAGCGGTAGGCGATAAGATCCTTAACGGTGATGAGCTTCAGCTGATGCTGCTTAGCGAATTCCACCAAACCGTCGAGCCGCTCCATCGTCCCGTCTTCCGCCATGATCTCGCAGATGACGCCGGCGGGATACAGACCCGCAAGTCGCGCGAGGTCTACCGACGCTTCGGTTTGACCGGCGCGAACGAGCACGCCGCCGTCACGCGCTCGCAGCGGAAACGTGTGGCCCGGCCGCAATAAATCGGATGGCCTCGTTGCCGGGTCGAGCAGTGCTTGAATGGTTGCGGAACGATCGTGTGCCGAGATACCCGTCGTCGTTCGTCCGCGCGCTTCAACCGAAACGGTGAATGCGGTCTCGTGCACCGCACTGTTTTCAGAAACCATCTGCGGCAAGTGGAGCTCGTCGAGCCGCTTCGCGATCATCGGTACGCAGATCAGACCGCCCGCGTACTTTCGCATGAAGTTGATCGCTTCGGGCGTCACCATCTGCGCGGCCATAACCAGGTCGCCTTCGTTCTCCCGATCCTCGTCGTCGAGGACGATCACCATCTTTCCGGCGCGGATGTCTTTGATGGCGTCCTCGATAGAATCGAAGGGGGACGCCTTCTCGAGGATAGCGGCCAAGTCGGGCAGCACTTGAGTCAAGCGCTGAAGCGAGCGGTATGACGGCTCGCGCTGTCCCGAGCGTAAATAGGAGATGGCGGCTTCCGTTAAACCACTGCGTTCGGCCAGTTCGGCAGCGTTGAGGCCGGCCGCGTCCATCGCGGCTTTTAGTTCATCGGCAAAGGGGCTCACCGGGGCAGCTTACGCCGGGGACTTAACAGTTGTCAAGCCACTCAGTTGGCATGGGCTTTGCCCATTAAGAGGCGGTTGCCTAAGAAAGACCGGGGCTGCCCATAAAATCCAAGCCGCCTAGATCCCGCGGATTAGGCTCGGGGTCCGGACCCGCGTTGGCGGGCAGCCCAGACAAACGAGACGGCAACCACAATCAGCACCGTCGCGCAAATCAATGCCGTGGCAAGGACGATGGCTATGGGAAGAGTCATTCGATGAGCCTCCTATCCTTTGCTACGGCCGCAGGTCCCTCGGGGTTTCAAGGCGGTCTCCCAAGAAATCAGAGACCTGCCCAATAATCCGGCCCTCGCGCGGGGTTAATGGGCAAAGCCGTTGGCATGAAGCGCTTCCTGCAGCGTGCCGTAGAGCGGGAAAACCACGTCGAACCCGACGATGTGGAGGATTTTGCGGATGTTGGCTGTCGGTACGACCAAGCGCATTGGTGGGAACCCGCGTTCGATGCGAAGACGGCGAAGTACAGCCAATTCCGTAAGGCAGGTCGAGTCCAAATAGCATGCCGCGCTCAAGTCAATCACGACGTCCGGCGCGTCGCCGGCCGGTGCCAATAAGCGGCGAAGCTGGGGCGAATTGTAGGTATCGAAATCTCCAGCGAGATTTACGACGACCGGCTCTGTCATCGCTACCACGCTCTCAATCCAAGCATGCGAAGCGGCAAAACGCCGCCTCTCGATACACGGCCTAATAATAATAGCGCGCTGGAAGGCGAGTGTCAGCCCTCCGAATAGCCTAGTCGAAACCTCTTCGGCTCAAGCGCCTGTCGATGAAAGCATGAAAGCGTTAATTGTGGATCAGTATGGTCCTCCCGCCAGCGCGCGATTAGGCGAAATCGACGCTCCGAAAGTCAAAGACGGTCAGGTTCTCGTCCAAATGCACGCCGCCGCCGTAAATCCGTTCGATGACAAGCTCATCACCGGCGCGGTGAAAGACTTTGTACCGATTTCGTTTCCGTATGTCCCCGGCATGGATGGCGCCGGCGTAGTTGCCGAAGTCGGCAACGGCGTTACTTCGTGGCAGAAAGGCGATCAGGTTTTCGGTATTTTCGCGCACGCAGGTACGCTCGGTGAGTTTGCGTCCATTTCAGCAGACGGCAAACGGCTTGCGCGTAAACCAAACGGATTGGACTTTGCACACGCGGCCGCAATACCCGAAGCGGGACTCACCGCGATGACCATGGTGCGCGCCGGCGATGTGCGTGCCGGCCAGCAGGTGCTTATCATCGGCGCGAGCGGCGGCATCGGACTTTTTGCAACGCAGCTATCAAAGGCACGCGGTGCGCGTGTCATTGCAACCGGTAAGGAAAGTGATGCGGAGTATCTTCGCAGCATCGGTGCGGATGAAGTTATCGACTATGCGTCAGGCGACCCGATCGCGCAAGTGCGCGAACGTTACCCCGAAGGCGTTGACCTCGTGCTCGACGTCATCAATTCACAAGAACGTCTTCTCCCCGTCGCGCGGGCCGTTCGGTCCGGCGGCACGCTAGTTTCATCGCTCAACGGTCCTGGGCAGAGTGCGTTTCCAACGGGCGTTACGGTGAAGTACATTCAAATGGATCCGCATTTGGGCGATCTCGAAGAGCTCGCGCAAGGCGCCGCAAGCGGCACGATGCGCGTGGAAATCAGCAAAACGTACCCGTTTTCGCAGGCAAGCCAGGCGCTGGTCGATTTGCAAGATCCAAGCCGTCACACGCGGGGTAAGCTCGTCGTCACCATCACGGGCGACTAAGCGTGGTTTTAGCCCCCGGGCAGGGTATGAGCTCGCCGTTATGAGTGATGTGCAACACAGTTTACAGACCTACATCAGCGACATGCTGGCGCTAGAAGAACACATTCGCGTCCCGCTTACCTCGCAGATGAAGGACGCTGACCTTCCGAATTATCCTAGTGCCGAACTATTGCTCCGGCGCGTGACGGATCTCAACTATACGCATATTGAGTCCTTGAAGGCCGCGCTCAAAGCCGCAGGCGGTCATGAAGCGCATGCGGTTAAAAGCGCCGTTACAAACATCGAAGGCTGGTTCGCGAGTGCAATCGACAAGGTTCGCAAGACCAAGATCGCCAAGGCGCTGCGCGACGATTACACGGCACTGTCGCTGTGTTGCGTTTCCTATAGCATGTTACTCACTACTGCCAATGCTTACGAAGTTCCGGAAGTAGCAGAACTCGCGCGGCGCCACTTGAGCAACTACGCGGAGATCATTATGGAGATCGGCGTCGCTATGCCCGAAATCGTCTTGCAAGATCTGCGAGAAACCGGCGTGCCGGTTAACGACGCTACGGCAAAGCAAACGCGCATGCAGATCGAGACGGCGTGGCGCATTGGTGCTGCCGCGGCACATTCCGGCAGCATCACCGGAACGATTGAAAGCGACGCAGCGATCAACCGCGGCGCATCGGGAACATATCCGACAATTTAGTTAACTGAAAAGCGATGGCTCGAAGGTCACGATGGGTTTGAGAATCTTCGAGCCCCGCAGGGCTTCGTACGCGAGCGCCGCTTCGTTCAGCGGATATAGAACCGCACCCAGGCGCTCCGCCGTAACGACGCGGCGCGCGATCAGGTCCAGCGCCGCGCGTGTGTCGTTGGGGCCGCACGAGTAACTCGTCACGAACTTCACGTCACGGAAATAGAGGTCGTTCGGATCCAGTGTGAGCGGTACGCCCGGCTCGAGCGGGGTGAACATCACGACGGTGCCACCCGGCGCTACTGCGGCGAATGCGTCGCGTAACGCTTCCGGCGATCCCGGTCCGCAGATGACGACGTCTCCACCGGTAAACCCGTCGCCAGGCTTTACGGCATTGACGCCGAGCGTTTGTGCGAATGCGCGGCGCTCTTCATTGAAGTCGCTTCCCGCGACGCGCGCGCCCATCGACTGCGCAACGAGCGCGTGCATCAATCCCATCACGCCCAGGCCGATAACGTAGATCGTATCGCCCTCGCGTAACCCGCTGCGACGAATGGATTTCACGACACACGCCAGCGGTTCGACGAGCGAACCGTCGACAAACGGAACGCTTTCGGGTAAACGCAGCGTGTCGGCGACATTCTCCGCCGGCACGCGGAAGTATTCGGCGAGGCCGCCGGGATCGATTGCGGTTTTACGCCATGTCGCGCACTGCACGTAATCCTCACGCGCGCAGGCGCGGCAGTGGAAGCATGGTGCGTGGTGGTGCACAAACACGCGATCGCCGGGCGCGAAGCCCGTAACGCCCTCACCCACCGCGGCCACAACGCCCGATGGTTCATGGCCAAGCACCAAAGGCGCTTTGCGACGGACGTACCAGCCCATGATGTCGCCCGTGCAAATACCGCTCGCGCGAGTTTGCACGAGAAGTTCGCCCGGACCGATCTTCGGGATGTCGCGCTGCTCGATGCGGATGTCGTCGACATCGTACAGCACCGCCGTTTGCATCTTGTGGTTCTTCATGGTTCTATCGCGTACTTTATTCCGTCGCCCTTGTCGAGGCGTTCAAAGACGGTGGCGATCTGCGTAAGCGGTGCCGTGCCTGTAAGCAGCGGTCGCGGATCGATATCGCCTGAGGCGAGCAGCGTGTATGCCCGTTTGACGGATGACGGCCGAAAATGAAACGGGCTGATAAGACGCACTTCATCGTAATGCAAACGCGCAGCGGAAAAGCAGACACGCGTGTCCGAGGGCAAGCCGCCGAAAAATGAAACGGTTCCACCGCGCCGCACGAGCGCAGGCGCGGATTCCCAGACTTCTTGTACGCCCGTGCATTCGATCAGCGCATCGGCGCCACGCTCTTCCGTAAGTGCCAAAATCACATCGCGGACATCGGCCTTGCGCGTGTTCACGAGTTCCTGGACGCCGAATGCGCGCGCGATCTCCAGACGCTCGTCGTGACGTCCGGCGAGAACGGGCCGCGCTCCCCGCAGCGCCAAAAGCCATGCATGCATGAGGCCGAATCCGCCGTCACCAAGGACGAGCACCGTCGCACCGACCGGAGCGTCGAGATAATCGAGTGAATGCACGACGCACGAGAGCGGTTCCAGAAACGCCGCCGCCTCATACGAAAGTTCGGGCGGCTTTAGATAGCAATTGCGCTCGACGATGTGCGACGGCACGTCAATGTACTCGGCATACGCGCCAAGAATTTTTGTGCTCATTACCGATTCGCAGAGTTCGTCCTCGCCATGCTTACACCAGAAGCATTGACCGCACGGCGCAGAGTGCACGCACATGACGGCGTCGCCGACCTTGAACTTTGTAACGTCGGGTGCAACTGCGGCAACGTCGCCGGAAAATTCATGACCGAACGGCGTCGGCATGGGCATCTGCGGATGGCCGCGGCGGTACGCTTTCAAATCCGTGCCGTCGGTAAGTGCCGCACGCACTCGCACGACGATGCCGCCGGCGGAAGGCTTCGGCGTTTCCACTTCGCGCAGTTCAATGCGCTTGGGTTCGACCAGAATAGCTGAGCGCATTAGGGCAAGCACTCCAATAGCGCCGATCGCATCGCTGGTGGGAGCGGGCGGCTTTTGTGCGTGCGCCGGTCCATGCACGCGACGATCAGGTTGAACACCGCGCCCGCTTCTCCGCTGCGATCGTTGTGCACGACCGTTTGCCATTTAATCGATGACGAACCAACGTGCCGCAGATGCGTGCGCAGCGTAAGCCAGTCGCCCATCAGCGCGGGCTTGTGGTAATCCGCGGCAACATGCACGCGCGGAAGCCAGATGTCGTACTCTTCGAAGACGGTATTATACGGAAAACCCAGTTCGCCGAAAAAGTCCATCTCGGCACGTTCGACGGCGCGCTGATACGCGGCAAAGTACATGATGCCGGCGATGTCGATGTCCGCCCACTGAACCATCACTCGCGTCTCGAAAATGCGCGCACCGGGAAGCGTCGTGTCCTTATACTGAGGCATGCACGGCATACCGCGCAAGCGGGTCGACTTCCAGGTTCACACGATCGCCGGGATTTCTGCGCCCTAGCGTGGTTCGTTGCAGCGTTTCGGGAATGAGCGCAAGTTCGAACCAGCCGGGACCGCTCGCTGCAACGGTGACGCTGACGCCGTCAACGCTGATGAATGCTTTTTCGGGAACGTAGCGCTCCAGCTGCGGCGGCAGCGCAATGCGCATCCGCTCGCCTTGGCCTTCGCGAACGCGCGAGAGCACTTCACCGGTCGCGTCGATGTGTCCGTAGACGAAGTGGCCACCAACGCGATCGCCGACGCGCAGCGAGTATTCGACGTTCACGACGTCGCCTTCGCGCAGCGATCCGAGGTTCGAGCGATCGAGCGTTTCGGGCACGACGTCGAAGTCGATCACGTTATGATCGACTTGCGTCGCGGTAAGACAGACGCCGTTGATGGCGATCGAGTCTTTGACCTCGACTTCTTCATCCGATGCGCCTTCGGAGCGAATGCGCAAGCGAACACCCCCGCCTTCGACTGGTGTAGCTTGTTGCACGGTGCCGTGGTAGCCGATAAGTCCGCTAAACATCCGGTTCAATGGTTCCTGAAATGAGCAAATCCCGGCCGAGCTGTTCGACGCGGTCGAATCGAAGGCCCCGCAGTCCGCTCAGCGAGCCTGCGGTGAGGACGGGAACGGCATTTTCGGTGCGCAATAGCCGGGGCGCGATGAGCCAGTGAAAGCGGTCCACCAAACCTTCGCCCAATAAATGTCCGGCCATTGTTGGACCACCCTCGCACAGCATGCTCATGATGTTTCGCCGGCGGAGTGCGTACAGCGCCGCGTCTATGTCGAGCTGCATATCGTTTTCGTTGCCGATGAGGATGACGTCCGCTACGCTTTGCAGCGGTTCAAAGCGCTTGGCGGCTCCCGCGGGCCCGAGGACGATCGTCTTGGCATAACCCGGATGCGGCGCAAAGACCGCACTCGACGGATCGACGCTATCCGTTTCGCACAACACCACGCGGACGTAGTCGCGCAAGCGGTGATGCGGAGGGCGAACGGTGAGCTGCGGGTCGTCGATGCGAACGGTTCCGGCACCGACCGCTACAGCGTCGTGCATGATCCGCAGCTCTCGAACGAATTCTTGCGCTGCGGTTCCGGTGAGCCACTCTTGGCGGCCGGGACGCGAGGCGATGAAGCCGTCCATCGACATCGCCATCTTCAACGAAACGAACGGGCGTTGCGCTCGAATTGCGCGCGCAAACGGCTCGACGATCGCCTGCGATCGTGGATCGTTTACGAGATCGACGTCGATGCCGTGGTCGCGCAAGAAGCGCACACCGGCACCGCCGGTTTTCGGATTCGGATCGGGTGCGCCGATCACCACGCGAGCGATCCCCGCTTCCACTACTGCGTGCGAACATGGCGGCGTGCGCCCATGATGATTGCAGGGTTCAAGCGTGACGTACAGCGTTGCGCCACGCGCGCGATCTCCGGCTTCGCGCAGCGCGTTGACTTCGGCATGCGCTTCTCCCGCTCGATGGTGGTAGCCCTCGCCGGCGATTTCGCAGTCACGGACGACGACGGCGCCGACTGCCGGATTCGGCGAGGTACTGCCGATGCCGCGCTCCGCTAATTCGCAAGCACGTTCCAGGTACAGCCGGTCGAGCGGATTCACACAGGCGTATTAGGCCTTCGCGATAACGATCGCCTGTTCGACACTTGCGCCGGCCCTGCGAAGGGTTGACGCGCAATCCTCGAGCGTCGCACCGGTAGTGACGACGTCGTCGAGCAATACCAAGCGTTGCCCGACAACGGACGGTCCGCGCCAAGCAAATCGCCCGGAAGCGGCGAGGCGTTGCTCGCGGTCGCGCCCGCGCTGCCGGTCCCCGCGCGTTTGCACGAGTCCGGTCCAGGTCGTTGCGACGCCGCTTTGAGCAATGAGCCGCGCCATCAACTCGCATCCGTCGAATCCACGCTCGCGGCGGCGGGCGGCAGTGGTCGGCACCGGAACGAGGAGCACGCCGGGCTCAACCATTTCTTGCAGCCGCGCGGCGAAAGATCGCGCTACGTCGCGCCTTCCACTTTTAAGCGCGAGGACGGCACGACGCAATGCATTCTCATACGGCCCGAGCGCGGTGACCTCGACTGTACGCAATCGCGCACGCACGATCCCATTTCGCGGCAGGCATCGTTCACACGCACCCGCACCTGGTTCACCGCACCCTCCGCATTGCGGCGGGAAGACGAAGTCGACAAGCTGTTGCAGCATCATACGCTGCGTTCACGCGCGGCTCGTCTCCAGCAAGCTTACGATAATGAAGTAGCGGCAGCGTCCGGTTCGTTCGCGACGATAACGCCGTCGAGGACGGACCCTGGCTCGACGTCGTAATCCATACCGACGATGGCGTCGCGTAATACGGCGTTTGCGCCGATGCGCGAACCTTGCCATACAATTGAACGCTCGATACGAGCGCCGCTCGCAATTTCTACGTCGTCGCCGATCACCGACGGTCCGGTAATCTGCGCGTCCAGAGCAATTTTCGCATTCGGACTCAACCAAACGCTGCCGTTTACTGCCCCCTCACCGGGAACGCGAAACTTTCCGGTGAGTACGTCGGTGGTCGCGCGGCGGTATTCGCCCGGCGTACCGATGTCGCACCAGTACGCGCTGCGCGCATCGTAACCGTAGAACGCTTCGCCGGCTTCCTGCAGCGACGGGAACACGTTTTTGCCGAAGTCGTAGAACACGCCGTGCGGAATGTGATTGAAGATCTCGGGCGTGAAAGCATAGATTCCGGTATTCACCAGCCTGCTGCGCTCCGTGCCTTTGGCCGGCTTCTCTTGGAAGCCGGTGATCTTACCGTTCGCGTCCGTAACCACGACGCCGTACTGATGGACTTCGTCGCGTTCGACCAAACCAATCGTCGCGATCGCATTCTTACGCGCGTGAAATTCCAGCAGTTTGTCGAGCGGCAGATTCGTGAGGTCGTCGCATCCGACAACGACGAATGGACCGCCGGAAAGGTAATCCTTCATCTGATCGACGGCGCCCGCGCTGCCGAGGAGCACGTCTTCGTGTAAGTATTCCAAATGCACACCGAACTTCGACCCGTCGCCGAGTGCGGCGACGATCATCTCCGGCAAATAGTGCACGTTGATCGCGATTTCGTCGAATCCGTACGACTTCAGATACCGGATCAAATGTACGGCATTCGGTTCGCCGATCACCGGTACGAGCGGTTTGGGAACCTGTTTGGTCAAGGGATAGAGCCGTGTGCTCAAACCACCGGCCAAAATCATCGCTCTCATGGACTACGTCTTTCCCTTTGCAAGTCTAGATCGCACGCTTTGCGCTGCGACCAACAGGACGAATTGCGGCAGCGCCAATTGACGCCGCCAGCGTTTAGGCTCTTTCAGTAATCGATAAAGCCACTCCAAATGCATGCGGCGCCATGCGGCAGGGGCACGCTCGACTTTCCCGCTGATGACGTCGAACGAGCCGCCGACGCCTATTCCCGCGCCGCAGCCGGTTTGCGCGAGATATTCCGCAAGCCAAAATTCTTGCTTTGGAAATCCCATACCGGCAAATAACAACTGCGCGCCGCTTTCACGAATCTGGTTTGCGATGACCGGCGACTCTGCGGGCCCGAAGAAGCCGTTGCGCGTTCCTGCGACCCGTAAATTTGGATATCGCTGCTGCAGTGCGCGCGCAGCTTCATCGGCGACTCCCGGCGCACCGCCGAACAAAAAGACGCTAACGCCTTCGCGGGCCGCGCGTTCGCAAAGGTGTTCGACCAGTTCGACGCCCGTTACACGCTCGTTCAGCTGCGCGCCGCGCGAACGTGCGACGGCGAGCAGTCCGACGGTATCGCACAGCGATAGGGCGCACGAATTTACTACGGTGCGATAGCGCGGGTCGCGCTGCGCGTACACGACCATTTCCGTGCCGAGCGTGACGACTTGCGCGCTCCGGCCTTCCTTGGCATAACTTATAATCGCGTCGGAAGCCGCGTTCGTGTCGATGGGGTCGAGGCGGCAGCCGAGGATGTCTAGTGAGGTCACGCTTTGACGGGGCTCTGAGCCGCGCGGTAGGGTTCGATAAGCGGGCGTAAACGCTGCGCAACCGCTTCGGGAATAGTGTCGAGCGGTAAGCGGCACTCGCCCACGTTGAAGCCGAGCTCGCGCATCGCCCACTTCACGGCGATGGGATTCGTCGTCGCGAAGAGCGCGCGAATCAGCGGTAACAGCGACTGGTGAATGCGCGCTGCATCTGCAGCATTTCCGCTTTGGTATGCATCGAACATCGCGCGGTATTCCGTCGAACACAGATGAGATGCGACGCCCACCACACCGTCCGCGCCCATTGCAAGGCACGGCAAAAACAGATGATCGTCACCGGAGTACACCATGAAGCCGGGCTGCCGGTCGGCGATGATCGTGCCGATTTGCATGAGATCGCCGCTCGATTCTTTGACGCCCACGATATTCTCATGCCGGCTCGCAAGTTCGAGCAGCGTTTCCGGCAGCATGTTTGCGCCGGTACGGCTGGGGATGTTGTAGACGATAACGGGCAGCTGCGTCGCGTTTGCAATCTGTCCGAAGTGCGCAACCATGCCTCTTTGCGTCGGCTTGTTGTAATAAGGAACGACGGCGAGAATCGCGTCCGCGCCGGCTTGCTCGGCTTCACGCACAGCTGCGACAGACTCGCGCGTATCGTTGCTGCCGGCATTGGCAATCACCGCTGCCCGGGCCGCGAGCGCCTGTTTAACTGCGCTAAACAATGCCGCGCGCTCCTCACGCGAGAGCGTCTGGCCTTCACCGGTAGAACCCGCGATAACAAGCGCGTCGTGTTCTCGATCGGCCAGCCACGAGGCTAAACGCGCAGCTTCTTGCAGATCGACGTTGCCGCGATCGTCGAACGGCGTAATCATCGCCGTAAGGATCGCTCCGAACTTGCTCATACGCCCTCCGGAGCCTGCCCTGAGCCACGTCGAAGGGACGCGCTCATGGTGACAGATTCTTCCAAATGGAATTGGTCGTGAACGGCTTGTTCGGCGCGATGCGCGTCTTCGG
>CAZRQS010000021.1:0-23062 GCA_964602255.1 uncultured bacterium | reverse complement strand
TGTAGGTTCCATAAGAAAACGGAACTGCACAAAAGCTGGCGGGAATTCCAGAAGTAAATGGAACTCGCGCGTCCGATCGATCTGGGAGCAGCTCGGGATTAGTGCGGGCGTATTCTTGGGGACCGTGACCGAGACGCTCGCATGCGTTGCCGTTTAGCCAGCGCGCCGGTGCAGATCAGCCGGCTGTTAATGCATCACTTTCCGTTTCGCGCGTTCAGCTGCGGATGATTACTTTGTTGCCCGCTTTTGCCGCCATGCCACGGCGCGTAGCCATTCCGTGGAATTTCCGCATAAAAGGCTCGAAGTCGATCCGGTATTCGGCACCGGCAGCTAGGCGTTGCCGGTAGTTCGACTAATCTGCCCTTGACATATATGTCTTCGGCATATATGCTTGCGGTAGATAAGTATGCCCAAGCAAAGCACCGAGGCACAGTTCCTCGCCGATTACGACCCCAGCCACTTCGACCGCCCCTCCGTCGCCGTGGATGTTGTCGTCCTCGCCGCACGGGCGGATATGCTCGAGACCGTCGTTGTGCGGCGCAATGAGCATCCGTTTAAGGAGAAATGGGCGTTGCCGGGCGGCTTCGTGCACATGGATGAATCGCTCGACGCCGCCGCCGCGCGTGTCCTGCGCGAAAAGGCCGGGCTCACCGACATCTTCCTCGAGCAGCTGTACACATTCGGCGAACTAAAGCGCGACCCGCGAACTCGCGTCATCAGCATCGCATACTATGCGCTCGTCGACGCTCATCGATTCGCCGGCGTAGAAAAGCGCGACGTCACTGTCGCGCAGGTCGACATCCCATGGAGTGCTGAGGAAGGCGGCGCCGTACGCCTTAGGCATGGAGGCAAAGAGTTGCCGATAGCATTCGACCATGGACGCATTTTGGGCACCGCAATAAAGCGCATACGTGGCAAGTTGAACTATACGCCCATCGGCTTTGCGCTTTTGCCGACTGCGTTTACGCTTTACGACATTCAACGTGTCTATCAAACCGTACTCAACAAAACGTTAAATAAGGATTCGTTCCGCAAAACGATTCTCGCTTCGGGATGGATCGAACCAACCAGTAAGATGCAAGTCGAGGTCGGACACCGGCCAGCGCGCTTGTATCGCCTCCGTTCCGACGTGCGTAACGAGTTATAAGGAGAAACAGCTCATGGCAGAGATTCGACGCTTTCCTTTCGTTAGTCACCTACGTTCCGACTCAACAAGCTTCATCGTTCATTCGCGAGGCGCTCGCGTCAAGCACAGCGCGCGTGGCATATCGTTCTGGTTTTCTCCGCTGTCCGATAGCATTGCGGAAATTCCGATGGATGACCGGGAAGTCCAGCTTATGCTGCACGGGCGATCGGCAGACTTCCAAGACGTTACCATTCAAGGCATCCTCATGTATCGGCCCGCCGATCCGCTTCGGCTCGCTGAACGAGTTGATTTCACAATAGATCTTTCCACTGGCGAATGGACGCAGCGGCCACTCGATAAGATCGCACTGCTTCTTACTCATCTCACGCAAGAGATTGCGAACACGTACATCGCCCGCACGCCAATCCGTGAGATCCTCGTGAACGGCATCGACGAGATCCGCACGCGACTTCAGGATGCGCTTGCCAGCGCACCGGTAATCCAGGATCTCGGTTTGGCGGTAAGCTCTGTCCGCGTGTCATCAGTGAAGCCGTCGGCCGACCTGGAAAAGGCAATCGAGACGCCAACCCGTGAGCAGATAAAACAAGCAGCGGATGAGGCGGCGTATGCGCGCCGTGCGGCTGCGGTAGAAAAGGAGCGCGCCATCTCGGAGAACGAGATGCAGAATCGCATTGAACTGGCTAAACGCGAAGAACAGCTCCTCGAACAACAGGGGCAGAACGCGAAACGGCAAGCCGAAGATGCAGCGGCCGCGCAGCAGATCGGCTCAGACGCCGAAGCACAAAACGTGCGCGTCGTGGAAGGCGCAAAAGCCGAAGTAGAACGCGCGCGCATGGAGCTCTATCAAGATTTGCCGACCGCGGTTTTGCTGGGGCTAGCGCTACGCGATATCGCGGGCAAGATCGGCAAGATCGAGCACCTCAACTTCACGCCGGAGCTCCTGTCGCCGCTTATCAGCGAGTTCTTGCAGGGCCGGCGCACCGAGGCGTAAGGTGAGCACCGCATTGATTCCGCGTGCCGTGACCGTCACGCGCCCGACCGAATACGAAGCGCTTATCGCCGAGCACGGTACGCGGAATCAAGCAGCGTTCGTTCTCGAACACCAAGGTCTCTCAATCGATAAGATCGAGGAACAGCACAAAAGGCTCGTAGACGCGCTCAATACCGTGAATGCAGCGCTGCCGCACGCATGGCGCCGCATTCGCCTCGACCGATCAGAGCTGGACCGGTTTGTATTCGAGAAACAGGATATTGTCGTAGCGTTGGGCCAGGATGGCCTCGTGGCGAACGTCGCAAAATATCTTGACGGACAGAGTGTAATCGGCGTAAATCCTGATCCGTCTTTGTATGAAGGTGTACTCGTTCCACACTCACCGCAAGGGTTCGAGACGGTCCTAAAACGAGTACATGATGGCGCAGCGGAGTATCAAGAGCGCACTATGGTGCAAGTACAAACGGACGACGGACAGCGTCTGCTCGCGCTCAACGAGATTTTCATGGGACATCATTCGCACCAATCAGCGCGTTATGAGTTGAAGTTGGCCGAACGACAAGAGCGCCAAAGCTCCTCCGGCCTCATCGTGAGTACCGGCACCGGAAGCACCGGCTGGGCCCGCTCCATTCATCTTGAGCGCAGGTCCGAGCTCCCTTTGCCGCGTCCCGATGAACCGCGCCTCGTGTTTTTCGTCCGTGAGGCATTTCCTGGAAGTGGGTTCGCTACGGAAATCACCGAGGGGGAGCTCGTAACCGGAAGCACGTTACAGATTAGATCGATGATGAACGACGGTGGTGTATTGTTTGGAGACGGAATCGAAAGTGACCGCATTTCATTTGACTTCGGCTCAACAGCAATCGCATCTGTGGCACAGCAGCGCCTTCGTTTAGCCGCGTAGGAAGACAAGTAATGTCGCCAACGAGGGAACGTCCGTCGCTAATACCTGACACTACGTGTCTAGCGTGCCGAAGGCGCATTCATCATGGCGCTGCAATGCGGTTTGTCGGCGCTGAGTGCGGCGTGGTGGAGATCGCAGTAAAGCACCATGACACCTGAACGATGTGTTTGCGCTTGTGAGAATCACCTACGGATAACTGCGGTACACCCGCGACGCGAGATCACACAGGCGCCCAATGGGCCCAATGAATCTCGCGGTGCACGTTAGCCCGCATGTTGTAGGCGTGAGCAGCCGAAGGGTCTGTTAGAGCGCGGCTTTTACGATCCTCCATTGGCGAGCAAGTGCGCGACTTGTTCTCTAAACACGCCCGCGTTAAGACGAGGGGCGCTTGTCACTCCACCGAGCTGATGCATCCAAGACACGGGGTTCGGCGGTTCAGTCGTCCGCCAACGTTGTTGTCGCTCAAAAAGCAAGTAGACGTCCCACGATGGTCCGGGCGTCGGTAAGGTATGCTCGTACGCGTTTCCGAGCTGTTCATGACCATCCCAATAGTGATGCGCACGCGGATCGGAAACCAGCGCCATGGCACCCGGTACGTTTGAAGACGTCGCTCCGAGTTCGGGGACCCAAACGACGTAAGCGGCAAGATTCGGATCCTTGATCGTGGCGAGCACCGAGGTTTGAACTTCGGAAGACCCCCGAAGACACATCCCTCAAGTGGGACTGACGAGCAGCAAAATGCGAACCTTTGACGCGTCTTCATTAAACCGTGCGCGAAGAGGTTCGCCTTCACGAGAGAGGGTTGTGAATTTCGCATTACTACTTAGCCGGTTTGCGCACGCTGACAAGAGCGAGGTCGCCGCACCGTATAGAAAAATTTCACGTCGCATAATTTTACTCGTGAAAAAAGCCGTAAACCGAATACGAAAATGACGCGATCCAAATGCATATCGCGGCCAAAATCAGGACTTTGATGGCGCGCTGAGCGGCTTGCGCGTATGGACGCGGGGCCTTTGCGGTTGTTGAGCAACTCGGTCGACGAACGCACACGCGATAAATTGCGAATCCGAGCATTGCGCCGGAAACCACAAACAACACGGGGGCATATGGGCGCAGACCGGCGACCGCGGCGAGTCCACTTGCGCCGAAAACAGCGAGAAACAGTGGGCCAAGTGCCGGCCCCACGCAACATGCGCTGGCCACTGCGGCAGTTAATGCGGCAGCGGTTCCAATCGTCGCTGCACCGGCCTTTTCTGCGTCATCTTTCATCGTGACATCCTAATCGGCGCCTTTGATGCGAACACAGGATGCGATCTGCGCCGCGTGCTCCGCGACAATTTCCCGCGTCAAGGTGAGAATGGTACGAATGCGATCGTCGATGATGCGATAAATCACCGAACGTCCTTGGCGCTCGGTCGCTACGTAACCACACCACTTTAGGCATGCAAGATGATTACTGACACGGCTCTGCGGCAGACCAAGGTAAGCGATGATCTCGCTTACCGAACGTGGCCCGTCGAGCAGAAAACGAACGATGCGAAGACGCGTCGGATCGCCAAGACCGCGCGCGAATTTCGCTTGCAGTTCATCGCCCGGATCAGCAAGCGTGCTGGGATTGGCGCGTTGCGGGTTTGCCATTGACTGCATTATATCAAGACATTATGATATGTCAAATGATAGGAAACGGCAATTTCGATTTGGCGATCGTTGGGAGTGGATCAGCCGCGTTCGCGGCGGCAATTCGAGCTCGAAGCCATGGAGCAAGCGTCTTAATGATAGAGGCGCATACGGTGGGCGGTACGTGCGTCAACATCGGTTGTGTTCCGAGCAAGTTCGTGCTCCGGGCGGCCGAGCTTCAGCACGAGTGTCGAAGCGGCGCCTTCGACCTTCCAGCCGTAATCGAGCGCAAAGATGATCTCGTCGGCGCGTTGCGCCACACAAAATACGAAGAACTGATAGAACGCTACGACTTCGAATTCCGCAAAGGGACCGGACGATTTGCCGATCCGCAAACGCTCCTCATTGACAGCGTGCCCGTTCAGGCCGGGAAATATCTCATCGCGACCGGCAGCGTACCGAAAGTACCCTCTATCCCCGGCCTCTTCGAAGCCGGCTTTCTTACCAGCACTCCCGCGCTCGATCTGCGCACCACCCCCGAGACCATCGCAGTCATCGGCGGTAATTCGATTGGCTTAGAACTCGGGCAATATTTTGCGCGCATCGGCAGCCGTGTTGTCATACTAGAAGCGCTTGAACGCATTGCACCGTTCGAGGAGCGGGAACTCAGTGATGCGTTGGCAACGGCTCTCATGAATGAGGGTATCGAAATCCGCGCCGGGGTGCGCATCGATTCTGTCTCTGTAGATAAGCGCAAGCAGATTCACTTCAACACGCCTGATGGCGCAAGCGCGGTTCTCGAGGTAGATGAAATTCTCGTTGCGACGGGACGGAAACCCAACACCGAACATCTCGCGCTAGAGGCGGCCGGAGTTCGGACGACTTCCGGTGGAGCGGTTATCGTCGATGAGTACCTGCGCACAAGTAATCCACGGATATACGCCGCCGGAGATGTGACCGGTGCACCGCAATTCGTGTATGTTGCCGGATACGAAGGTGCGCTGGCCGCCGACAATGCGATCGACGGATCGCCGCGACCAGTCAATTTGAACGACGTGCCGCGGGTGATTTTTACGTCACCACAGGTTGCGGCGGTTGGGATGACCGAGCGAGAGGCAACGGAGCGTAGGGTCGATGTAAAAGTTGCTCTTCTTCCGCTGGGGCAATCCGTTCCGCGCGCAATGGTGAACGGCACCGACGGCATCGTTAAAATCGTCGCAGATCGAACCAACGGTCGAATTCTTGGCGTGCATGTGGTGAGCGATAGTGCGAGCGAGGTAATTCAGGCCGCGACCCTCGCAGTAAAGTTCAACCTCACGGTCCGTGATCTGGTCGATACATTTCATCCCTACCTCACTATGGCGGAGAGCCTGAAACTCGCCGCTCAGTCTTTCGATCGTGACGTCGCATCACTGTCCTGTTGCGCAACTTAGTCTTAAAAGCGCAGCGGATGGGTATGCTCGGGCGATGAGCCAAAACGCAGGCCCTCGGTTCAGCAGGTAATTCCTCAGAAAATGACCATTCTGCATGCAGTCGCCGCCGGTTTACTGCAGTCGGTTGGCTTTCTGTGGGACAGCCTTTACGGGCTCGTATTCGGTTTTCTAATTTCGGCTATCGTCCAGGTAGCACTTACGCCGGCCGATATGCACCGTTATCTTGGTGCCAATCTCCGTGGCATTTTGTATGGCGCCGGATTCGGAATCATATCCTCCTCGTGCTCATATGGGTCAGCAGCGGCTGCGCGCGGCTTCTACCAGCGCGGCGCGGATATCCGTTCGATCTTTTCGTTTCTTGTCTCGTCGACGAACATGAACGTTGCGATCCTGATTCTATTTTGGTCCCTGCTCGGCTGGAAATTCGCCTTTGCCGAATTCTTTGGCGGCATTATCATCATCGCCATCGTTACAGCAGGTTTCTCGCTGCTATTTAAAGCGCGAGAACTCGAGCAGCTTGCAAGGGAGCATCCGTCACCCTTCGTTCATAAACGAGCAGTGCTAACGGAGTGTCCGATCTGCGGCATGGAAGGCCAACGCGATCTAGCGGTTGAGTACCGTGGGCAAACATACCTCGCCTGCGGGAGGAAGCATTATAACGATCTAGCCGCCCAGCTGGAAAATTGTGTCCGTGAGAGGGCGCGAGGGCCCAAAGAACGTGAGTCCCTGCGCGATCTCAACACCTGGAAAAACGTCGCCGAGACGGCGATGAACGACGTGCGCATGCTCCGAACAGAACTTATCACCGGGTATCTGATTGCAGGGTTTGCAGCCGCGCTCGTTCCGCCACAGTGGCTGTCGCACGCACTGCACAACGTCGGTTCAGTTCCGCACGTCGGCTATCTCTTATTGCTAATTCTAGGCTTGCTTATTGCAGTGGCCACGTTCGTCTGTTCCATGGGGAATGTGCCTGTCGCGCGGTTTTTGGCAAACGCGGGGATTCCGCTCGGGGCAAACACAACATTCATTTACGGGGATCTGCTTGTCCCACCGCTCGTCGCGATCTACCGCAAATCGTTTCCGCCCCGCATAACGTGGACGTTCGTCGGCCTCTTTGCCTTTGGTGCGATCGTGGCGGGAGGCATAATGGGGGCGACGATTGGCAATGCGTTCGGCGGCATCTCTGTCGGTTCGATGGCACTAAACGATCGTCTTACGTTGGTGGGCAACGCCGTCGCGATCGTAGCGGTCGCCTTGCTGGTGGTCGCGACTCGTAAAGCTTAGCTCACCGTCGTCAGCGGTTTCCACTCACGCACTTTAAACCAGGTATCCAGCGGCGTCGCGAAAATGTGATTCGCGTAGTTGCTCAACGTCTTGATGGCTAACGCCAAAATGATGTCAAGCACCTGTTTTTCGGTATATCCCGCCTCTACGAATGACGCCACATCCTGTTGCGATGGACGTCCGCGCCTCGTGAGCATCGCGCGGGTGAAAGCCGCTAGGGCGGCGAGTTTTGCATCAGGGATCGGTGCGCCGGCACGGATCGCCTCGGTTACTTCGTGAGGAACCTTTGATTGCGTGTCAGCGATAGCGCTGTGCGCAGCCATGCAATAATCGCATCCGTTTTCGTAGCTGAGAGTTAGGAAAACGACCTCCTGCTCGGCCGGCGTTAGGCCTGAGTCCTTGCGGAATCGTTCGTAGCCGTAGAGGTAGGTCTCCAGCAATTCCGGCGCATTTGCCATGAACGCGTACATGTTAGGAAGCATGCCGGCGCGCTGCTTTGCATGGGCTAGGAGATCGCGTGTTCGCTGATCCGGTGATTCGAGGCCTTGCTTGGGAAGCGTAGACCCGTAACGTTCTTCATTCATGGGCAGTAGCATACCCGACTGAAAGTTGCGCGGCTGTGAGCGGGATAACTTACAGCAGCGGCCGTTCGCACAAACAATGCGCGCCGTTCTGTAAGAAATATCACAGAATTCGCGCGCCACGCGGCGTAAACTACGCGTTTGTTATGACGCATGATTTTGACGTAATCGTTATCGGCACCGGGGCGGCGGGTTCCAGCGTTGCTTTCGCTTGTTCAGAAGCCGGACGCAAGGTTGCCATCATTGACAAAAGACCGTTTGGCGGCACGTGTGCGCTTCGCGGCTGCGATCCGAAAAAGGTACTGGTTGGAGCCGAGGAGATCGTGCACCGATGGGGCGCGATCAGGAACACGCATTCACTGAACGGAGCGATCTCCATCGATTGGCCGGCACTCATGCGTTTCAAACATACGTTCACCGACCCCGTGCCGGCGAACCGCGAATCCTCTTTTCGCGACGCCGGTATCAGCACATTTCATGGCGTCGCACGATTTAGCGATCCGACCACAATTGCGATAAACGGCGAGATACTGCGAGCCAGTGCAATTGTTATCGCTGCGGGCGCGCATCCCGCTAAGCTTGGGATTGCCGGTGAGGAACACGTGCGGACCAGTGAGGAGTTTCTAAACCTTCAGACCCTTCCGCAAAGCATTGTCTTCATCGGCGGTGGTTATATCTCGTTTGAATTTGCGCACGTCGCAGCGCGATCCGGAGCAAAGGCGACGATTCTGCATCGCGGCGCCCGACCGCTAGAACGATTTGACGCGGATCTCGTAGCCCGGCTTGTCGAGGCGTCGCAGGCGGCGGGCGTTGACGTACACGTTGAAACGAGCGTCCAGAGCGTTGAGCGCCACGGCGATTCTTTTCGCGTACATGCCGACGGGAAGAGCTATAACGCCGATCTGGTTGTGCACGGTGCGGGCCGCTTGCCGGAAATCGAAGAGCTCGATCTGCAAACCGGACACGTTACGTATTCTAAAAAGGGCGTAAGTGTCAACGAGTATTTGCAAAGTACATCAAACCCCAAAGTGTATGCTGCGGGCGATGCCGCCGAATCAGTGCAATTTCCACTCACCCCCGTCGCAGGCCTAACCGGCGACATCGTGGCGGAAAACATTTTGAACGGTAACCGCCGCGAGGCGCGGCTTGAGGCAATACCGTCCCTTGTCTTCACAAATCCGACACTTGCTGCGGTGGGCGCTCGCGAAAATGAGGTAGATCCGGCGACCGTCACCGTCAATGCGGGCGATATGACGGATTGGTATTCGTACCGGCGCGTCGGTGAAACGTACGCGGAATACAAAGTGATCGTACACAAGACGGAAGACCGCGTGCTGGGCGCACACATCCTAGGCCCCGGTGCTGAGGAACTCATTAATGTCTTCACGCTTGCAATTCGCTACCGCTTGCCGGTATCACAGCTACGCGATACGGTGTTCGGTTATCCAACCTACGGCTCCGACGCAGTGTACATGCTCTAAAAGCTGCCGCGCGATCGCACGCTCACGGTCGCCAGTGGCGATCGCGTGGCTATAAGATTGTAACGCATATCACAGCCCTGCTACGCACTGAGGCTTACCCTAAGTCAATGATGCAGGTGAACGATCTGAAAGGCTTTGCGGTCGCGCAGATTACACCGGTTCAGCTCGAACGCAAGAGCCCGCTCGCCGAGATGTATACGTTAAGTCCTTTTGTGTGGCGCGAAGATGGAACGTACAAGTTGCTTGTGCGTGCGGTTCCGCGCTCCGACATACCGGCAGAAAAAATTGCACGGATTTACTATGGCGAATCGAGTGACGGCATTCGCTTCAAGATGGGTGATGAGCCGGTCATCGCGCCGGGGCCTGGCGAAGACGATAAAGACGGTTGCGAAGATCCTACCGTGGCAACGGTGGACGGCACGTACTACGTGTACTACACGGGCTGGAACGAAAATGCCAGGCGCGGTCAGCTTCTTCTCGGAACCGGCCCAGATCCGAATCGCCTGCAGAAACGGGGCATCTCCTTAGCGTCTACGCCGGGCTGCGAGAATCCGAAAGAAGCAACAATCGTCCAAGCGCGCGATGGCACATGGCGACTGTTTTTCGAATTCGCGATCGGCGGCGCATCGAAGATCGGCATCGCGCGCGCGCCGAATGTGAGCGGCCCTTGGACGGTGCTTGAGCCCCTGTTCGACACGCGGCCGGATCGCTGGGATTCGTGGCATCTGAGCACCGGCCCAGTGTTGTGCACTGATCCACAACGTCCGGTCATGTTTTACAACGGCGCAACACGTCAAGTAGAGTGGCGCATCGGGTGGATCGTCTTCGACGAAAACTACACCCGCGTGCTAGCACGCTGCGAGGAACCGATGATTACGCCGCCACGCCGTCGCGACCAGGGCGACACGGACATTGCCTTCGCGGCTTCGTCCGTCGAACTCGACGACGGGATCCATCTTTATTATTCCATAGCAGATAAGGATATGTTCTGCGCGACGATTCGCGCCATAACGTGAGATATACGGCACGACACTGGCCCGAATATGCCATGGAGGCCGCGGAGCTGGGTGCATTTATGGTGGTGGCGACGCTGGCTACCGCACTGATCGAGTATCGCGGCTCACCTGTGCGTCACTTGGTCGTTGATGAAACGGCGCGACGCGCACTGATTGGTCTTGCGATGGGTGCTACCGCAATTGGCATCGTTTACTCGCCCTGGGGACGTCAATCGGGCGCGCATTTCAATCCGGCTGTAACGCTGACGTTTTTCCGCCTCGGGAAAGTCGCGCCACACGATGCCGCTTTTTACATCATTGCGCAATTTGCCGGTGCCATCGCAGGAGTTTTGCTTGCCGCCCTGGTCTTAAGGGATCGAATCGCGACTCCGGAGGTACAGTACATCGTCACAGTACCAGGGGCTGATGGACCGCTGATTGCGCTCATCGCGGAAGTAGTAATCTCGTTCATTCTCATGATGGCGGTGCTCATTATGACGAATACCTCTGGCGTCGCGCGATTCACGGGTGTTGTCGTCGGCGTCCTTGTCGCTCTCTTTATCACCGTGGAGGCGCCACTTTCCGGGATGAGCATGAATCCTGCGCGAACCGTCGGCTCTGCGGTGCCGGCGCGAAACGCGACAGACCTTTGGGTTTACCTTACCGCTCCGCCGATGGGTATGTTTCTCGCAGCTGAAATCTATGTTCGACTCTTAGGTCGACGCGTGCGCTCCGCGAAGCTGCGCCACGATAATTCGAAAAGATGCATTTTTCGATGCGACCACCATCGAGGAGTGCCGCAATGAACCACTACGATGTGATCATCATCGGCACGGGGGCGGGGGGCGGTACGCTCGCGCATCGTCTCGCACCCACCGGAAAGACAATCCTATTGCTTGAGCGAGGCGATTGGCTGCCGCGGGAGCAGCAGAATTGGGACTCGCGCGCAGTCTTCATGGAGTCGCGCTACCATGCGAAAGAGACTTGGTACGATTCGGCCGGACGCACATTTCATCCGGGAATCCATTACTACGTCGGTGGCAATACAAAAGTTTACGGTGCTGCACTCTTTCGGTTACGCGAACACGATTTTCAAGAGCTGCGTCATCACGACGGCGTTTCACCCGCCTGGCCGCTGTCGTACAACGACTTTGAGCCGTATTACACCCAAGCAGAGCACCTATACCACGTTCACGGTAAACACGGCGTAGATCCCACCGATCCGCCCGCCAGCGAAGATTACCTGTATCCGCCGGTCACGCACGAGCCACGCATTCAGGCTCTTGCAGACGATATGCAGAAACAGGGATTACATCCGTTCCATCTACCTGTCGGCGTCCTCTTGGAAGAGACCGGTACGAAACCGACGCATAATAGCCGATGCATCAGATGCAGCACGTTTGACGGTTTTCCATGCTTGGTTAACGGCAAAGCGGATTCACAGATTATTTGCGTGGAGCCGGCTCTTGAGCATTCAAATGTCACGCTGCTCACACGCGCGTACGCAAAACGCCTGAATACGTCGTCGTCCGGACGCGAAGTCACCTCTGTGGAAGTGGAATGCGACGGGCAAAACGCGCAATATACAGGCGACATCGTGGTTGTTTCATGCGGGGCGATTAATTCCGCCGCTCTACTGTTGCGATCGGCGAGCGACCGCCATCCCACCGGCCTTGCGAACACTTCGGGCGTGGTGGGCCGGCATTACATGCGGCACAATAACTCCGCATTAATGGCGATCTCAAAGGAGCAGAATCCCACGGTCTTTCAAAAAACGCTGGCACTCAACGATTATTACTTTGGCGCGGACGATTTTGATTACCCGCTCGGACACATTCAGATGCTCGGCAAGTCCGACGCCGAGATGCTCAAGGGAGAGGCGCCGGACTGGGCGATATGGCGGCCGGAAATACCGCTGGAGATCATGGCTCGCCACGCGCTCGATTTTTGGCTGACGTCCGAAGATCTTCCGGATCCCGAAAATCGCGTGGCCCTGGGGTCCAACGGCGAAATCGTGCTGCATCTTCGCGAGAATAATCTCGAAGGTCATCGGCGCTTGCACGACAAGATCAAGAAAATTCTTCGCATGTCCGGATGCCGCGAGCAGCTGCTCCCGCGTTCGCTTTACCTCGGAAAACGCGTTCCAATCGGCGGAACAGCGCACCAGTGCGGCACGATCCGTTTTGGAACGGATCCCAAAACATCCGCGCTCGATACGAATTGCAAGGCGCACGATTTGGACAACCTCTACGTCGTGGACGGCAGCTTCTTCGTTTCGAGTGGTGCCGTCAATCCCGCTTTAACTATCATTGCAAACGCGCTGCGCGTTGGGGACCACCTCATGCAACGCTTATCTTAGAGAGGAAACACATGCAAGCACGAGCACGGGACATAATGACGGGCGAGATCGAAGTTCTCAAGCCGACTCAAACGGTTTTGGAGGCGGCAAAACGTATGGCAGAGCTAAACGTAGGCGCTATGCCGATTTGCGACGGTGACGCCATTCGCGGCATGGTAACAGACCGCGACATCGTGACGAAAGTGTTGGCGCAGGGCAAAGATCCCGCCGTGGTTACTACCGGAGAGCTACAAACCGGAAAGCCCGTAACCATCGGTGCGGATGATTCGATTGAGGAAGCGATGCAGACAATGGCGGACCACAAAGTGCGTCGCCTCCCCGTTATCGACGGGCATCGCCTTGTCGGCATGGTCAGTCAAGCCGATTTGGCCAAAGCTCTACCAAAGGAAATGGCGGGCGAGATGCTGGCCGAAATATCACGCGACTAACTTCATTTTAGCGCTTGCCGGTACTCGTCCACCTTCTTCAGGTCGTCAATGATCTCGAAATGCAAATCATATTCGCGTGATTCGCCGGGTTGCAGCATAGGCAGCGTGCCACTCTCAATTGCCGCAGCACGTCCTTCTATCGCTGGGCAGTTGGCGGGTTCGATCGCCATCACGTAGGTCTTTTCTCCGAGCATCCGCCACGTGAACGCAAATGGAAGTTGATCGCACCGGAATCTAACAGCCAATCCGATTCCCAGACGGTCATTGGCAAAAAGCCCCATGCTCCAAGAGTCGTTCATATTTCGCATGGTGTGAATGAATACTTGTTCGGTGAAGCCTTGCTTGGGGACATCTCCCCGGTTCCACACTTCAAGACCCGTTTGCGCAGCAGCATCACGTGCGCGCATTTGCGCGTGCGACAAATGAATGCGCAGATCTTCTGAGAGCAACGGATGTCCTGCGTTACAATGATAGAGCAGCATATGTGGCCACGGCCCGTCGGCATCATTTGTGACGCGATCGTGCAGTGAAACGGTATTGCCCTGCAGTGGCATTACCCACGTTCGCTCCAGGCGCAGGTTTTCGCCAAAAACGCGGCTTTGCCTGACGGTGCCATGTATTTGCAAACACGGCACCGCAGCGCTTTCGTTCAGACCGTACGATACGCTCTGCGCCGGCGTGTGATTGATTGAACCGTGCAGGCCAACGCGCCCGAACGGGTCCTCGGAGGCGGGACCGAAGTTTGCGAGTCCGCACGTCGTGAGCATGCCACCGAAAAAGGTGCGCAAGAAGTTGTCACCTTCCGGGTCATAATACTGAGGAGCCGCTACGCCGTTCTGTGACTGCCACGCGAGCCGAACACCGCGCCATTCGAGCGACAGCATGTCCATCGCGCGATCGGCGATGAACATCGCGCGCAGACCAGAGATGTTGCGAACCTCAAGCGCGCGAACGCCGTTTGACCAACCGTCCTGCAGCACTACCGGCGTTACGCCGGCAATTTGCTCAAGTCGGCCAACCCTGCGCAGCAGCCCATCAAGCATGCGCGCTCATCGCCGCGGTGCTCTGCTTCCAAAGTTCGTCGAAAACACGCATACCCCGTTGCACGGTCGCGCGAAAGTTTGAACGCCAAATGGAATCAGGAAGAGATTGCGTGGAGAATATCTCCAATACATAAGGCCCCGTAAAGCCCGACCTGCGAACCGCGCCGATGAGGCGCGCAAGAGGAATTTCGCCTTCACCAATGTTACGGCGGTCCGCATTGGCCCGCGGCCGGCGCCAATCACTGATTTGCACGGCGAAGATTCGATCGCTGGCTTCGGCGATCAGCTGTTCGGCGTTGGCGCTCTGCCAAATGTTCCAAAAGTCCACGCATAACCCAAAATCTTCGTCGCCGACATCGCTCACGAGCTGTGTTGCTTCTTGAAGTGACCATATCGACGTGTCGGTGTGCATTAAAACGGGGTTTAGCGGCTCAAAAGCGACGCGCATGCGGCGGCTTCGCGCGAATTGCGCGAGATCTTCGAATGATTCCCGCGCTCGTTCGTACGCTGCTGCGGCATTTCCATCCGGAGCGATTCCGGTGATGACGACGAACGGCGTGCCATCCGGAAGATGCGGTGCGAGCCGTTCGATTGATGCCTTCATTAGCCGCAGACGGTCTTCCGGGTCCGGCGGCTCCCCAATCAGGCTATCGCGGAATAGCGAATGGATGGTCATCTGCACTGAACTGACCTTCAGCGAGTTGCGCTCCAGCAGTTTCAGCTGTTCGCCATAGTTTTCGCGATCCAGTTTGAATTCTGTGACTTCGATGTACGGAATACGCAGCTCCGCGCACAGTCTAACGTCTTGCTCGAATGACCAGGGCCACGTTGTGTACTCGCTCAGTCCAAAGCTATATTCGTTCATAACATCACAGGCTGCCGGCTTGTTTGCTCATACCGCCGTCTACAAAGTATGTCGCGCCGGTCACGTACGAGGCAGAATCACTTGCCAGAAACACGCAAACCGCCGCGACTTCTTGCGGCGTACCCATTCGAGCCATGGGGATTTGGGCGAGCAGCGCAGCGTACTGTGCGGGATCTTTTTTCAGCGCCTCGTCCATCGGCGTGTCGATCGCGCCCGGGGCGACGTTGTTTACTGTAATCCCGTGTGGGGCCAGTTCGATGGCGATGGTACGCATTAACATGCGCGCGCCGGCTTTTGTGGCGCAGTATGGGGAATTGGTCGGCATCGTGATTTCCTCGTGAATCGAGGAGATGTTGATGATTCTGCCGCCCCGCTTCTGCTCGACCATGCGCCGTGCGGCGATTTGCGTGCACAACCACGTTCCGCGCAGATTCACCGCCATGACTTTGTCGTACACTTCGATCGGAGTTTCAAGAAACGGATGCTTCTGCTCGATCCCCGCATTGTTCACCACAATATCAATGGCACCGAAACGCTCGCACGTCGTATCGACAAGATGCTGGACGTCCTCCGGCTTCGATATATCCGCTGCAACGGAAATCGCCCTGCCGCCCTTTGATTGGATATTTTTGCAAACCGCGTCGACGACATCGGGACTGCCTACGTAATCGGCGACGATGCTTACGCCCTCGCTTGCGAGAGACTCTGCGATAGCTTTGCCGATCCCCGTGGCGGCGCCGGTGATAATCGCAGCCTTTCCCTGCAGCGGCATACCATGTACCTCACTGTTCTCGCAGATGGATAAGCCGGAAGCCTTGCGCCTCCACTGAAACGGCCAGCGACTGCAAATCAAAGCCGCTCCGCGAGCCGCGTTCTTCCCACGCGTCGCGCTCGCTATTGTAAAACCGAATTGAATAGGCACCCCGCTTGCCTATCAGCTCGCATAAATCCAAAGGAATGCTGGCGGTTTGAGCACCGACGTTTCCAACGAATATCATCAGCTCCGACCCGCGGCGAAGGACCATTAATGGTGCAACCTCGGAAAATGCGGCGATCTGGTGCGAGACGTCCTCATCAAAAAGTTCTTTGACACAATTCGTGTCAACGTCAAGTGTGGTGTAGATATGCAGCACATCTTCTTGGCGCGTAACGAAATAGGACATAGAGCGGCCATGATAGGGCAGATTACGCAGTCCGACCCACCGCCACTTCTTCGGTATTAACGGATTCACGCGCGGTTTGCCGGTAGTCAGCGTTACGCCGCATACACCCTCGACCGCGGCCCAGAGAAACCGCGGAGGCTCCCACGGGCTTAGGCGCATCCCTTTGTTGGTCAAGCCCTCACCGTCAAACCACTCGCTGAACTGTCCAGGCACCGTGTTATTCTTGCGCGGATTTGCCGCATAGTGCTCGAATGATGAGCGCAGCGACTTAACCATCGCGTCAGGATGATATGCCGCAGCGGCAAATGAGTACCACCACGTTAGACCCGGCCACACACCGCCGACGAGACCGGCATATGCCGCAGGATCATATCGTGGATCGTTTCGCGATGCGGTGCGCAAGCCCGCAGGTGTATAGAAGTCCGGCGAGTTCAAACGGCTGACGATTCTAAATCCGGTGTCTTCATCGCAGGCGTTAAACATGACGGGAAACACCAGATCTCCGGTAACATCGCTATGCTTATTGCCATCGACGTCGATATTAAGATAATACAGGCCTGTATCCGGATTGATGAGATGCCTGTCCATTGCTTCGCGCAGTAAGGCTGACTGTGCAAAGAACAATTGAGCGTCATCGTGGTTGCCCACGTCTTCAGCCCAATGTCCCGCTGCGCGCAGCGCTGCCACACTTTCGGCGTTGACTTCGGTCACCGCGCCGTTGATGCTATATCCTGGAATAATGTTGCGCCAGCTCGCAATTGCCCAAACGTTTCCCCGAGGATCGCGCGCATTGCAAAACACCAGTCCACGGCTGTCCACCTGCGAGATGATGTATCGCGCCGCCTTCGAAACCGACGGATACAGCTTTCTAAGCCATTCCTCATCGCCGCTGCAGCGGTAATGATGGTTCGCCGCGAGGATAAAGAGTGGCGTATCATCGTTGATGTTCAGTCCATCATCTTCGACGAATCCGCTTATGGCATTGAAGTATTCCGGAAGTTTACCGCTCTGATATTGCAATTCGGCGATTTTTTCAAGAATGGCACGAGAAAATTGCGGCATGAAATGGTCGTTACCGTAGACGAACCAGGCCGTGTCGCGAATGACGACATTCGATGCAACACCGGGATCATTAGTGAACGCGGCGCCTTGAGGGTAGCGTCCCATGACGCGCCGCATGTTGACTTTGCTCCACAGCGCGCCGTCGTTGAGCACTGCATCCGGAGAAAGTAGTTGTCCGTTTGCGAGTACCGATTGTAAATGCCGGCACGTTTCTTCAAGTGCGCGCCCGCTCTCCCAAACCTCGCGATGGCGATCAATTGCGACCGTGAGATCATCGGCATACGCGCCCGCAATGAGTGTGAAACGCTCCGACTCACCCGGGCGTAAGCGGATGTCGATCTGAAGAACACCCAGAACGTCCCCCTGCGCAGAGATATCGCCGCCTAGCGTCGGTGCCCGCGTCGGATCGTAGGCAATGTCGAACTCAAACGTCGTACCGTAGGCAGTGGGCGCCCGGTCCGCACCGAAAAACCGCGCTGTCTTCGTGTTGCCCCGATTGTGGGCAGCGAGGGAGTGCAAACGCGGAACAAACTCCACGGCGACGTCTTCGCCAAGCGACCCTCGCAGACGCGCAAATGCCAGCATGCGGATATTGCGCTCTTTGTCATGGCGATTATGCAGCTCGATGATTTGATACGCTACCGGAGAATCGTTCAGCGCAATATCGGATTGCAGTGGAACGAAAGTCGTTTCACTGACGTCGACCGAACTCGCGATCGTGAAGGTGCATCGCTGGTACGCTGGATGCAGCTCAAATTGCCGCAGCGGCCCATCGGGTCGCAGACTGATGTAATCCAGCGTAGGGTCGTCAAAATGGTGCGCTGCAAGAGATATGCCGCTAATAGCGTAACGCGTGATGATTGCGCCAATCGCGCTCTCTCCATGATCGAGACAGAAGACGCGCTCAATTGCACCCGTGTTTTTGGTATTGACCCATATGCCGCTGTTGCCGAAGCTCGCTCCCATACCGAGTTCCGTGTCCGGCAAGCAGTACGTCGGAAGCTTCGTTTGACCGAGGTGTGCCTGGCGTTCAGGTGGCTTTACGGTGGAAATCACCGCGCCATCGTAGCCTGCGCTAACGCCGGTGGTCTGTGAGCGTTCTAACACCCCAGTGGCGCAATCTCTCGTATCATCGTGCAGTGAGGCGTGAGTGCTTTTTCTGACCGACACGGGCACGCGTGTTCCAGCCGTGACGTCGGAGCAAATGCGCGAGATCGATCGGATCGCAATGCATGAGCTGGGACCAAATCTCTATCAAATGATGGAGAATGCGGGACGCGCCCTGGCGTCACGCGTCCTCACGCGCCTCGCGTGCAATCGAACAACCTCAATCGTTCTGGTTTTGGCGGGGCGTGGCGGAAACGGCGGCGGGGGCATTTGCGCCGCGCGACACCTATCGAACCACGGGGTCCGCACACGGCTCTGTTTGTCCGAACCGAATCGGCTTGGAGAAGTGCCGGCCTGGCAACTGCAAATCTTTCAATCTACATCGGGCGAGTTCGTCGACGCGCGGCGTGTCGAGTGGAGTGATTACGCATTCGTTGTGGACGCGCTCATCGGCTATGGCTTACAGGGTTCGCCGCGAGGCGTTGCGGCTGAACTGATCGACGCGGCAAACGCCTCGACTCGCCCGATCATCGCCCTCGATGTGCCATCAGGGATTGATGCGACGACGGACGCGAGCGAACAGACTATCAACGCGGATGAGACGGTAACGCTCGCATTACCGAAGACGGGTCTGGTGTCGCCACGCGCCGGCGCACTCTTTTTAGCGGACTTGGGTATTCCCGCGAAGGTGTACCAACGCCTGAACCTCTCGTACGCCACGCCGTTCGATGAGCGGAGCCTCGTTCCAATAAGGCTAGCGAGCGCATAGTCGACTTGGAAGCTAGGCAGGCAATCGTGCCTCGGGTATACTACAGAACAAAATCGGGCACCGATAACGGCGGTTAACACCCATGCCTAACAAGGTCTGGTATCTCGGCCATAGCCGGCTATTCCAGGGCATCCCGCTCAAGGAAATTCAAAAATACGCGCACCTTTTTCACGAGTTTGATTGCAAACCAAAGGAAATCGTATTTGCGGAAGGCGACGCCGGCGATGCTATCTACGTATTAAAAACTGGTCATGTGCGTCTGTACCGGCTCACTGAGGACGGTAAGGAAATCACTATTGCAATCCTCGGCCCCGGTGACGTTTTCGGTGAGCTTGCCCTCTTCGAGCGCGGCCAACGAACCACATTCGCGGAATCGATGGATAACACCCATTTGTGTAAGGCCTCCGTCGACGAATTCATGCGCTTGATGGCGAATAAGCCGCAGCTTACAATGATGATCGCGCGCGAAATAGCGCGTAGACGCGATGAAGCAGAGACGCATATTGCATGGCTCGCGTACGGCACCGTTCGAGGGCGCGTGGCCGGCGCGCTCCGGTACCTTGCGCAGCAACATGGTGAGGTCGTTGAGGGCGGCGCCGTACGCATCAACTTGCGGCTGCCGCACCACGAGATCGCACATCTCGTTGGCGCGTCTCGAGAAACATGCACCGTAGAACTGCGACGCTTGCAGCATGCAGGCATCATCGAACTTGACGAAGAGCACCATATCATTGTACGGAAACCGGATCGCCTGCAATTGGGCCCGCTCGACCGGCTCCTTCATGCCGTAGTCGGCAATTGACTGTCGCGCAGGAAAGTGCGCCACGCTGCGTGAGGAACGCGGTTGTGAGCCATATTACAGCGTCTTGCCGCATAGCGCGTTACGGTAGTGAACGGTTCGAAAAGAACGCACTACTTTGTCTGGAGTTCCAATTTCATGAAGTATTTCCGAATGCGGGGAATCGCGGTGAGCGCTATCGCGGCTGCCGCTGCTCTGCTGTCCGCTCCGGCGATCGCCGCCATGATGGCACCGCCCTCCATTACCATTACGTCGCCTGCATCGGGCGCAACGGTTCATGGAAGCAGCATCCCCGTAAAAGTCGCGGTAAACAATTTCAATTTTGAGTGCACGAACGTCGGCAAAACGAACGCGCCTATGGGTGAGGGACATCTTCACGCCATGGTGGACGGTATGGACATGGAGCACCTAGTGGTGGGTCCGGGCTGTTCTAAGAGCTTTTCGTTCTCAGGCCAAGGATTGGCGCCCGGCAAACACATGCTTACCGTAGTGCTTGCCACTGACGCGCACGTGATGAGCAGCATGCCCGCCAGCATCCCGTTCAACTACGAGCCGAGCGGTTCGAGCTCTCTGCCAAATGCAATGACGGGCAAGCCGGCAGTGCGCATTCTCTCGCCCCGCAGCGGCGCCTCCGTGGATAGAAAATTCAATCTTGTCCTGGCGGTGAACAATTTCGATCTTTCCTGCGATCTCGAAGGCAAGAAAGACGTTGACGGCTGGGGACACGTGCACGTGTTCGTGCAGCAAGCGGGAGAAACGACGGCGTCTCCAAGTGCGCCGCTGGTCGCGATGATGAAGACGCCGCAAGGCATGAAGATGGGCCAAAGAATGATGAAGCAGACCGGGATGAGCATGGATCAGCTCAACTCGATGATGACGATGGGTATGCCGGCGATGGTGAGCATGCCGTGCGCAAAAACGCTTCCGATGGACCTGTCCTCATGGCATTCCGGGCCTGCGAAGATTATCGTGCAGCTTGCCAAGAACGATCACATGCCGACCGCAGGCGCTGCGCCCGTGATCATTGATGTCAATCTGAAGTAACGGGTTCCCAAAAAGCAGATGGAGGGAAGCTACAAAGTAATGCAGCTTGCCTCCATCTGCAACGCTCAATTGAGGGTAAAGATGGTGCGGCCGCAGATAGGCGAAGCGTTCCCCAACTTCGAGTTGCCGGAACTCGACGGCGCGCCCTCATTAATGGAGCATTATGGATATACTCGTGTTCGACGTCAACGAGACGCTTCTCGACATCGGCGCCCTCGATAAAAACTTCGAGGACATTTTCCGCGATGCGCGTGCGCGCTATGAGTGGTTCCAATTAATATTGCAGCTTGCGTTCACCGCGACATTGACCGGCGCATATCGAGATTTTCCCGCACTTGGCCGCTCCGCTCTGAAAATGGTCGCAGCCAAACGCCAAGGCGCGCTGAATGATGCACAAATCACCGAAGTCTTGGAACACATTAAATCGTTACCGCCTCATCCGGAAGTAGCTGATGCGCTCGCGATGTTGCGCGACGCGGGGTTTGTACTCACTGCACTGACCCAATCGCCCTTAACAACAGTTCAAGCGCAGATCGAGAGGTCAGGCCTGGGGCGACTGTTCACGCGACTTTTTTCCGCCGACGCTGTAAAGCGATATAAGCCCGCTCCGGAACCCTACCAGATGGTTGCAACGGAAATGCGCTGCACCACCGGTGATCTACGGCTGATTGCGGCACACGCTTGGGATATCGAAGGGGCAATGCGCGCGGGATGCAAGGCGGCGTTCATCGCGCGCCAGGGTCAGATTTTGGATCCCGACGTACCGGCGCCCGACATCGTAGCTGCCGATTTGCGCGAAGCGGCAGTCAATATCTTAGGAACGATTGGCGCCTCTTAAAGTCTAATGCGTTGGGTCAGGGGCATGGCAACGGCGCCTACGACGCGCGGGTTGGGAGAGGCCGCCCCGCTGGACACTACCTATGCCCTATGCTAGTGTAGCGCGGATTAATGAGTATGGGCTGTAAGCGGGATCACTTTATGCTACGCCAAGCTTTCCGCACGTACGCTTGCGTTTCTCGCGATAGAGAGCGGCATCCGCTCGAGAAATTAAGGTGTGCACATCATCGTTGTGCTGAACTTGGGCAAGCCCGTATGATAGGCCGATGCCGTTTGTAGCAACCTCGTGACTCCGGTGAACCGCTTTTGCTATACGAACCAGAGCGTGCAACGCCTCAGCCGCAGATGTGTGCGGAAGAATGACGGCAAATTCGTCTCCCCCGATACGAAAACACGCGTCGCTCACACGCATCTGCCCTGCAATGATGGCTGCAATGTGCGCCAACAGCGTGTCGCCGGCAAGGTGACCGTGCGTATCGTTGACTGCCTTAAAACGATCGAGATCAAGAAGAGCGATCGAAAATGGATCGCGGTCCGTCTGAAAGCGAGCGAGCTCTTCGCGAACAACCTCATCAAATGCGCGCCGGTTCGAAACCTGGGTCAGAGGATCAAGGCGACTCTCGCGGTAGTGTCGCTCACCCTCACGAATCCTGTGTAGCGCCGCGCCGGTGACCTTGGATAAAAGTGTGAGAACTTGCAAATCTCTTGCGCTAAATGCATTTCCTGAGGATCTGAACGCGAGAAGCACTGCGACGCATCGATCCTGTTCGACTATCGAGGCACCTATTGCCGAGCCGTCCAACCCCAGTTCGACGTCGTGGGAGCGAGAGACCGTGCTAGCAAAGCCCTCCAACCGCTGCAACTGCGTGCTCGGGGAATCCGAAACGGCAAGCGAGCCAGCAAGATGTACAAATGCGCCATCGCGCGGCTTAAGTACTAGCGCGCAGTCCGCGCGAGTCAACGCTGTACTGCTCGGTCGACGATTTCCTGAAGGCTCGCGAAACCATCCGTTCCGCTCTTGCACGCCAAGTTGCAACAGACATCAAGCAACGCCGCAACTTCGTCATAGTGAAAATGACCTGCTTCCATGATGTCATGCTATGACGCGTAAGGCCGTATCCGGTCCTACGGGAGTTGTGAGTTTCCGGGCGTAGAG
>CAZRQS010000020.1:18999-23076 GCA_964602255.1 uncultured bacterium | reverse complement strand
GACGCGCTGCCGAACCTTATCGGCGTGCCATGGCGCGGCAGACGAGCGGCGCTTTCGTCCATCGCGATATATGGCGCCGGTGTAACGCTTTTGATTGCCGCATTCTTGAGCAACACCGCAATGCTGGGCCCTGCCGGCACGCTGGTGCTTCTTGCACTAGGCGTCTATCTCGCAACGGCGTTTAGGACAATTGCGTCCGCAATGCGTGGTGAACGCATTCAGCGAGCCGTAGCACGCGCATTCGGTGGAACGTTTACATTTTTACTTGCAACGGCATTCGCCGGTTTTGCACTTGCTTTGATGCTTGCAGGACGCCAGATTCCCAGTGGAGTCAGCGCGTTGCCTGAGGCGCACGCGGCGCTCGGTACGCTTGGCTGGCTTTCGTTACTGATTTTCGGCGTATCGATGCGCACCGTTCGCACTATTACGGACGCGGTCACGCGCTTTCGATGGATGCATATCGTCGTCGGTTTACTTTCACTCGCCGGCGTGCTGCTTCTAGCTGCCGGTGTTGCGGCATACATCACTGCACTCGCGTGGATCGGCGGCGCGCTATTCGGCGTGTCCGCAGCCGGTTATGCGTTTGATGTGCTCGACATGGTGCACCGCTCGCGTAACAGGTTTGGTCCGCCGCAGGCATTTATCTTCGCCGCGATCCTGTGGCTTTTGGTTGCGCTCGTTTTAGGCGCCGGCGTAATCGCTGGCAAACCGTGGCAGCAGGTATACATGTTCGTTCTGCTGATGGGTTGGGTCGGGCAGATGCTCAATGCGCACGTGTACGCAGCGAGTTCGCCGGAGCTGCTCGAAACGCGACTCTCATGGTACTCATTCTTTTCGTTTCAGATCGCGATTGCCGTTGTAGCAGTTGGATTGCTGAACGAGAGCGCGGGCATTGCTGCGCGCGGCGCACTTTTCGGAGCCATTGGTTGGATCGCGATGATTGTGAATATGTTCGCAGCACGCACCCGCGCGAAGACGTTTACTGCGTAACGAAGCTCACGTCGCGGATTCCCGCGAGTTTGGCCGCATCGAGCACACGCATAACTAACTGATAGCGGGCACGCGCGTCTGCATACAGCGCTATCCGCACATTCGGATTACGCGCTGCGAGTCTTCCCATAGCGCCGTACAGGCCGGCTTGCGTGATCGGTACGCCGTCCAATCTCATGCGCTGATGCGAATCGATGACGAGCGGGACGGCATGAGCGACCTTCAAGGCCGGCGCTGCCGCCGGCGAGCCTAGCGTGCGTTCAAATCCGGGCGGGACGACGAGCGCCGCGAGGATCATGAAGATAATCAACAGCACGAGCAAGACATCGGTAAAAGGTGTAATGTTAATCTCCGCCAGCACGCTGGAGTCGACATTCGTTTCCGGCATCCTCATGCCGAAAAAGCGAACTGAAGAAGGGGCTGTGACTGCGCCCATCACGCCTGCGAGCGAACAGGCCATCCACTTGACATTTTAATTAGGCTAGCAGTATATATAAATCATTATGAGCCCTGTCGTAGTGGTCATCCACATGTTTTCAGCGGTTTTCTGGTTCGGCTCCGTGGTTTTTCTCGTGCGGTTTGTCGTGCCGGCCGCGCAAACTGCGGGCGCGGAAGGCGGACGCGTCATGCAAAACATGGCTGCGGTCACGCGTTTTCCGGCTTTTCTTGCGGCAGCTGCAGTGCTGACGATCGCGAGCGGTCTCTATTTGCTCTACGCCATATCGGGGCATTTTAGCGGTGCGTTCTTTCACACCGGAGCCGGAACGGCATACGCCGCCGGAGGCGCATGCGGCGTGCTCGCGCTTGTCTCGGGCGCGATGATTCCCGTGTTTGCGCGGCTTTCACCCGGCAGCGACGGAAGAAATGCCGTCTTGCCGCGGATCGTCGTCGTGCTGCTCGCATGCGCGCTGCTTGCCATGACTATCGCACCCTTTGTTTAAGAACAAGGAGCAATGTCCCCGCGCTCGTATCGGCTTAGGACTCGTCAAGCAGCGGTTGATGAAACGCGTTCGCGCATCTTGCGCGGAGCGCGGGAGTTGCTCCTTTCGTCCGATGCACTCTCGAAATTCAGTATGGACGCGATCGCGCGTCACACGAATGTCGCTCGCATGACTGTCTACTATCAGTTCGAATCGAAAGCGGGATTGCTCAGCGCGTTGTACGACGATCTGGCCGAGCACGGAAAGCTACGCGAACACCTGGGGGAAGCGTTTTCCCAAACCGACGCAAAGAAAGCGCTAAACAAATTTATCTTTGCGTTCTTCGCGTTTTTCGCCTCAGAGCGGACGGCGATCGCACGCCTTCGTGCGCTTTCCGAAATCGATCCGGCTTTTAGTGCGGAGAATCGCGATGAATGGCGGCGTGAAGGCGTTCGCACGCTGATTGGAAGGCTGCGAGAGCAACTCGGTGTGCCGGCCCCGCGGAAGATCGACGAAGCGGTGGACGTTGTCCACACGCTGGCGTCCTTCGAAGTCTATGAGTCGCTCACCGGCACCGGACGTTCTACGCAAGACGCCGTGGATATCGTTCGCCGGTTAGCTTTCGCGCATTTGCGGATCGAGAGACACTCCGCGCAGTAAAATGTCCCCCATCGTGCGTACGAGGGCCTCAGTCGGGGTTTGAGGATAGCCTTCGCAGTTGAGTTTTAAGCTCACGATACCGTGCATCGCCGACCAAAACGTATCGGCCAGCTCTGCTGAGGTTGCGGTTGTCGCGAGCCGGCGTTGATCGCGCAACTCATCGAAGGCGGTTATGAGAAACTGCAACGCTTGTTCGCCCGCACTGTTCGGCTTCTCGGCATCGAACACCGCACTCGAGTAGCGCTCCATAAAAATAAGGCGATACGTCTCAGAATGTTCCAGGCCGAACTTCACGTAGAGTTGCCCGACACGATTGAGGCGCTCCATGGGATCCGCGATGCCGGCGGCCGGCGCGAAGGCGCTGACCAGCTCCTCGAAACCTTTCTGCGTCAGCTCTGCCGCGATGTCGTCGCGGCTTTTGAAATACAGGTAGATCGTGCCGGGAGCGTACTCGATAGCCTCGGCGATCTTGCGCATCGTTAGCGCTTCAAAGCCTTCGCGTAAGACAATCTTGCGGGCAGCGTCGAGCACCTGTTCCCGGAACGCGGCCTTTTCGCGCTCGCGGCGCTCCAGAGCTCCCATGACTCCAGTATAGGGGTTGACAAACTGAACTGTCAATGTAAAATGAACAATGTTCACTGAACAGCGTTCAGTAGTCCGGAAGAAAGCGAGCCGGCCCCATGCCCGCCTATGCCCTCTTCGGCGCCTCCGGCCAAACGGGCGCCCCCATCGCCCAAGCCCTCCAAGACGCAGGGCTGCAGTACCGGGTCGTCGGCCGCGACAGGCAAACGCTGGAGAGGGAATTCGGAGCCGATCCGTTAGCCGAAATCGTCACGTGGAATCCTGACGACCCGCAATCAGTCAACGCGGCCGCCGCCGGCGTCGACACGATTTTTTATTTGGTCGGCGTGCCGTACGACCAGTTCGAAAAGCATCCGCTGATCATGCGCCGGACGCTCGAAGGCGCGATCGCGGCGGGCGTGCAGCGAATGGTGCTCCTCGCGACCGTGTATCCATACGGGTTGCCGCTCACGAGTCCGGTTCGTGAAGATCATCCGCGCGAGCCGCAAACGTTCAAAGGCAAGATGCGCAAGGCGCAAGAGGATCTTCTCCTCGCCGCGCACGCTTCCGGAAATATCGCCGGAACGATTCTGCGTCTTCCGGACTTCTACGGTCCAAACGTGGAGCGCAGTCTCGTGCACGACGTCTTCGTCGCAGCTGTGCAGGGACGGCGTGCGAATCTCATCGGCCCCATCGATACGCCGCATCAATTCGTGTACGTTCCCGACATCGGACCGCTATCGCTGGCGCTTGCACAGGAACCGCGCGCGTACGGACGGTCGTGGCAATTCGCGGGGTCCGGAACGATCACGCAGCGCGAGTTCGCGCGCCGCGTCTTTGAAAAAGCCGGCCGCGATCCGAAGTATATCGTCGCCAACAAAACCATGCTTCGCATGATGGGGTTCTTCAATCCGCTCATGCGTGAGCTGGTCGAGATGCAGTATCT